>CAIQUS010000018.1 GCA_903875045.1 uncultured Bacteroidales bacterium
AGCAGTTACAGTAAATCGGAGCTGATGGCTTACGACAAATACTGGGACAGCATCAGCGTTGAACGCACCTTGCTTGCCGACTCTTTTATTGAGGGGAAGATTGAGGGGAAGATTGAAGGAATAGAGCTGATGATTGTGAATGGTTACAAAACCGGCGGCACGATTGAATTCCTGTCAAATATGGCACAGATCAGCCCGGAGAAAATAAGAGAGATTCTTAAAAATCACGATCTGGTGACTGACGAGAAATGAAGACCATCCGGATTTTTTAAACCCGGGTGGTCCTCTTTTCAGATTATGCGGTTCTGCATTTCCAGCTTTTGTGCAATTTCCAGCCACCAAAACCGGCCACCATGGCCAGTGATAACACCACTCCGCCATCGATGGGGGCGCCACCACCGTTCCCTGGGGCTTTGTTGGTATTGGTGCCCTTATCCACCGGCGGGGGAGGCGGAGCCTGGGCCAGGCTGATTTGGGCAATGGCCATGAGGCCGGTCAGCATCAGGGCAAGGACGAATGATTTAACTATGTTTTTCATAATTCTAAGATCCTTAAATGGTGCAATTATTACTTTTCTTGTTTTTCTTTAACCATGTTATTTCACAAACACCTTTGTTGAACAGGTGTTTTCACTGGTTACAACCTTCACAAGGTAGCACCCGGTGGTGACGTTCAGCGTTATCTTCGCCTGGGTTTCACCGCCGAGTTTCTGCTGCATGACGAGTTGTCCGATGGTGTTGTAAACATACACATCGCCATTTATCGCACCTCCCGAAGTATTTGAAATGCAAACCGTATTCCCCGAAGCATAAACCATGATGGGCTTTCCCTTTGCATTTTCGCCAATGCTGAAAGCGCCGCCAAAATGGAGCAGGAACCGGGCGCCATCGTCGGTTTTGGTGGAGGAAAAAGTGTAAACCGGGTTTTGCATGAGGCTTTGCGTGGTGTTCAGTTTCAGGTCTTCCAGCGCAATTGCTGTAGATGAAGTAAACGATTCAAGCTGGCTGGCAGTGAGTGTATAGCTACCATCTGCACCTGCTTTAAAACTTAGCGGGATGGTAACAGCACCTGGTTCGCCACGAAAATCAATGGAATAATTGCCATCGGCCTTTACCGTATAAAGGCTGGGCGCAGTTTCGTAGAAGCTGAACATCTTTTCGGCGCCGCCGCTGGTTTGCTGATGGCCAAATTCAACGACAATTTCATCGGAGTAAGTATTTGCGTTGCCTGCAACCTTCATGCGGAGGATGTTGGTGATTGCATTGGTTGACTTAAGGTATGGCTGAGTATTATGGAGCCTTATTCCATCGGCCATACCAAGCGTGCCCGCTGATGCTGCTTTTACAAAAAATCCCTGACCAACTGCAATATACTGTGTGCCTCCGTTGATCCCGCTTGATCCGGCACTGTTGTACGAACAATAGTTTCCGGCAGCATCGTTCAGGATATACATGTCATACCCGCCACTGTTCATGATCAGTGAACTTCTTTCCCAGCCGCTTGCAGCCTTCCAGTCAATGGCCGACGGATAAGGATTTCCTGTGAGGTTGTACCCGGCATACGTACCTGCACCAGTTTTTGTAAGTGCAGGCGTAACCGATCCGGCGTTCAGGTTACCGGTAAATTGTTTGGTTGGATTGGTCGCTGCCAGATATTCAACAAGATAGCCTTTGCCAACCGTAAAATTAGTACTTCCATTGACTGTATTCCAGGTCGGTGTTACGGTTGTGTTTTTAAAATTGGCCCAGACACTTGCCTGTTCGTACCAGGCAAAGAAATCATAAGATGTCGCCGGATCGGCAGTAAAATCCGGGCTGATGGCCTGCGCTGCAACCGGTGATGAGAGTAAATGCCATGCCTGCGATACGCCGGTGATATAGCGGGTTACCGTAGCCGCAACAGCAGCCGTACCGTTTATCAGCGAACCGTCGCCGGTGGCATCGGAATTCACAACCAGGCCGCTATTCCCGGCATTGTTGGCAAGTATGCCTGTTACTGTTAAATAGTTAAGCGGCGGAATGGTGAGCGAAGCATCACTTACAATGGTAAGGTTAGCCATGGTAACCGGTGTGGCTGCATCAGGGCTGGTAAGGGAAAAGGCGCCATTATCAAGCACCCAGTAACTGCCCGTTTCGCTCACGATGCGGGCACCTGTTTCGGCTTTTATCACCCCTTGTGCGAAAGAGGAAAGTTGAATTAACAGCGGTACGAATATTACCAGCAGTCGGATTTTTTTTCCCATTTTCATAAGATTTAGTAAAGTCTTTTTCATTATAATGCTTCCTTTTGTTATGTTAAATTAGCTTCCTGTACGATAGTACAACTAATTATCAAAAAAGATGTCCGGATTCGTACAAACTTTGTCCAGATTGATCAATCTGAACAAAATTGACGTTTTTGAACATTTTTTATATCTTTGAATAAATATTTTCAGCGATGAGGATACGCTGTTTGATTCTTTTATTGATGGCTCCATGTATGATAATGGGAGAACATTCGTACAATGAAAGGATCAGGAATCTCAAAAATATTCCTGATAAAAGTCTGACAGATTCCGTAAAGGTTATTTTATACAACCTTTCCCTCGAAAGGAGGGAAACGGAGATGAGGGGTACCATGACCCTGCTCGCAATGGATGATGTTTTGAAAGGGGAAAACTATTTTCTCGTCATGCGCCATTATGCCAAAATTGCGCCGTCAAACAACCAGGTCTTAATAGATTCCTGCCTGAGGTTTGCACACGATCATCACCTGGGCAGCTATGTAAGCAGCCTCTATGTCCTTAAAAGTACATTTTTCAAAAATGCCGGCATTTACGACAGTGCCATGATTTACACCTTGCATGCGAGAGACGAAGCTGTTCAATATGGCAATATTGAACAGGAAGCCAACGTGTTGCACCTGCTGGGCGATTTGTATTTTAGCACAGGCCTCATTTCGAAAGCCAGACGCTATTATACCGAAGTACAGAAAGTAAAAGGCAGCGTTGAGGTATGGAATTCGTGGCGGCACAGGGTAATAACAAACAACCTGGGCCTTATTGCTATGAAAGACGGTAATTATAGCCAGGCCCTGAGATTATTCGATGAATCGCGCAAAGAAACAGGCAATCAATTGAATACAAAATATGATTCTGTTTCGCTTGCATATATTTTTCTGCTCAAGGCTCAAGCCCTGTTTCATTTGAAGGATTACCGGCAAACCAACGCATACATTGATTCATCGCTTTTTATTTCTGAAAAGGCAGAGGATCATAGCGAGCTTTTTAACCTGTATGTATTAAAGGCACGCCTGTATTTGAAAGAGGATAATGCAAAAAAGGCGAAGGAATTTATTGACAGTGCGAATAATTTTGCCGGCGTTGCTAAAATAACACAGGCAGAAAGAAATGAAATTTTGCTGTTAATGTCTGATATTTACGTGGCATTGGGCGAGCCTGGCAAGGCAATGGAATACATGAGAAGCTATGCCATTGCCAACGATTCCCTTTTTAAGGAGCTTAAATTTGCTCAGATTTCACAAATTCAATCCGAAAACGAATATGTGCTTTTAAAAATCAGGTACAAGGATATAAGAACCGAAAGGATTGTCTATTTTCTGTTCGGAATACTTGCCATTACTATTATTGCAATTATTTCTACTTTGACAGATTCAAAATTTCGCATATGAATAGTTTATATCCATTTGCCTTTTAATGTGGCGATCATACATTTTGGTTATCATTTGATCGTCTGTTAACTCTTTATACAACTGAAAAGTGATCCAGTCCTTTATAT
>CAIQUS010000019.1 GCA_903875045.1 uncultured Bacteroidales bacterium
TTATACTGCAAAACTAAACCTGAAATTCATTATTTCAAAGAACGCAACCGATTGTTTATCAACATTTAAAATAATATTTGTTAGCATGTGCTGGATTTCAAAAAAGCAAAATTAAACCAGCGAACCATATTGTTAATTACCGCATAAAACTGTTAATAACGTTAATATTTACAACTGATTAGTTACGATGTTTTTATATGCACAAAGTTAAATGAATAATGATGAAATTATCCGGCAAATGGCAACAATATTTTCTATCTGGCCACTTGACTGAAGCGATAATATGGATTAGTCTGCTTTTACGAAGGGGTAAGCCTCATCGAATTGGAAAGGTACGGTGATTTTTCCGGTGAGGTCAACATAGCCCCAGGTTTTTCCATTTCTGACAGGGGCAAGCCCGTTAAAAAAATCGAGGGCTTTGTCAAATTGAGGCTTGATTGCCATATTGCCTGTTTTGTCGATGTACCCCCAATTTTTTCCAACATTTACGGCAGCCATTCCTTGTGAAAAATCCCGGCAATTATCATAAGTAAACGGAACGATGAGTTTACCTGTGGCATCATAAAATCCCCACTTATCCTTGTTCCTGCACCGGCCGAGCCCTTCGGAAAAATTTGCTGCATGTTCGTTGACCATTGCAACAATCTCTTTTCCTGTACGATCGATAAAACCCCAGCCTTTTTTGCCTTTGGCGGGCGCCACTCCGTTGTTCATATCACGAATGTTCTCCAGGCTGGTTTTAAGCGCCCATTCTCCTGATGGGTTTACAAATCCGTAAACCCCATCGAGTGCTACGCGCCCCATTCCATCACTAAAAGTTTCAGCATGCTCATATTTATCGGGAATCACATATTTTCCACTTTTATCGATGTAGCCCCACCTGGAGGAGGCCCTGGCAGCGGCTCGCCCTTCGGAAAAGTTCATGCAATTTTCAAATTGTTCGTTGAAGGCCTGCTTCCCTGTTTTGTCAATATATATCCATTTGCCGGCATTACGGTCGATGACGCGCGCAAGCCCTTCCGAAAAATCTTCTGTGCGTTTATAAACAGGTTTAATAACCCATTCTCCCGTTATGCCAATAAAACCCCAGTTATCTCCTGATTTGGCACAGGCCAGACCTTCGGAGAAGTTATGTACATCATCAAATCCCGGTTTGATAACCCAGGTTCCTTTGGCGTCAAGAAAACCCCATTTCCCGTTTAAACTGGCACCGGCCAGGTATTGCTGTGCAACTGCAGATGAAAGGAAGATGCCGGCGAATAACAGGACGAGGATCAACGATTTAATAAATTTTTTCATGGCTCCTGATTTAAGATACAACATAAAAGAATTGACAACATTTGTCATGTGACGAAACCGTTTGCGCAATCAAACACAAATAGTTACCAGACAAATAGGTGTGTAAATATACAAAATAGATCAAAAAGTCAAATACAGGGGCAAATATTTATTATTTATTTCAGGCCTCAAATGCCAAAACCTCCTTTCAAGGCTTTTTAAACCAGCGGTCATTATTTTTTACCCTGGAATTTGGAATTTGGAGCCTGGATTTTAAAATAGGAATAATTGGCTTTGTTTGGAAAGGGAGAATGGTTATCTTTGTTATGAACAAATCCTGTGTATATGTCAAAATATTCAATTTTACGTCCTTTAAACCTGGCATGGGCATTATGTATCCTTGTTTATATATTTTCCCTCGGGCAATCTTTGAACGCGCAATTTGTGAGAGGCGCCGATATTGGCTGGCTGGAGCAAATGGAAGCTACAGGGTATAAATTCAAAGACAGTACCGGAACCGAAAAAAATTGCCTTCAGATACTGAAAGAAAAAGGGATCAATACGGTCCGGTTACGCGTATGGGTCAATCCGTCGGGCGATAAGGTGAGTGGCCACTGCAGTAAAAACGAAGTCGTTACCATGGCCATCAGGGCAAAAGAGATGGGAATGAGGGTGATGATCGACTTCCATTACAGTGATTCGTGGGCCGATCCGGGGAAGCAGAACAAGCCTGCTGCCTGGGCATCCCACACATTCAGCCAATTGCTGACAGATGTTTACAATCATACCTTTGACGTGCTGGATACCCTGAAAAAAAGTGGTGTTACTCCTTCATGGGCGCAAATTGGCAATGAGATCCCCGGAGGGATGCTCTGGCCCGACGGAAGCACTGGCAACTGGGCACAATTGGCACAACTGCTCAACAAAGGATATGATGCCGCCAAGGCGGTTGACAGTTCAATAAAAGTGATAGTTCACCTGGATCAGGGTAATGATAACAGCAGGTTCAGAACCTTTTTTGATAATGCAAAAAGCCGGGGGGTACGGTATGATATCATCGGTTTGTCGTATTATCCCTTCTGGTTGGGAACAGATTATAAGGTGACCATCAACAACCTGGGAAATAACCTGAATGACATGGTTTCGCGGTATGGAAAAGAGGTGATGGTCGTTGAAGTAGGGGGCGATTACACAAAAGTTCAGAACACGTATAATATGCTTGTGGCTGTGATTGAAAAAGTTATCGCAGTACCTGGCAACAAAGGGCTGGGTGTAATTTACTGGGAACCCGAGGGTGAAAAAAGCTGGAGCGGATACCAGCTAAGCTGTTGGGGATCTGATGGCAAGCCAACAGCGGCGCTTAATGCATTTCTGACGCATAGCACAGGATTAAATATCATAAACAGGTCTTCGGAATTTCGTTTTTATCCAAATCCCTGTTTCGGAGGATTGCTAAACTTTGAATTCGCTGCCCCTGCCGGTGTACATCAGGTGAGGATATTTGACCTGACCGGCAGGTTGCGAAAACAACGAACAATGCTCAATTTGCAAAAGGATTCGATCGAAATCGATTTGGTGTCCGGGATCTACCTGGTAAATGTTGATGCCGGAATACCATCAAGATTCGAAAAACTCGTTGTCAGAGAGTGAGTCAGCGATTGTATCCTGAAAAAGAGTTACCTTACGTAAGAATGATATAAAGTATCATTGCAAGCCCAATGGATCCGATGATCCACCATTTGTGTTTGTTAAGTGTTTCTAACATAGTAGTTTAAGTTTGTGTTTATTTTTTTCCTGATATAATTATAAATGGCAAAACGGTAAAAAGCACTGTGCCTCCAAAAACCAGTCCGACATATTCGAGTGGACTTCCCACAGGAAGTTGTGAAGGTGGGAAGAAAGAAACAATAAATGCAAAAAGTACTGCCAGGAAACCGATTCCTGCAATGGCCCACATTCCCGTATTCCCCCCCGGAACTTTAAACGACCGCTGAAGGTTTGGTTGTGTATAGCGCAAACGAATGCCGGCAGCATACATGAACAAATACATAATCAGATAGAGCCCGATGGTCAAAGCGCCTAATAAAAAGAAAGCCACACTTACATTTGGAATGATAAAATAGATGGAGGAGAGAAGTGTAACAATCAACCCCTGAATGATAAGAATGTTTTGCTGAATGCCTTTCTTGTTAACTTTGGCGAGACTTGCGGGTAATAACCCGTCTTTGGCAGTCCACAATAAACCGCGGCTCGGACCGGCTATCCAGGAGATGACGCTGCCTAAAACACCAAACGCCATTAACACACAAACCACCGGCAGCAGCCATTTCATGCCCATGCTGATAAAGAGGTTCTCGAAAGTTTGCATCAATCCGGATTGCAAAGTAATCTGGCTTTCCGGTAAAACCACTGCGACTGCCAATGACCCTAAAATCTGGAGAAAGAAAATCAGTGCGGCGGCAAAAAGAAGAACTTTCGGAAATTGTTTCGATGGATTTTTTAATTCGTTGGCATGAACAGCCTGAACTTCAATTCCGGCAAAAATCAAAATTACCGCAGCCAGAAAAGTAACATTGTCAAGACTGGTGATATGAGGAAACCAACGAGGATGGGAGATTCCGTCAACTAAGTATGCAGAAGTAACATCAACATTGCTGGGGTGCAGAAATGCGAGCGGGTTTCCCTGTGCAATGAAAATAATTGTGAAAATGATCAGAACCGCACCCGGGATGATGGTTCCAAGTAAGAACCCATAGCTGGCGATTTTTGACATGAGTTGTGACCCGTTTAATGTAATAATGGTTGATATCCAGTATACAACGATACAGAAGATTCCAACATAGGTGCCATTGTTGCTTAATTCGGGTTTTCCGATCATGTAGGCAATGATGGCAGCGGCAAACCCAAGAAGGATAGGGTAATACACTACATTTTGGATCCATTGCAACCAGATGGCCAGAAAGCCAAATTTTTTGTTGAATGCTTCTTTCACCCAAGTGTAAACACCCCCGCCAATACTGCCAAATGCACCGCCGAGTTCGGCGGAAACCATCGATGCGGGAATTAAAAACAGGATTGTGCCGAACAGCACATAAAAAAACATTGTTAACTCTTCGATGGCCATGAATGATAAACCACGCAGACTAAATACAGCGGCACCCGTCATAAAAACGAGACGGGTGGTTGTAATATTTGGACTTTTTGTTGTTTCCATTTATAAATTCTTTATTGACAGGTTGAATTAGTTGTGATTAAAGCCATTACCATCTTCGGCGTCCTTTGAACCACTGACCGGATGTTTTTCGAACCATTTGATTGCTCGTTCGAAATCAGCCAGCAAAAGGTCGGCCATGTCGCGGCTGAAACCATGACGGATCAACACCCGTTGCACCACCAGATCCTCGCGATTTTCCGGCATGGAATAAGAAGCAATCTGCCAGCCTCTGCTGCGCAAACGGTCTGATAAATCATACAATGTGAACCCGACCTTTGCATCTTTTTTCAATGTCCAGCACGCACCGGGAAGAGCTCCCTGGCCGTCGTAGATGATATCAAAAACATTCAACTTATCAAGTTTTCTGGCAATATAGGTCGCATGATCGGCACAACTCTGCTGAATTCTGCGATACCCCTCTTTCCCTAAGCGCAGGAAGTTATAATATTGGGCAACGATCTGCCCCCCGGGCCGCGAAAAATTGAGTGCGAAGGTAGGCATGTTCCCGCCCAGATAGTTGACATTGAAAACCAATCCTTCGGGTAAATCAGATTTTTCACGCCAGATAACCCAGCCAACACCCAGTGGGGATAAACCGAATTTATGGCCGGAAGTATTAATGGATTTTACCCTGGGTAAGCGGAAATCCCACACAAGTTCGGGGGTCAGGAATGGGGCGACAAAACCACCACTGGCAGCATCCACATGAAGGGGAATGTCAAGGCCGGTCGTTTTTTGCAATTCATCCAGGGCATCATTGATTGATTTTACATCTTCGTATTGACAAGTGAAAGTAACCCCGAGGGTTGGTACTACTCCAATGGTGTTTTCATCACAACGTTTGATAACTTCTTCTGCATTCATCAGTAACCGCCCGTGTTCCATTGGAATTTGCCGTAATTCGACATCGAAATAACGCGCAAATTTCTCCCAGCATACCTGAACGGGGCCGGTTATCAGATTTGGTTTTGAAGTGTCTTTGCCGGCTGCTTTCATCTTGTCACGCCAACGCCATTTCATGGCCAAACCTCCGCACATGGCTGCTTCGCTTGATCCTGTTGTAGAACAGCCTATGGTGTTTTTACTTTTAGGAGAATTCCATAAATCTGCCAGCATGTGTACACAACGTTCTTCTATGGCTGCGGTTTGTGGATATTCATCTTTATCGATCATGTTTTTGTCCAAACACTCATCCATCAATTTATGAATACTGTTATCAAGCCATGTGGAACAAAAAGTGGCCAGATTCAACCTTGAGTTCCCGTCGATCATCAGTTCATCATGAATAATGGAATAAACATCATCGCTGTTACTTTCCTTTGCCGGAATCTTGAATTTGGGGACACTGATGCGTAAATCGGCTGAAGTATAAATATCTTCATCCATCCGGGCCATGAGTTTTTCTTTTTCGTGTAGCGCCATAATAAAGTTGTTTTAGTAGTAGGTTCGTTGTATATAAATTTGCAAGGCTAAATTTTCGCAAAGAAAGTGAGCTGAAACCTGAGCGCATTTCTGATCTGGTTATCAGCATCCCTTCTGTTTCCATAGAGTACCTCAAAGCCAAATTTGAAATTATTATTGGGGTAATAAATTAAATTGGTCGATGCATAGCTTGTACTTTTAATGGTACCTGGCTCAGGAAAATTTTTATTTTCCCCCATAGTGACGTACCCCCCTCCCAAAGCGGTGCTTAGTTTTGAAGACCACCAGTGGTTATAATAAGCAAAGAAATTCAATTGATTAGCGGTAGATAATTTGTTGGTGTCACTTTTATTCACGAATGCATCATAACCCATTCCGCCCAGATCATTGTTGTATTTCCCGAAACCGGTACCACCGGTTGCCTGAAAATTGATGTTATCCAATTTAGATACCTGAATCGAGCCGGTAAAATTCAGGGCAAATCCAAAGGTGTTTTTCAGGTTGCCATCATCGGAATAATATGAAATCGGATGCACCAGTGTAGCAAGACGTAAATGGCTGGCTCCTTTATGGAATTGTTGTTCAAAACTCATTGTAAAGTCAGGAAAAACGTTTTTTGAACGCCAGGTCAAAGGGAGGGTAACGTCACTGCCTGGTGCTTCAAGGGAAAATGCCATGTTGTTCGATTTCCCGGTATTAAAAGAAAATCTGATTTGTATCTGCCGGATGCTGATGGTTGCATTGGGACCCTCGAAATCAAGAATATCAGGAAAGTTATTGTTGTCCATAAAGTTACTCCAGTACTGACCAGCTCCCCAGTTTTTGAATGTTACATAGGCATGTCGCAATCGCGGGGTGGTGTTCCCGTTACTCCCCTCAAAATCAAACTCCAGCAGGGTGGTAAAACTATTATCTGCATTATTGCCTTTAAACGAAAGACGCGAAGGCCGAACACTAAAGTTTGTCAGGTTTTCCGATCCCTGAGCAGGATTCATTTCGATAGAGGAGGTGGTGAAAGAATATTTGTCGCCCATCGGGTTCATATCATGGATGAGATCAGTTTCGATAAATCCACCGATACTCAGGGTGATGCCTTTGATACCGGAAATTACCACTCCCGAAAAAGAGTTGTTTTCTATTTCATTTCTGGATGAGGGATGGGTTTTTTTAAGTAATTTGATATACAGAGAATCCTGAGCAGCTAACTTCTTTTCCAAAACATCAACCCGCGATTTCAGTTTATCAGTCTCCGGATCCTGTGCAAAGGCATTTAAAAAAAACAGCATGAAAAAGAACACAACTGTTGTACTGAATATCGCCGGTTTGAACTGGTGACAAATGGTGATGGCAAAGGATTTCATGGGAGCATTGTAAATTCCGGAACGGCTAAGTTAGATTTTAATAATGGATTATTCGTTAAAAAAAAAGAAAAATAATAGTTAAAAAACCAGCGGACATGAATTTTTTATAGGATGAAATAAAATGAGAAGATAGAGAGTATCTTTTTTTATCTTTACACAAGCTGAATTGCAGGGAAAAATCAGGAAGCATGAAGATTTTAAAGAGTGAGCCAGGTAAAGGGATGTCACATCTTGTGTTCGACCTGGTCCGACCATATAAAGGATGGCTCATAGTGGTATTCGCGGCCATGCTCATCGAAACGGCCATGAGTATTGCTGCACCGTGGCCCCTGAAGGTTATTCTTGATAATGTGGTAGGGAAGCATAAATTGCCGGAATATCTGGCATGGTTACGTGATTTTTCAATTGGGGAAAACACATTGGCCTTGGCAGGGGTGGCTGCGATTGGTTCTGTGATCATTGCCATCATCGGCGCTGTTGCAGGCTATATCGACAACTATTATACTGAAAGTGTGGCGCAATATGTTGCCAATGATCTTCGCCAGCGTCTCTATCATCACCTTCACCGCCTCTCCTTGAAGTATTATGACACCCACCAGGTTGGCAATCTTCTGAGTACCATCACCTCTGATGTGGGAACCATTCAGAGTTTCGCCTCAACAACGTTGCTCGGCATTTTGGTTGATTCACTGACCATTGTCGGGATGGTTGGGGTGATGCTCTACCTTAACTTCGATTTCGCCCTGGTTGCAGTTGGTGTTACTCCTTTCCTGCTGTTATTCGTTGCACGTTTCAAGAAGGCTGTAAAAAAGGCCACCCATGAAGTACGCATTCATCAAAGCAACATTGTGTCAGTTGTACAACAGGGTTTGGAATCCGTTCGTTCGGTAAAGGCATTTGGACGGCAGGACATGGAGGAGGAACGACTCAAAGACGCGAGTATGAAGACCGTTCAGGCTGCCCTCAAGGCACGGCGGGTCAAGTCGCTCCTTTCGCCGATTGTTTCTGTGACCGTTTCGCTTTGCGTGGCGTTTGTTCTATGGCGAGGTGCCGGGCTTATTCTTAAAGATGCAATGACCATTGGTGCTTTGACGGTATTTCTTTCATATCTCAACAAGTTTTTCAAGCCGGTGCAGGATCTCGCTAAAATGACCAATGTTATTGCACAGGCTGCCGTGGGTCTGGAACGGATTCAAATGATTCTCGATGCCGACACCATCATTCCCCAGAAACCAGATGCACTGGTACCTGGCAAACTCAGGGGCGAAATAGTATTCGATCATGTTGCTTTCGCTTACGATCCGGCAGCACCGGTGTTACGCGACATCAATCTCACCATCAAACCCGGGCAACGTATCGGTATCTGTGGCCCGACCGGCGGAGGAAAGTCAACCGTACTTAGTTTGATTCCCCGATACTATGATCCGACTTCCGGGCAGGTTCTGATTGATGGTTTGGATGTAACCAGATACAAACTCGACCTGCTTCGGGCACAAATCGGGTTTGTATTACAGGAAACAGTGTTGTTTGCCGGTACCATCCGCGACAACATCGCTTATGGCCGGCCTGAGGCAACACCATTGGAAATCATAGAGGCGGCAAAGATGGCAAACGCACATGAGTTCATCCAGCAGATGCCTCATGGGTACGAATCGCTTGTAGGGGAACGCGGAATGACGCTTTCGGGCGGTCAACGGCAGCGCATTGGCATTGCACGGGCCATCGTGCGGAACGCACCCATCCTTATACTCGATGAACCGACTGCCGCACTGGATACCGAGTCGGAAAAGTTGGTGATGGAAGCATTGGAAGTTCTGATGAAGGGGCGCACGGTTATTACCATCGCTCACCGGTTGAGTACCATTCGTAACGCCGACAAAATTGTTGTACTCAAAAACGGTTTTATCGCCGAAGAAGGCACCCATGATCAACTTATCAGCCGTAACGAAATTTATGCAGGGCTATACCGCATCCAGAGTGGGGCCACACCTCCACCGGAAGTATCCCCGGGTGGCAAGGATGCAAACCCTGATATAGCATCAATAAAATAACCAGCCCCATATAAAAACAACAACTGCTCAAAATCCGAAAACATTATGCCAATCCGCACACTGATCGTTCTCCCCGATGAATCCTCAAAACCCTTCCTCGATGCAATTAACGCTGCAAAAAAGTCACTTCATGTCAAAATGTTTGTCTTTTCCGACCCAAATTTGCTGAATGTTGTTGTCGCAGCCCATCAGCGCGGAGTAAAAGTACGTGTTATGCTCAATGCAGCCCGCCGTGATGGTGAGGATGACAATGAGAAGGTTCGCACGGCCCTCGAACAGGCAGGCGTTGAGGTCAAAGACAGCAATCCCGGCTTCGGTATGACCCACGAGAAATCAATGGTGATTGATGAAAAAACTGCATTTGTAAAGTCGCTGAACTGGGTGACGCAAAATCTTGTTGAAACGCGCGATTACGCGATCTCAACCACACACCCTCACAGCGTGAGCGAAGTCATGAACTGTTTCGAGGCCGACTGGAACCGGCAGGAATTTATGCCCGGCCTGAGTGCACATTTAATCTGGTGTCCGGCCAACGGACGCGAACGAATCGCACGGTTCATTGACGAAGTAAAGCATACCCTGTTTATTCAGAACGAGCGTTTTCAGGATACTGTTATTATTGAGCGTCTTGTCCGTGCCAGGGAACGTGGCGTAAAAATTCATCTCATGACACGTCCGCCGCATTCATTGAAAAAGGAAAAGATCATCGAAGGTGTTGGTGGTTTGCGAATCATGGATGATGTTGGTATTAAAATTCATAAACTCAAACATCTGAAACTGCATGGAAAGATGTTGCTGGCCGATGGGCTGCGGGCCATTGTAGGTTCGATCAATCTGGCTCCCGGCAGTTTTGATGACCGCCGTGAACTGGCTATCGAAGTTCACGATGACGACATTGTCGATCGTCTCCAGGTCGTTGCCCACCATGATTGGGAAAATTCACATGCGCTGGATCTCACTGACGAAGGCTTGTTCCTCGATCTCGAAGAGAATGGCAGCGGTGGTTCAGAGAAACTTGTGCTGAGAATGGACGACAAACATGGAAAGATGCAAAAGAAGTAACAAGGCATCAACAAACTTCAGGGGTCAGGAAAATTCAACTGATTTTTCCGCAAGCCGTTTGAATCTCCAGTAACACAAAAATGAAAAAAGCACCAGCAGCAGCAACATGTGAATTATTGTGAAAGAATTATCACTGAACGTGCCGCCCTGCTGGGCTACCGAAATATATGCCTGCATAAACGGGGTAGTGGGCAGAAGCGAAGAAATGACCTGAATAAATACAGGGAGCATCTTGAATGGCCATGAGTAACCTGTGATCAGAAAGATGGGATAAGAAGAAAATGCCATGATCTGCAAACAAAGAAGTTGCGATTTGAAGAATGATCCGATCCACATAGCCATCGGGATCAGCGTGAGCAGAAATAAAGTAATTAAAACTGCAAGAGTTCCTGTATTTCCAAGTAAGGTGAGATGAAATACTGAAAAGTTAATGGTCAGTACAAAAAGGGCATACGAAGCAAAAAGGAAAAAATAAAAGAGCCCTTTGCCGATAATTCCAGGGAGAATATGGTGATTTGTCATTGAGAACCATTCATCCAGACTCTTTTTCATCCTTTCTGCCGACACGCTTTCTGCGAGACCTAAAAGCAGTGTTTGCTGTAATATCAGCATCAGTAAACCCGGCAATAAAAATGCGCCATAACTGGAACTTTCATTAAACATCGGATGGTAATCAAGATTGACCGGCATTGCCTCATCCAGGGAAGTTTTATCGCTTAATCCTTTCATCTGAAAATACTCCATCCGCACCCCGGCACTGACTGCCAGACATATCTTGGTTACAGAGGCAATCAGGTCGCTTGACGGCAGAAAACGTCCGGCATTTACCGCTAATACGGCATTTCCCTGCTGCAAAGAAAGCACTTTTCGCTCCAATCCCTTGTCAATGTAAAAATACCCCTGGCATTCACCTTCGTACATCAGGTGTTGGGCCAGGTCAACCGAAGGTTCAATGATTACATCGACCATTTGCAGGTTGTTAATTTGCTGGATCAGCAGGCGCGACAAACTGGTTTGGTCATCATCAACAACTGCCAGTTTCACCTTTTCCTCATCTTTATACGAATAGATACTGCCATAAAAGAACAGATAGAGCAGCGGAGCAATCAGCAGAGTCAGGAGCAGGCTGTGATCTTCACCGATCAGTTTCAGTTCCCTTAAAAAAACAGAAATTATGCCCTGTGTCGCCTTCATAAAACAATATACTCCTTTCGTATTTTGTTTTTCAGAACAAGAAGGGCCACCGGGAATGTTACCAGCACAAACAACAGCAAAACACCCATTTCATGAAATGCATACCTGAAGGGCAGCTGCATCTGGTATAGTTTTACAAATCCATCGAGAAAGGAGGAATAGGGCATCACCCATGCATAGTACTGGTCGTACCAGGGCATTGCCCACCGGGGGAAGGTATAGCCACTGAATACAAAAGCCGGCGCCGTATAAAAGAGTGCAATATCTGTTGACAGCATGGTGTCGCTGAAAATTACCGAGATCAGCATGCCAACGCTGATACAGGCCATAGCCAGCAAGGAGAAAAGGATGAAAAAATGGAAGGTGGCCGCAGGATTCCAGATGCCGAAAATGGGAAAGATGATACCGGTTACGAGGATGAAATTTATCCAAGCAACAACGAGGTGGGCAAGTGCTTTCCCCGACAAGATCCGCAGGGCCGATCCCCTGGCAAGGTTGTAAAGTTCCTGCGTAGTCCCGGTTTCCGATTCATAGTTGAAGAGCAGGACACCCACCATGATGATGATCATTTGCAAAGCAACGGTGATCAACCCTGGTACCAGGTATTGGAAATAATTGTAACCGGGATTATAGAGGGGAAGTGTTGTAAGTTGAACCGGCTGAACCAATGCCATGGCTTTTTCGCGGTTGATGCCCGATTGGATTAATTTTTCCAGGATCACCCCGGCTCCGCCTGTGATGATCACCTCCGATGCGTTCCTGTACAGCAGTTTGGCAGGTACCAGCGACGATGCATTGGTGTAAAGTGTGATGTTAACGGGTTGGCCGCTCATAAGATGCTCTTCCATTTTCACCGGGAAGTGGACGGCCCCCATTACTTCTCCTTTGAGAATCAGCATTTCGAGTTCCGACTGGCTTTTTATCTGACGGGTAATGTGAATGCTTTCCATTTGTTCGAGCAGAAAGGTCAGCTGCCTTGAAACGGGGGAATGGCTGTCATCCCAGATGGCAAAAGGTAAATCTTTTACTTTTTCCTTCTCATAGATCAAGGCATAAAAGAAAAACAATAACGGTGGCAGGATCAGTAACAGCCAGTAAAAAACAGGCAAAGTCAATATCCTTCGCCATTCCCTGATCACGATGTGGAGCACAGGCCTCATCAGGGGAGGATTAATGAGGCAGTCATTCCGGGGCGAAATCCACTGATGGAAGCAGGGTTGACTATTGCAAACTCTACTGTAAAAGTCCGGAGCTCGAATTTTCCGCTTTCCTTGATTGGAACCCAATCGGCAAATTCAAGAGAAGGCTCAATATGAGAAACACTGACAGCAAAGGTTTCAGGCTCGCATCCGGGCATTGTTACTTTAAAAATCTTTCCCGGTGAAATGCCTTTCATCCGATCCTGCCTGATATTGAAGCGGATAAATTGAGAATTTTTTTTCATCAGGGTGATGATCGGATATCCAATGGAAACAAATTCGCCTTTATGGATCACCACCGATGAAATAACACCTTCGGAAGGAGAAAAGATGCGGGTATCACCTTTGATGGATTGGGTGAGAAACAACCCCTGTTCGGCTTGCTGAACGCCTATTTGTGCCGCTTTTATCAATTCGGGCTGATTCCCTTTCTGCAACATTTCGAGATTCATCCGGGCTGATTCCATTTCATGTTTTGATGCCATGTATTGCAGTTGGATCAGATCCCTTTCCTCTCCTGAAATCACTTGCTTTTTATACAGGTTTTCGATCCGTTCATTGGTTTGCATGGCCACTTCATATTGTTGTTGGGCAACCTGATAAAGATTTCGGGCCATGCCGATCAGTTCGGGGCGGGTGCCTTTACGCAGCAATTCCAGTTGGGTTTTTGCTGCATCCAGGTTCAACACCGCCTGCTGCTGAAATGAGCTCACTTCTGTGCTGCCGAGTACTGCCAGAATTTGATTTTCCACTACAGTATCGCCTTCATGCACTGCCAGTGAGTCGAGTTTTCCGGGGATGGTTGAAGAGATGTTGATAAATTCTGCATCTGCCATACCGATTACGGTATTTTCATCAGGAAGACCACTCTTTTTAAATAGAAAAATCAAGGCTACGAGCAAAACAACGATCGGAATAGAGATGGTCCAATACCGGGTGATTAGTTTTTTCATAAGTTCAATGTTTATCTGCTTACCCCTGTTTTCCAGGGATATGTGGGCTTTGAGGGCTTTATTTGAGATATTCTGTAATGCGTTGAGAAGCTCCGGTCAGGTTAAAATAGTCGGCCAGTGAAATATAGTATCCGAAAACGGTTGTATAATAAGCTTTTTCAATTTCTTCCTGGATGATCAGGGCATCATTGATGTCTTTGGGTGACGAAAAATTATTTCGGGCACGTTCCCCAATGAGTGAAGTAGTGGTCCTTGCCTCTCTTCTGGCACTGTCGAGGGTTGAAATGTCCTGTTGCATTGATTTAAGCCGGTTAAGGGCCACTGTGAGTTTTGTATTAAGTCCGGTGCGTGTATTTTCTTCCTGTAGGAAAACCTCTTCAGCAATTTGCTTCGTTGCCTGAACCCGTTTATAATTTTTAAAACCATCAAACAAACTCCACTGGAGTTCAACCCCTATCATCCAGGGTGGTGTGGTTACAGGCAATTCCTTCTGGTAGAGGTTGATATTGGCAACCCCGAAAAGATTGGGCAGAAGCAGCGACCGGGCTCCTTTGATGTTGGTTCTGGCCAGGAGTGTATTATTTCCTGCAATAAGCAGCAAAGGATTTTGCAAAGAGGGGTTTGTTTCCCGGGATTGCAGTGCTGACTGGTTGTACCGAAGGGTATCTGTTATCTTTAACAAAGTATCTCCCGGCACACCAAGCAACCGGTTCATCTCGGCAAGTCCATTTTGCTTGTCGAGAAATGTATTGTTTAACCGGGTTCGGGCCTGCACAAGCAATACCCTGGTCCAGTTTTGGTAATAAGGCGGAATAATGTTGTTTTTAACCAGTTCAATAACGAAATTTTCATTTTTCTCGAAAGATGTCACTGTTTCCTGATTCAGATGAAGCAACGTATTCAGGTAAAGAATCCTGATGTATTGCAGGGCAATTGTCAGATCCAATTCATTTTCGACCAGCTGATTGTTGAGAATACCCGATTTAAGCTCTGTGGAAGCCACACTCCTGGCGGTACTCAGTTTGCCTCCCAGCCAAATAGGTTGTCTGACAAACAGGCCTGCAGTAAAATACTGCTGCTGGCTCAATTCAGGGTTATAGTCGGGGTATGCACCTTCAATAATGGTTTTGGAGGTGTTATATATCTCCTGTTGCACGGGCCCGGGCAGGTTTTGTCCGGTAATTTGCCGGTAAACTTCGTTGGCAGTGTACATACTCTGCCGCGATGAGCCAAGAACGACCCCGTCCTTTACAGCCTGGAGATTGATGGTAAGCGGGTTGCTCAGGTAGTTATACCCGGCCAGCAGATCAACTGCCGGCAGCATGGAAAGTTTTTCGGCTGCAAGGGAATATTTTTTCGCCTGAATGCTGTGTTGCGATTGCCTGATCAGGAGATTGTTTTTATGCGCAAGTAAAAAGCAGGTTTGTAAGGTCACATCCTGACCGGTGAGTACTGAGGGTGTAAAGGCAACGAGTAAAATAGGAATAAAAAAGAGCGGGTTCAGTTTCATAGAGGATTCTCAATGTTGATAACAAATATATCAATATACAGCGGAAAAATACCCTTTATAGCAAAACATTTTATTTTTGGAATTGAATGGGTTGCAGACTGGAATATAATTTATTATTTTTACAGAAATAAAAACAAATCCTATGAAAAAACTGACCATGTCTCTGCTGTTTCAAATGGTTCTTGTCGCATTTTTAGCAGCCCAAAATCCACGAAATGTGTTGATTTACAACCTTACGAGCACCAATTGCGGGCCTTGTTCCTGCATGGATTCCATTCTGGGGCGCGTTGTACTGCCCGCATATCCTGCCACCATTGTTGTTGCACTTCACGGATCAGGGTCGAAATTTAACACCTACCGGGGCGATAGTGCGATTTTCTATTTTAAAGCCGACTATGAACCAAGTGGCTTCATCGACGGGCTTGGCTACGATGTTGAACATGCAGTCATTACAGACTCTGTGGCAAAACGTTATCAGTACAGTTCGGAGGCGCCGGTAAAAATTGCGATCCAAACCAAAACATGGGATCCGGCTACCCGGAAGGTTGATGTTACAATGAATTTAACCAACCTGGGTGCAACGATGACAGGATCATACAGGATCAATGTGATCGTGACGGAGGATCATATCCACCACCCTCACTGGACTGCTAAAGGATGTGTCACCCCCGATGATCCGAGCGGGCTGCCAATCCGGAATGATTATTTTAACAACTGGGTTACACGGTCCATGGTTTACTATTCGAAAGGTGACCACCTGGTAGGCCCAACCTGGCCGGCGCAGCAAACAGTGACACGGAACTGCTCTTTTTCCATTGATACTTCCTGGGTCCCGCAAAACTGTAACTTTGTGGTTGTGGTTTACCGTGAAGCAGACTCTCTTTATAAAGCCAATGTGCAGCAGGCCGTCAGGCAATCGGTAACCAACGGGATCGGAATTTCTGAAATATCCCCTGACAAGGAACCAGTCCTGAAAATTTTTCCAAATCCCTCCAAAGGGCTCACCAATATTCATTTCTCAGTGGCCACCAAAGGCGAATGCAGGTTGAGCGTTCTGGATATGAATGGACAGTTAGTGGAAACCCTGTTCGAGGGTATGGTCAATACCGGTTTATATAATGTGGAAACCGATACACGAAAGTATTCAGCTGGGGGTTACTTTGTTGTGCTGAACACACCGGACGGATCGCAGCAAACCCGGTTTGTTGTTCCTTAACAGGATAAACCTTGGCTCAACCGGGTTTGCTGCGATAAATGCGGCAATGATTATTTTGTAGGTCTATTTTGGTCCGACCATTTTCTTTGGGTCTACCGCACGATTGAAATCTTCTTCCGAAATCAGTCCCGATTCCATGGCTGCCTGGCGAAGGGTTTTATGTTCCTGGTGAGCTTTTTTCGCAATTTTGGCAGAATTATCATATCCGATCATTGGATTCAGTGCTGTAACCAGCATCAATGAATTTTCGAGATTTTTATTGATGGCTGCCATGTTCGGTTCGATGCCAACAGCACAGTTTTCAGTGAAAGAAACACAGGCATCACCCAGCAAACGTGCCGACATGAGCAAGTTGGAGATCATCAGCGGTTTGAATACATTCAGTTGAAAATGACCACTGATTCCGCCGATGTTGATGGCCACATCATTGCCCAGAACCTGCGCACACACCATCGTCATGGCTTCCGGCTGGGTTGGGTTTACTTTGCCGGGCATGATGCTTGATCCGGGTTCATTTTCAGGAAGCATCAGTTCCCCGATGCCACAGCGTGGACCGGAGGCGAGCAACCGTATGTTGGAGGCGATGTGCATCAGGCTGACCGCAAGAGTTTTCAGGGCGCCCGATGTTTCTACCATCGCATCGTGTGCCGACAGTGATTCAAATTTATTGGCAGCGGTGATGAAAGGCAAACCGGTGAGGGCTGCGATTTGGTTTGCCACCAGTACATCATAACCTTTTGGTGCATTTAACCCTGTGCCTACTGCGGTTCCGCCAAGTGCCAGTTCCGACAGGTGTGGCAATGTGTTACGCAGTGCTTTCAGGCCGTGTTCCAGCTGGGCAACGTAGCCCGAAAATTCCTGGCCCAGGGTGAGTGGTGTGGCATCCATCAGATGGGTACGTCCGGTTTTCACAATTTCATTGAATTCCCTGGATTTCTTGTCAAGGGTTTCCTTTAAAAGTTCAACGCCGGGAATTGTCGTACCGGTTACCATTTTGTATGCTGCAATGCTCATCGCAGCTGGAAATGTATCGTTGGATGACTGTGACTTGTTTACATCATCATTCGGATGGATCACCGTTTTACCCTGGCCGCCAAGTTCACCGCCATTGATTACATGGGCTCTGTTGGCAATTACTTCATTGAGGTTCATGTTGGTTTGTGTGCCCGATCCTGTTTGCCAGATCACCAGCGGAAACTGATCATCCAGTTTGCCTTCAAGTATTTCATCACAAACCTTAACAATCAAGTCCTTTTTTTCGACTGCGAGTACGCCAAGATCGGCGTTAACCATGGCGGCGGCTTTCTTAAGCACGGCCATGCCCCTGATCATCTCTTTGGGCATGGAACCAGGTTCCCCGATTTTAAAATTGCCAAGCGATCGTTGGGTTTGGGCTCCCCAGTATTTGTCCATTGAAACTTCGATGGGACCCATGGTGTCTTTTTCAATACGTGTTTTCATTGCAGATATTTTATAGTTAGAGTTGGGTTTGTATTATAACAGGGTTGCGATGTTTTCGACCGGATCGCCAACTACCGCTTTGTAAATTGACTCAACAATGGGACGCTGTAAAAGTTTAGGATTCTGAATGATTATCTTTACCAGTTCATGATCTTCAAAATGCTTGCCTTTCAGGTGTTGCTTGTAATAGTCTTCTTGTTTACGTAATATGTCGGCAGGCTTAAGGTTCAGTTTTATCAATAATTTCTCAACTTCCTTTTCCGTCAAAGGTTTTTTAATGTATTCAACGACTTCAAACTCACGTCCCGACTGCTGCAGGTAGTGCAGGCCGGCGCGAGATTTTTTACATTGCGGGTTATGGTAAATTCGTAATTTATCCGGCGTTTCCATATTCCATCAGGTAGGCTTTGATAAAATCGGTCAGATCACCGTCAAGCACTGCCTGGGTATCTGAAGTTTCATAGCTTGTGCGGAGGTCTTTAACCATTTTATAAGGATGGAGGACGTAACTGCGAATCTGGCTTCCCCATTCAATTTTCTTCTTACCGCTTTCAATCACATTGATTTTTTCCCTTTGTTTGCGAAGTTCAATTTCGTATAATTGGGATTTAAGCAATTTCAGGGCTTTTTCGCGGTTTTGTCCTTGTGAGCGGGTTTCCTGACATTCAATGACAATGCCTGAAGGTTCATGCTTGAGCCGCACTGCAGTTTCAACTTTGTTGACATTTTGTCCTCCCGGGCCACTGCTTCTGAAGGTGTCCCAACTGATATCGGAGGGGTTAATCTCAATAACGATGTCATCGTTGATAATGGGATAAGCATAAACGGATGCAAATGACGTATGCCGCTTGTGGTTTGAGTCGAAGGGCGAAAGCCTTACCAGCCTGTGAACACCATTTTCCCCTTTGAGATAACCGTATGCATAATCACCGTCAAACTCAAGGGTTACCGACTTGATGCCGGCAACATCACCTTCCTGGTAGTCCACTTCGGTGATTTTAAACTTGCTGCGCTCGGCATACCGGATATACATGCGCATGAGCATTTCTGCCCAATCCTGTGATTCAGTGCCACCGGCCCCGGAATTGATTTGCACGATAGCCCCGAGTTTATCCTCTTCGCCACTAAGCATGTTACGAAACTCAAGATCCTCCACAAGGTGGAGTGTTTCGTGGTAATTGGTTTCCAACTCCTGCTCGGTACCTTCACCCTGGATGTAAAAATCCCACATCACCAGCAGATCGTCACGGCTTGAAACGGCCTGCTGGTATGCATCGGTCCAAAGTTTTTTATCACGGATGGCCCTCAGTGCCAACTCAGCTGTTTTGGGGTTGCTCCAAAAATCGGGTGCTTGCGATAGCTGTTCTTCTTCTGCTATCTGTGAAAGTTTTTTATCGATGTCAAAGATACCTCCTCAAGACGTCAAGTCTTGTCTGAAGGTCTTTCAATTGTTCTTGTGATACCATGTCAGATATTAAGTTCTGTTAATACTTTTGTGATCAGGCTAAATTCATATCCTTTGCCAGTGACAAAAGTGATAATTTTTTCGCGGACGTTAAAATGTTTTCCATTATTTATTTCCAACTTTTTTTTAAGGACCAGTTCGCGGATGGTCCTTATATAGTCATCCTCACCAATTTCTTCCATTGATTGCCTGACGATTTTGTCGGGGATATTGCGGCTTTTAAGTTCAGCACGGATTTTTGCGCGGCCCCATTTGTTGATGTGAAATTTGCCCCGGACAAAGATTCGTGCAAATCGTTCTTCATCAATAAAGCCCTCTTTTTTCAAATGATGAATTATCTGAGTTCTTTTGACAGAAGAGACTTTCCACTGTAACAGTTTATTGTCAACATCCCTGATGCACCGTTCCTGATAAGCACAATAATGATGAATCCTGGCAAGGATGGCATCCATTTCATGTTTAGACGGTTCGATTAATTCAGTTGTTGTCATGGCTGGAAAAAAAACTACCTCATCAGATTCTCCAAATTGTGGTTGCGGATGCTTCCGTTAGCAGCAATGGAACTACAATTTGATTGCCAAATTATAATAAGATTATTCCTGGAAGCTGACAGGTTGTTTTTTTTCAAAATTTTTTATGTAAAGGTAAGGCTAAAGTTTCAAAAAAGTACTTTTCAGGACGTTTTTTTTACTTCAATAAAATCGGAGGTGTCAAATTTCTATTTTTGTTTCTCAAATACATCTGCTTCTCTGAAGTAGTAAGGGCCATGGGGAGAGTCATCACTAACCCAAAGCAAATAGCGGTATTGCTTCGATTTGCCTGGAAGCGGAATGATTGTGTACAATGCTTTGCTACTGCCCCAGATGTCTTCCGGGGGGGCAAAGGTGATAAAACTCCAGCCGGCTGCCCCGGGATTGCCTTTCACCCCGGGATGTTTATCTCCTGTGGCTCCCCAGATCGAAAAGGATTGTTTCCCCCGATATGTGCTTTGTTCGGTGAAGATGTGCATGCTGTCAAGTTCGATCTCTTGTTGTAAATCCATCAGGATACGGCCTTCACCTCTTTCAGACCATTTGTCATTTGCCGAGTCGCCGGGAAGCAAATCGTACATCCCGTCGTTGATGGCCGAAACATTCATCCCATCAGTAAATCCGGTATGGGTGGAGTCTGAATCACTGAAAAAATAGGTCGATGTTACTCCGTTGGGTTGGTGCATATCGGCATAGTCTTTCATGGTGAGTTTTGCCGGGAGACGGCTCAGGTTCCGGTTTCGGTAAGTCATGACCTTTGCGGCCGGATCCATGTTCTCATCCACATAACTCTTAGGCAGGTTCAGGGCAAGCGCCTGCCGATCGGTGAAATCGTCATACAGGGGCCTGGCCGGTTGAACCTGGTCGGAAGGATTGTCGGACAAGGAGATGGCAAATATTTTAATACTTTCATTGTCTGGCAGCTGCAATGTTTCACTGGCAGGGCTTGCATCGAGTTTATATTTGAAAATGTAGGCATATTTGTAGGGTAGGTTTAGTGTGTCGCGATGAAGATGGGTGGCGAACCATGCGATTTCATCACGTTTGATAAAACCTTTCTGCAATCCTGTCAGGCGTCCGAATTTATCCCAGGTACGATTGTCTGCCTGCCCGATGTTTCCATGATATGCCTGAATCCGCAGAGTGAATTTTGAACCCCCTGCCTTAAAAATGCCGCTTGTATCCGTCAGTGCAGCTGCAAGGATATACACATGGTTGAAATTTCCGGTTTTAGGTAACCGGATTTTTTGACCTTTGCAGGAAAGTACATTGTTTTTTCCATCAGTTTTTGGACCAAAATTGAATTGTACGCCATCAACGGTAAGTGTTTCCGGAAAAAGTTCGGAGGGGATACTTATTCCTTTCTGATCAAATTGTCCGTCCTTCTTGTTTTTATTGCCGGATACAACATCCTGATCGTAGGTAAGGGGCATTTCAATGGAGGCAGGCTCAATAAGTTTTTCAGCAGGCGGCTCCAGTTGCATGGCAAAACTCCTTAAAGCGAATTGTTTCATGTCAATCACCAGTTTCCCGTTTTTTAGCAAAGCCTCACCAATCAGGCGTTCCTGACCATCGATTTCCCAGGCTTTTATAATTTTGGATGCCATGGAAACTTCTACATTGCGGACTTCTTTTCCAACCAACTCCTGCAGGCGGATTACCACATCCTTACCGTTTTCGGCTTTTTTTATTGTGCGGATATCAACCTGTGGTACGGAAACCTGGGCAAATGAAAAACTTTTTCCCAGGAAACCGGGATGCTGCGAAGCCTGGAATGCCCGGAGTGGCTGGTTCAGGCTTCTTGCCTGCCATTCAGACAGGGCGGTTCGCCAATCTCCTTTATGACTGTAAATCCCATAGGAGACTTCATGAATTCCCCAGTCCTGTGTTGCCTGATCGTGGAAAAAATTGGTTGTAGGGGTATAAAGTAATGTGAGACGGATGGTTTTGTCATTTGGCTTATCGGAACCGAATTTGGAGTCTTCAAAAATGGTTACACCAAAACTTCCCGATTTATCTGTCAGGTCAAACCATTCACGGGATGGAACTTCATACTTTTTTTCGTTGTTGTTCGCCCTTTCAATAGTTCCCAGACCAAGGTTGTAAGTGGCAACCCCGTTTGAGGCAGTTAGCGGGAAGGAAGCTTTCAGGCAAACACCGTGTGACTGCCAGCCAATGGTATTGCGAATGATCAGATGATCTTTGCCGGCGGTTAATTGAATATATTGTGTAAATACCGAATTCATTGCATTGCGCTCAATTTTAACTGTAGCACGCACAGGCCCCTTCTCAACAACGGTTATTTTAGCGGGTCCGCCGACGTAAGCGATGGGAGGGTTTTTCCGGTCTTTCCAGTCCATATTCCACGCTGGCCAATATTCAGGATACTCCTTCTGAAATTCCAGCCTCAACGGTGCCGATAATAGTTCTTTGCCCAGTTTCTTATCAACAATACTTGAGATGTCGCCTGCTACATTGATTGTAACCTTAAGAAATTCATTGTCGAGGATATTGTTGGATGCAGAGAGGGAGGTTTTACCGGGTTTAACATCATCGGTTTGCTGAATATCATAACAGGCCAGTCCCAGGGAAGGGATTGTACCCAGGAAAAGAATCCGGATGCTTTCCTTTGAGGTTTGTAAAATCTGGACTGGTACTTCATTATTTAATGCATCAAAAACCCTGACTGCCTTCGGGACTCCATCGGGGTAAGAAAGATCAGCCTCCACCAGATCTTTACGACTGACAGACAGAGGGTTGTAAACTACCAGCGTTATTCCTTTTCCTTTGGTATCCATGGCCCGGATTACCGCACCTGCAGAACTTACCAATCCTGTTGAAAACTTATTAAGCGCCACTATTTCATCGTTCCAGGCGTATTCGTAAGCTTTCGGGATGGATGTTCCTGGCAGGATATCATGCATCTGACTTCCCAATACAAGCCACCATGCTTCATTGATCGACCGCAGTGGATATTTCATCCCGCCCAGCCAGTCGGCCATCACAGCAATGGGTTCTGTAGCAAGGGCAAGCTGCTCGTTTTTTCGGTTCCACCGTTTCATATATGCCTGGGAGGTTAGTGAACCTGACGAATGCTCCGTCAGGAGCAGATCGCCGGTGTAGGAAGGAAGCTGATTTCTTTGCTCAATGGTCAAATCACGGAACAATTGATCGGAAGAACTCAGATATACATTTATTTTCCCATCGGGCTGATCGAGGCTGCCAACGGCATTTTTCACATCCTCTTCACGTGGCGCCCCGCCTTCATCGCCTACCCCGTAGTACCGGTAATCGGCAAAAACACCATACTTCCTGCCGTTTTCCATCACTCGGTTTACCCAGTAGGATGAGGTATCAAGCCGCTTTTTCACCTCACCGCCATAATCTGTTGCATTGAGTGCCGCGGCGATGCCGTTGCCATCGGGACCGATCCAATTACCGATGTTGAAAGGAATTCCCGAGGCAGAGCCCCAGGAAAGTTTTTGTGTGGAAAACCCTTTTAACCCCGCATGGGCCAGGGCAGAGGGCACGTGAGCCTGGAATCCGAAGCAATCGGGGAGGAGAAAGTCAACGCTTTCCTTGTTAAATTCATTTTTGAAGTAGCTGTTCCCATAAAGGACCTGCCTGATCATTGATTCCGGAGAAGGGATATTGGCATCACATTCATCTACAGAAGAACCTCCAACAAACCACCGTCCCTGGGAAACATATTTTTTTAGTTTTTCATATTTTTCAGGATAATATTCCTTCATCATTTTGTATCGGCGGGCACCGGAGAAGGTGAAAACATAAGGCTTGTATTTTTCAAACCTTTGAAAATTATCGTCAAGGGTGTTTTTCAGGTATTCGTTGATGGTTGTTTCATAATCCCAGCGCCACTCCGTATCAAGATGCGCATACCCAACAGTATAGAGTACAGGGTCCTTCGACAGATTATATTTGGATGTTGCAGGTATTGTTGTACCCGGCTGGGCATTTGCAACATGCACGATCAATAAAAACAGCAGGTTTACCCCAAAGAAATTAATGCGCATCATAACAATTGTTTTTCCTTGTAAAATTAGAGATTTATTTTGTTCCGCAAAAAGCGCTACTTTTGTGCAAACAAACCATAACAGGAGGTCTTCAAATGAAAAAACTTTTAGTCATATTGTTCGTCAGTTCAATCCTTGCTTCATGTTCAAGCAGTAAAGATCAGTTTAAAATCACCGGTACCGTGAAAGGGGTTGATACCGGTATGATTTATCTTCAGAAAAGTGAAATGGACCAATGGGTCAATGTCGATTCTGTCAAACTTTCCAAAGGTGAATTTACATTTTCAGGAAAAGTGGATAATCCCGAGATGTGGCATATTGCGATGAGTGGAAACCAGGTAATCCTCCCGGTATTTGTTGAAAATGCACCAATCCAAATTCAGATTTTTCCCGACAGCCTGGAAAAGTCAACGGTGACAGGATCAGCAACACACGATTTTTACCAGCAATATGTTACCATGAATGATGCCATCAATGTGAAAATGGAAGATGCATATATTGCATGGAAAAAAGCAAAGGAGGCCAACGACACCATTGGCATGGAGCGGAACGATTCCATCTCCAACCTGCTGGATGCCGAAATGAAAAAGCAGCTTCAGGAATTTGCCAAAACCAACAATAAAACGGTTGTGGCACCATATCTGGTCATTAAAAACAGCTGGCAATTTGAACTGCCTGAATTGGAAGAACTGGCGAATGTGATGGATACCAGTTTGAACAAATCGCAATACATGCAGGCCCTGCAAAATCGGGTTGCCATTCTTAAAAGCGTCACTGTAGGTCAGATAGCACCCGATTTCACAATGAATGACACTGCTGGGAACCCGGTCACGCTTTCGTCGTTGAAGGGAAAGGTGCTGCTCGTTGATTTCTGGGCTTCCTGGTGCGGTCCGTGCCGGGCTGAAAACCCGAATGTGGTCAAAGCATACAAGGCCTACAGTAATAAGGGGTTTGATGTACTTGGCTGTTCATTCGACAAAAACCGTGAAAAATGGATCCAGGCCATTAAAGATGATAATCTGACCTGGGGTCATGTTTCGGACCTAAAATACTGGAGTAATGCTGCGGGAAAGCTTTACGGTATCAATTCGATTCCGGCAAATGTGCTCCTTGACAAGGATCAGAAGATCATCGCGCGCAACCTGCGTGGCGAGGAACTGATGAAAAAACTGGAAGAAATTTTTGGACCTGTTGCTGCTGAAAAGAAGGGGAAAAGCAGGAAATAAATTTCATAATGAACGTATAATGAAAAGTATACTGACTCTTTTTTTACTTATGGTTTCCGGCCTGCTGCAGGCTCAAAACACCATTGAGGGGACCATACTCAGGTATGGAGATAAAAAGATTTTCCTGATGAGCATCTATGGGGAAAAAACAAAAGCCATTGATTCAACAACCTCTGATGCCAACGGAAATTTCAGGTTTATACTTAATAACCGTTTACCGGGGATGTACAGGGTGCAGTGGATCAAGGAGGGTTCGGTTGACCTGGTTTGGAACCACGAAGACGTAAAGTTTATTACCTCACCCAAAAACACTGAAGACAGTCTTCAAATCATCACCTCACTTGAAAACAAGATCAATCTTGCATATTCAAAGCTTGACCGGATCAACCAGTCGAAATTACAATTGCTCATTCCCGTTGTTGATTTTTACCCTGTGAAGGATGCTTTTTATGCATCAGTTATACGGGAATTTGAGTTTACCCAAAAGTCACAGCAGCAATTCCTTGACTCTCTGGTAAAATTATATCCCAACGCTTTTGCCGTCCGGGTGGCAAAAGTTTATCAAACGCCATTCATCCCGGCAGGGTTGAACAAGGATGAACGGATCACCTTATTAAAGCAGCACTATTTCGATCGGGTTGATTTTTCGGATACAGCGCTGCTGCGAAGCATGGTATTCGTGAATAAAGCTATTGCCTACCTGTCGATATACAGCAATAACCGCATGCCCCAGAAACAGCTCGAAGCCGAATTTATCAAAGCAGTTACCCTCATGCTCGGTGCTGCATCAGTGAATCCGGTGATCTACAAATTCTGGCTTGATTACCTCGTTGGTGGCTTTGACAAATACCATTTTGACGAAGTGATCACCTATATTGCCGATAATTTCCAGGATCCTTCTTCTTGTGAAGACCAGGAAAGGAAATCGGCCCTGCAGAAAAAGCTTGATACTTTCAAGAAAATTGCCATAGGAAAAATAGCCCCCGACCTGGTCGTTCCTGATGTCTCCGGAAAACCCGTCAGCCTGAAGGGAATCAATTCAGAATATACGCTGGTGTTGTTTTATGCTACCACCTGTCCGCACTGTGTATCAATGACCCCACGGCTTAAGGAATTGTATGACAAACAACAATCCAAACGATTTGAGGTTATGTCGGTATCCATCGATACCAGTAAAAATGATTGGACAACCTTTATCAGGGATCAAAAACTGAAATGGATCAACGTTTCTGATCTGAAAGGGTTTAATGGGAAGTCAGCCGATGATTACAACATTTATGCTACCCCTACCATGTTTTTGCTCGACCGTGAGAAGAAGATCCTCTCAAAACCCATCTCCCTGATGGAACTTGAGCAGTCACTCCGCGACCATAACCTGACCAATTGAATTTACGATTTTTGATTTACGATTTTTGATTTACGATTTACGAAAAGGCAACGCTTATCGTAAATCGTAAATCTCAAAATCGTAAATAGTTTACTACCCTTTTACTTCTTCCTTATTAGTATTTAATAATTCTAACTGTTGCTGAGGCTCCTTCCGAAACAAAACGGATGATGTAAATACCATTTGGCTGGCCCTGCAGTGAAAATTCATGTTTTCTTTCCCCGGAAAGTTGCCGGCTCAGAAGTCTTTCACCCCGCATTTCATAAATCTCAACGGTTCCTGACAAATTGGTATTGTTGGTTGATTCCAGCGTAAAAATTCCGGTAGTCGGGTTTGGGTAAACCTGCAACAGGCCGCCGGTCGGGATATTTGGCGTAATCTCTCCGGATATCCCTGCCACAGTTTCTTCTTTGAATGCCTGCGGTAGGGTATGGGGAACGGCATTACAATAGAAACAGTCGGATGAAATATACCCGTGAAGGTAACCACCCTGGAATGCTTTCGTTCCCGGGAGAATTTTAATGGTTTTCCCTGCAATCAGGATTGCGTTTCCTCCAGTTTCCACCTGAAAACTGTTTCCACTTTCCGGCACAATCAGGGTATCAGTTGCATCTGCACATAGGGTCTGTCCTCCTGGTATGATCGCACCGGCCAGAACCCGGTTTGAAGGTGGCAGGGAATACACGGTTACCTCCTGGCTCGCAGTGTTATTGCAGCCATTGGCGTCTGTAACGGTAACCCAATATGTACCGCTTGCATTAACTGAAACTGCCGCAGTGCTTGCTGCATTCGACCATTGATAGCCGATTCCGCCCGATGCTGTGAGCACCACAGATCCTCCCTGGCAAAAGATGGTCGGGCCATTTGGAGTGATGGTAGCAACAGGCAACAAATTGACTGTCACCAGCATACTGGTGTTGTTAATACAGCCATCTGCATTTGTTACAGTTACACCGTAAGTTCCGCTTGCATTGACAATGATCGCCGCAGTGCTTGCTGCATTCGACCATTGGTACCCGGTTCCTCCCGATGCAGTGAGCACCACAGACCCGCCCTGGCAGAAGGTGGTCGGGCCATTGGGAGTGATGGTGGGAACAGGCAACGGATTGACTGTCACCAGTTGACTGGTGTTGTTAATACAGCCATTTGCATCTGTTACAGTTACACCGTAAGTTCCGCTGGAATTGACAGTAATCGTCGCAGTACTTGCTGCATTCGACCATTGATATCCGGTTCCGCCCGATGCAGTGAGTACCACAGATCCGCCCTGGCAGAAGGTGGTCGGACCATTGGGAGTGATGGTGGGAACAGGCAACGGATTGACTGTCACAAGCTGACTGGTGTTGTTCATACAGCCATTTGCATCTGTTACAGTAACACCATAAGTTCCGCTGGTAATGACAGTAATCGCCGCAGTGCTTGCTGCATTCGACCACTGATACCCGGTTCCGCCCGATGCAGTGAGTACCACAGATCCGCCCTGGCAGAAGGTGGTTGGGCCATTGGGAGTGATGCTGGAAACAGGCAACGGATTGACTGTTATCAGCTTACTGGTGTTGTTAATACAGCCATTTGCATCTGTTACAGTTACACCGTAAGTTCCGCTGGTATTGACAATAATCGCCGAAGTGCTTGCTGCATTCGACCACTGATACCCGGTTCCGCCCGATGCAGTGAGCACCACAGATCCGCCCTGGCAGAAGGTGGTCGGGCCATTGGGAGTGATCGTGGGCACAGGCAACGGATTGACTGTCACCAGCTGACTGGTGCTGTTAATACAGCCATTTGCATCTGTTACAGTTACACCGTAAGTTCCGCTGGCATTAACAGTAATCGCCGTTGTGTTTGCTGCATTTGACCACTGGTAGCCAGTACCGCCTGATGCTGTGAGAACCACAGATCCGCCCTGGCAGAAAGTGGTTGGCCCGCCAGGCGTTATAACCGGTATGGGTAACGGATGAACCGTCACAACATGGCTGGTTGTACTTTTGCATCCGAAAGAATTTGTAACGGTTACGGTATAGTCTCCACTTGTAGTCACCGTGATTGCTGCAGTAGTTGCTGCGTTTGACCATAAGTAATCCGTGCCGCCGGAAGCCGTAAGCACCACAGACCCGCCCTGGCAGAAAGTAGTCGGCCCGCCCGGGGTAATCACCGGAACAGGTAGTGGGTTAACTGTCACCGCCTGGCTGGCTGTATCAGTGCATCCGAAAATATTGGTAACCGTTACACTGGAGATACCGGTTGAATTCAATGTAATTGGTGCCGTTGTTGCTCCATTGGACCAAAGATACCCAGTGCCGCCGGATGCCGTAAGAACCACAGATTCACCCTGGCAAATGGTTGTCGGTCCGTTAGGGGTGATAACAGGTTCAGGTAGCGGATTCAGGGTTACCAGCAGGGAATATTCAGCCCCGTTGCCACATGGGTTCGTGCCTGAAACGGTGATAGGGCCGGTCATCGCATTGAGTGCATAATTTACTGTTATTGTCCGGGTATTGTTACCCGACACAATGGTTGCACCTTCAGGGAGCGTCCAGGAATACCCTGTTGCATTGGTAATGGCCCGTGTGGAATATACCACCCCGTTTGTTCCCTTGCATATTTGCGTATTTCCCGTAATTGGTTTGGCCGCATAAGGATGGCAATTCAGAACATCGATGGTATCCCAGACTACGCTGCTGTAAGAGCCAAGTGTATCCCTGAAATCCATATTCATCAGATGCTTGCCAAGGGGGAGGTAAGGTAGTTCAACCGAATCCAGCAGGATCACATTACTTGCAGGCTGTGAAAGGGCGATCACCCGCATGTTTGAGGGATCGTTGTCGAACCAGAACCGGTAACCCGAAATTGCATTTTCAGCAATGGTTGCAGTTGCACTTTTGTAAAAGTAGCTGGAAGAGACAACACTGGAAATGTCACTGCCCTGGAAACGAACATGGGCCTTGTGAAGCCCCGGTCCGAGTGCTGATGCATTGATCGTGGCCATCACATCGGCGGTGGGCTGATTTACGACCGGTACCGAAACTTTTGCGGCAGGGTTGTCGTCGAACCAATATTCGTAGGACGTCAGATTGTTCTGGTTACTGGTGCCATGTTTATAGAATAAGTCCGACTGAGTTGAACACCACGTACCGGTATTGTTTTTAAACCTGATGTGAAAATCGTGGAAACCCAGGGAGAGCGAAGTAGCGGTAATCACCTCCGAAAGATCAAGTATTTGGGTATTGGCAACATTCACTGCGGTTTTGGATCCATAGTCGTTGTCGAACCAATATTCATAACCTGAAATATGCATCTCAGGAATAATGACGAAATAGGCTGTACTTGTCGAGCTGTAGGTACCCGTCACATCACTAAACCTTATATGAAAGGTATTCAATCCCGAATTCAACCCGGTAGCAGCAATGGCGGAACTCAGGTCGAGCAGGGTCGTATTGCTTACACTGACCACAGTTTTACCGGCATAATCATCATTGAACCAGTACTCGTAGCCATTGATCAGTGTTGACTCCGGATAAAAGAAAAAGGAGGTACTAACCTGGCTGTACCGTAGCGAGTCATCCTGGAAACGGATGTTGAAGCGGTGAAATCCGACCGGGAAAGTTGGAACATTCACCGATGTGCTGAGGTCCAGCGTAGTCGCCGGACTTACAGTCTGGCTGATCATCCCGGCATCATTGTCATCGAACCAGTATTGGTATCCGATGATTTTTGGCGCCTGGGCTAAAAGAATTTGCAACGGAATGACCAGCAACCCTAAAATGAGGAGTAGTATTTTTCTCATTGCTGACTATTTTTCCTGGGCAGCCACTTTGAAATGGATGTTGAGAGTGCCGCTGGGACTGGTTGAACCAGCCACATATTTGAATTGGATATGCGGGTTTACGGGCAACATGCCGTCTTTGAAAGGTTCACCACCGTAAATTCCACAGTCGGTGCCATCGCTGCCTCCGTTCATTCCCGGACTGCCTGCGATGAGATGGTAATTGTGATGAATATCGTAAGCATTGCCACTCTGGCTGGTATAAATCTGCTCATTCGGCACATTTTCATGGTTCCCCGAAATGTTGCCAAACCCGTTCAGGTTTGCTATACAAGAGCCATAATAATCGTAGTAAAATCCAATTGGTCCGTTAAAGAGATTATAATAATAATTATTGTCAGTACATTGAATTGGAATCCAACCATAATAAGCGACGCATGGATTCTTAAAAATGTTGTTTGAAAATGTTGAATTTTTTACGTAAAAATTAAGCGTTTTATTGCTTCCCCACAAGAAGTCGTTGTGTAAAAAAGTGGCTCCGTAAAAGTAATTCAACTGAGCTTCAATAATGTTATTCCTGAAACTGGCATTGGAATAACCACCGTAAATATGACCCCGGATGATGTTTTCGCGGAAAAGGAATGAGGAGGTTGTGGTGTCGGTACCATTATTGGAAAGATAGATGGTACTCAGGTTACATCGAGAAACATAATAGGAGGAAACATGTTGGTTGGCCTTACTGGTGCCAAAACTGAGTACCCCTGTAAGTATGAAACCCTGGAGGCTTCCGTTATCGGCTCCCGAAACAATTGTGATGTTCCCGGTGAGGAAAGTGGTTCCTGTAGCATAGCAGGAGTCGGGGTAGATTCCCGCGCCAATGATATGAACCCCTTTGTCGATGACGAGGTTCCCGATGTTCATCAGGGCAGTTCCGGGCAGGTAAATATAATCGCCATTTGCAGAGTGAGCAACTGCTGAATCGAGACGGGTGAAAAATTCGCTTCCTCCAGCGGTATGGTTGACAGCGATAAGTTCCTGTGCGTAAATTGATTGGATTCCCAGGATGAATAATCCAACGATCATAATAATTTTTTTCATGGTGGGTTAAATTAAATTTTTAATAAGGTATTATTATACGTTAATATTTAAATCAGGGTACAAAGATAACACGGAAAAGAAAAAAACAAACAATAAAGTATAATAAGTCTTAATAAAAAAAGAAAATGGGATAAATGGAGAGCAGAGCAGGTTTTGTATTCCGGCGATTTTTTTACCTTTGCAGGCTTTCCGGGAAACCGGTTTTAAGTTTTCTGATATCAGCGGCGCACATGTACGAATATATTAAAGGCAAACTGGCAGAGAAAAATCCTGCATACGCGGTTGTAGATGTGAACGGGATCGGCTATTTGCTGAACATTTCCATTCATACATATTCACAACTTCGTGAAGATGAGATGTGTAAGCTATATACACATCTGGTGGTCCGGGAGGATGACACATTGTTATATGGGTTTTTCGACACAGGGGAGCGGGAACTTTTCAGGCAACTCATCAGTGTTTCAGGTGTTGGGGTAAACACTGCACGAATCATTTTGTCTTCACATTCACCCTTTGAAGTTGTGAGGGCTATTGCCGAAGGAAATGCACTATTGCTGCAACAGATCAAGGGAATCGGGGCAAAAACGGCACAACGTATTATCATTGACTTGAAAGATAAGGTTTCCCGGGAGTTAATTCCCCATGAAAAATCAGGAATTTTACACAATACAAAGAAGGAAGAAGCGTTATCAGGATTGATCATTCTGGGCTTCCCAAAGATGCTTGCCGACAAAGCATTGAACAAAATCATCGAATCGGAAGGAACGGGCTTGACAGCGGAACAACTGATCAAACACGCGCTTAAAGTTTTATAGCGTGATGGTTCCGGAGTATTATTGACCTTGCAGGACTTAGTGAAGAGACACAATTTATACACCCTTATATGCCTGGCCGTCCTGGTCACTTTACGTTTACCGGTTTTTTCCGGTGAAATGTATGGTAATTCCGGACTGTTGCCTTTTTCTGTTTCCACTCCCGACAGTTTAAGAAGAGGTGATTCCACATCCCTCAGATACCCGTTTGGTGATGAGACTGTTATGCCTGGCTCAGGAAAGGAAAGCCCCATTTACCTGAAAAATCCGGCCAACATCAAAACGAATGTTGAATACGATCCTGCTACCCGCCAGTATTACTACAATTACAAAATCGGCGAAACAGTTTACCGGATCCCAACCACCCTGTCTTTTGATGAATTTCAGAACCAGGACATGCAATCAATGATCAACCAATACTGGAAAGAACGATCGGAAGCAGCCACGATGGACAATGCCAAAGGGATCATTCCAAAAATTCATATTCCAGGGAAGGTATTTGAAACAATTTTCGGCAACAATACCGTGGATATTCGTCCGCAGGGATCTGCTGAAATCGATTTCGGTGTAGTTTCAAACCGCCGCGATGACCCAATGCTCAGTACCCGCCAGCGCAGACAGACCAATTTCGACTTCAACGAGAAGATACAAATGAATGTTGTGGCAAAAATCGGTGATAAAATCGAATTTAAAATCAACTACAATACCGAAGCTACTTTTGATTTTGAGAACAAACTAAAACTGAAGTATGAGGGCAAGGAAGACGATATCATCCAGCTCATTGAGGCAGGTGATGTCAGTATGCCGCTCAGTACCAACCTGATCAGGGGAACAGAGAGTTTGTTCGGTGTAAAAACAAAACTGAGGTTTGGCAGGGTTACGGTTACCGCACTTTACTCTCAACAGAAAAGTGAAACAAAAAATATTGTCGTACAAGGAAACGCACAGACCCAAAAATTCAGAATACGTGCAGATGAATATGAGGAGAATAAACATTTCTTCATGGGCCAGAATTTTCGGAATACTTTCCGGGATGGGCTTAAAAAATTGCCAATCATCTCCTCGAATGTGAATATTCTGAAAATTGAGGTTTGGGCTACCAACATCGGTGCAGCAGTAACAGAAAACCGCAACATTGTGGCTTTTATGGATCTGGGAGAAAGTGAGCCATACAACACCCGTTTGTTTGCAGGCAATCCGGGTCGCCGCTTTCCCTCCAACAATTCAAACAACCTTTTCCAGGTACTCATGTCGAATTCCTCTGATTCGGCATCGGTTCGCAGCATCAATTCAGTTAGCAGTTATTTGAAGGGAGCCCCATATTTTATGGTGGCAGGTGAGGATTTCGAGAAGGTTGAAAGCGCCAGGAAATTATTGCCTTCGGAATATAGTTTTAATCCCAAACTTGGTTTTATATCTTTAAACACTGCCTTAAACTCTGATCAAACCCTTGCAGTTGCTTATCAGTACCAGGTGGTTGGCGATACTGCCGTATATCAGGTGGGTGAATTTTCAGACCAGGGCATTACATCGCCCAGAAATCTTGTGGTGAAATTGCTGAAGAGTACTTCGCTGAACACGCGGGTTCCGACCTGGAAACTGATGATGAAAAACGTTTATGCCATTGGTGCCTACCAGTTGCAGGCCAACGATTTTACCATGAATATTTTGTATTCGGGCAATGCTAACGGCGTACCGACTGCTTATATCACTGAAGGTCGCATCAAAGGCATTCCATTGTTGCGCATACTGAACTTAGACAACCTCAATCAACAATTCAATCCGCCGGCCGATGGGATGTTTGATTTTATTGATCAGGCGATTACCCAGGGGGGAACGATCCAGGCATCCAACGGCAGGATTTTCTTCACGGTACTTGAACCTTTTGGCAAGGATTTGCGTGATTCAATTTTTGATCCGGCCAACCCCAAGGCTTCACTCGAGCTGGCAGACAAATACTGCTTTGATTCGTTGTATACCATGACCAAATCCAATGCACGGCAATACCCTGATAAAAACAAATTTGTGCTGGATGGCTTTTATAAATCATCTGCAGGTGCCGAAATTTCTCTGAATGCGCTCAACGTCCCTGCCGGGTCGGTAAAGGTAACAGCAGGCGGTATCCAGTTGCAGGAAAATCAGGATTATACGGTTGATTATACCCTTGGACGGGTCAGGATCATCAATGAAGGGATTCTCAACTCCGGTACGGCCATTAATATTTCACTGGAGAGCAATGAAATGTTCAATGTCCAAACCAAACGGCTGATGGGGGCGCATATCGACTACAAAATCAACAAGGATTTCATTGTAGGGGCGACCATCTTAAACCTGAACGAACGGCCACTGACGCAAAAGGTGAACTATGGCGATGAGCCGATGTCAAACACAATCTGGGGGATGAACATGTCCTACCGTACCCAGTCGAGGTTGATCACACGGTTCATTGATGCATTGCCGCTGATCACTACCAAAGCACCATCCTCCATTGCAGTGGATGTTGAATTTGCCCATTTTATCCCGGGCCACTCCAAATCAATCGGAAAGGCTGGAACCACCTATATAGACGATTTTGAAGGCGCCCAATCGACCATCGACCTTAAAAACATCTCCAACTGGTATCTGGCAAGTACACCACAAGGCCAAACGGGAAGTCAAATGTTCCCGGAAGCAGCACCGGGGCCACCAACCCTCAATTATGGATTTAACCGTTCGAAACTTGGATGGTATATCATCGATCCGTTGTTCTACGATAAAAATACAAACCTGTTGCCTCCCAATATTTCAAATCAGGAACTGGCAAATCAATATGTTCGTCAGGTCTGGGAAACTGAAATCTTTCCAAACAAGCAACCGTTGAATGGTGTTCCCGTGAACCTGGCAGTGCTTAACCTTTCATACTATCCTGCAGAACGGGGGCCGTATAATTTTGATGTAGCCCCTACTGCGGTTTCCAAAGGTTTAATAGCCGACGGAACCCTTGCAAATCCTGAAACCCGCTGGGGAGGATTGATGCGCAAAATTGAGTCCACTGATTTTGATGCGACCAATATCCAATACATTGAGTTCTGGATGATGGATCCTTTTATTTATGATACACTGAACAGCGGACAGTTGTATTTTAACCTGGGTGATGTTTCCGAAGATATTTTACGTGATGGGCGTAAAAGCTATGAAAACGGACTGCCAACCACCGCGTTGGTCAAAGACGTTGATACAACCATCTGGGGTCGCGTGCCAAGCATGCAGGCGCTCGTTGATGCCTTTGACAACACACCGGCTTCCCGCCCGTTTCAGGATATAGGCTATGACGGGTTAACAGATGTTGATGAATTGTCATTCTTTGATACATCTTATGTGTCAAAGGTCAGGAATACATTCGGAGCGAACTCCGGCGCCTATAAAAATGCATCAACCGACCCGTCAGCAGATGATTTCCATTACTTCAGGGGCACAGATTACGACAACAATCCAACCTTCAGCAGTGTACTGAACAGGTATAAAAGATACAACGGTCCTGAAGGAAACAGTCCGACTACTGAACAATCCCCTGAAACCTATCCGACCATCGCCACCACTTTGCCAAATATTGAAGATATTAACAAAGACAACACGCTGAGTGAGGCTGAACGATACTATCAGTATGTGGTTCAATTGCGTCGCGACCAAATGAAACCGGGCACCAACTATATCACCAATGTGTATCACGCCACCGATATCCCTTTGGCAGATGGCACCCGGGGCAATGTTAACTGGTACCAGTTTAAAATCCCTATCCGCACACCTGATCAGACCATTGGAACCATCAACGATTTTACTTCCATCCGGTTTATGAGGATGTTTTTCAAAAACTTTAAACGTCCGGTTGTTTGTCGGTTTGCAACGTTGGAACTATCGCGTGGGGAATGGCGCAAATACAATTACAGCCTTCTTTCCCCTGGTGAATATATTCCTACAGCCGAGCAGAATCAAACACAGTTTGACATTGCCACAGTAAGTATTGAAGAAAATGGCAGCAAACAACCGATTCCGTATGTGATGCCCCCGGGCATTGAGCGTGAGACAAACTGGGGCTCAACCAACATGCAAAAACTCAATGAACAATCGATGTCATTTAAAGTTTGCAACCTGGTTGATGGCGATGCCCGCGCTGCCTACAAAAGCACTGAATTTGATTTTCGGCAGTTCAAACGTCTGAAAATGTTTGTTCATGCAGAACAATCGATCCGTAACCAAAACCTTAAAACAGGCGACCTTACCATCATCATGCGTATTGGCTCAGATTTTACAGAGAATTATTATGAATATGAAATCCCGCTGAGTTTTACCCCATGGGGTACCCGGGCATCCAGCCCCGATGCAATATGGCCTGAGAGCAATGCGTTTGATATCGACCTTGAGCGGCTTGTTCAGGTCAAATACGACCGTTTGGTTGCCATGCGTGATAAGGGTCTCGTTCTCACCTCCTCTACGCCTTATTCTGAATTTGACGGAAAGAATAAGATCACTGTCGTGGGATCCCCGACAATCAGCGATGTGAGAACGATCATGATAGGTGTTCGTAACCCCAAAAAGAGCGTGCAGTCTTCCGATGATGACGGACAATCAAAATGTGCTGAAATATGGGTGGATGAACTGCGATTATCTGATTTTAATAAAAACGGTGGATTTGCTGCTACTGCCAGGGTTGCAGTGGAACTTGCAGATCTTGGCAGGGTTCAGCTCACAGGGACCTATAGCAGCTCAGGCTTTGGGACACTTGAGCAGAAGCAGACCCAGCGTCCGATGGAATCTGTCCTGACTTTTGGGTTTGATACCGATCTGGAGTTGGGCAAATTTTTTCCGGCAAAATCAGGCATACGCATCCCGATGCATTTCGACTATGGTATGCTCCGTACCAGTCCGAAATATGACCCGTTGAATCCCGACCTTTACCTCTCGGATGTTATCAATGCTTTTGATTCAAAGCAGCAGCAGGATTCAATCAAGCAGATTACACAAGGTTATACGCAAACCAAGAATTTCAACCTGATGAATGTCAGGAAGGAGCGCACAGGGACTAAAAAACCAAAAATTTACGATATTGAGAATTTCAATGCCAGTTATGCCTATTCGGAAATTTTTCACAGGGATGTTGATATTGCATACGACCTGAAGAAGAAATACTCAGGAGGACTCGGATATACCTTTGCCGCCCAGCCGAAAAATGTGTTGCCATTTCAACGGGTAAAGGCGTTTAATAAATCGAAGGCCTTTGCTTTGATTAAAGATTTTAATTTCTACTACCTGCCAAAAGCATTTTCGTTTCGGACTGATATGAACCGGGAATTTAACCAGCGCCAATTCAGAAATAAGAGCAGGGCCATTGTTCCGATGGAAACTTTCTATATCAAACGGTGGGATTGGAACCGTACCTTCGACCTGAAGTACGACTTCTCTAAATCATTAAAGATATCCCTTGTTGCCAATACTCAGGCTTTTGTGAATGAACCTCCCGGACAAATCGATCGATCAAACCGTGATCAGGTTTGGAGCGAAATTTTCTCATTCGGAACAAAAAATAATTACAATCAGGCAGTGAATATTACCTGGGATGTACCGATTGGCAAAATTCCCCTGCTCGATTTTATTACCCTTCAAACGGGGTACATGACGACCTACCGGTGGAATGCTTCTCCTATCTCCGTCCAGGAACAGTATGGGAATACCATTGAAAATGCCAATACCCAATCTCTGAACGGAGGGTTGAATCTGGTGATGCTTTACAACAAAGTCCCATATCTGAAAAAAATCAATCAAGGCTCGGCCAACGCACGGGGAAATAAGCCGGAACCACCCAAGAATAAAAATGTAGACAAACAGGATAGCCTGAAGTTGTTACCGAATCGTCCGAATATTGGCAAGATACTGCTCGAAGGGACATTGCGTTTCTTAATGGGTGTCAGAACGGCTAAATTTACCTACACCCAGGGAAATGGGACATTAATGCCGGGATTCAAACCCGAACCGGTGGCACTTGGAAATAACTGGAACCTGAATGCTCCAGGACTTGGATTTGTTTTTGGCAGTCAGAAGGATATCCGTTATACTGCTGCCGAACATGGCTGGATTACCGCAGATACTTTGCTGAACAACCCAATGTTTACAAAGTTTACTGAAAATCTCAATATATCTGTCAGCATTGAGCCGATCAAAGATTTGCGCATTGAGGTAGTCGCCACCCGGCAATATTCCAAATCGCATCAGGAATATTTTAAGGCAAATTCCGCAGGGCAGTTTGGGCCATATTCACCCCTTGACCAGGGCAGTTTTACCACCTCCTATATCATGATCGGCACTGCATTTGCCCAGGATGACGGGGATGGAAGATCGCCTACCTTCGAGATGATGAAACAGTACAGGTTGGAAATCGCACAGCGTTACGCAGCACTGAATCCAAATTCAAAAACGATCAATGATTCTACAGGTTTCCCTCAGGGATATGGCCCAACCGACCAGGAGGTGCTGACTTCTGCATTCCTTGCCGCTTACGGGGGCAAGAAACCTTCTACCATGAAACTGACGGCATTTCCCACCATACCGCTCCCCAACTGGCGCCTCACTTATGATGGTTTGGCGAAGTTGAAAATTTTCAAAAAACTCCTGCGCACATTCACCATTACCCATGCTTATTTATCGACCTATAATGTTGGCAATTTTAACTCGAACATTCTCTATAAGGAAGTAAATGGCATGCCTTCCGTTGTTGATGATGCAGGAAACTTTATCCCCCAGGTACAAACAACGGTGGTTTCCATTACCGAACAGTTTAATCCGCTGATAAAAATTGACCTGGGCTTTATCAACAGTTTACTTGCCAGCGCTGAAATGAAAAGGTCGCGAAACATCTCCATGAGTTTTTCCAATAACCAGCTTACCGAAATAACCAGCAATGAATTTATCGTTGGCCTTGGCTACCGCTTAAAAGGCATTCGTTTCAACTTGTCGGGTGTACTCGGTGGAGGTAAAAAAACAAAAACCAACAGCGACCTGAACCTTAAGCTTGATTTCTCTATCCGCAAAAACAAAACGGTCTTGCGCCGCGTTGATCAGGATATCAATCAGATTTCGGTTGGCCAGCAAGTGATGACCCTCAACTTTTCAGCCGACTACAACCTGAGTACCCGGTTCAATGTGAGGTTCTATTTTGATAAGGTGATCAATACACCTTATGTGTCGAACCAGTATCGTACCTCGAACACCAAGGGAGGGATTGCGTTACGGTTTACGCTCGGGAACTAGGGGCAGGGGTACTCTGACGCCGGGCTTAAGCCCTGCGTCAGGTCCCGGCGACAAGCCCCCGGACTTGTTGCAGATATAGAAAAAAGATGTAATTTTGAACAAAACTATAAACACAATCACTATGAACGTTCCTGCAAATCTCAAGTACACAAAAGACCATGAATGGCTGAAAGTTGAAGGCGACCACGCTTACATTGGCATCACTGACCATGCCCAGCACGAATTGGGCGACATTGTTTTTATCGAAGTGGAAACAGTTGGAGAAACCCTTGGTAAGCACGAATCATTTGGTACCATTGAGGCTGTAAAGACAGTTTCTGACATGTTTATGCCAATTGGCGGCGAGGTGCTTGAATTTAATGAAGATCTCACCACAACCCCTGAGATCATAAACCAGGATCCGTATGAAAAGGGCTGGGTTATTAAAATTCAGATAGCAGATGCAGGAGAAATTTCCGACCTTCTCGATGCAGCGCAATACAGTGAACTGATTAAAGGCTGATCAGGTATCTGTCAGGAATGCCCCGTCAATTAATTCTATTTCTTAAATACAACCGCTGGGGCTTCCTGTGGGGTGCCTTGATTGTTTTTTTAACGGTCCTGCCCGGAAAAGCCATTCCCAGGCTGCCTGCTTTCATGGACTTGCTCCAACCTGATAAATTGGTACACCTTTTTATTTTTGGTGTGTTTGTTTTTCTCCAGATCAGGGGATTTATAAGCCAGCCTGTTTCTCCGGTCATCAGAAAAAATGCTGCGATGATTACCATACTGATTGGATTGTCATTGGGTGCCATAACAGAATTGCTTCAGCTTTATTTTGTTCCGATGCGAACCGGCTCAATATATGATTTTATTGCCAATGCCATTGGCTGCCTGATTGGCTGGGGCATTTATAAATCAGGCCGAATTAAAATTTAGGGTCCGGTTTCTTTGTGAAAATGGTCAAAAACCATCTTCCCTTTCCCTTTTCCGATCACCTCCTGAATCTCTCCCAATGATGCCAGTTTGATATTTTTCACCGACTTGAATTTCCAGAGCAGTTTCTGATTGATATTGGTCCCGATGCCGGCGATTTCCATCAACTGGGGCGACATGGTCGCTTTTTCGCGGCGGCGGCGGTGATGGGTGATCCCAAAACGGTGGGCTTCATCCCGCATTTGCTGGATGATCCGCAGTGTTTCCGATTTTTTATCGAGGTACATCGGGAGGGAATCATTGGGATAGTAGATCTCTTCCAGTTTCTTTGCAATACCGATCACGGTCATTTTTCCTGAAAGTCCGAGGGTATGCAGACTTTTGAGTGCGGCGCTTAATTGTCCTTTGCCTCCATCAACAATGATGAGTTGGGGCAAAGGTTTCTCTTCATCCATCAGTCGTTTGTACCGGCGGAAAATGATCTCTTCCATCGAGGCAAAATCATTGGGGCCCTCCACGGTTTTAATGTTGAAATGGCGGTATTCACTTTTATCCGGTTTGGCGTTTTTAAAACACACCATCGCAGCTACCGGACTGTCACCCTGGATATTTGAATTGTCGAAGCATTCAATATGTTCAGGCAATTCGGTCATCCGTAAATCCTTCATCATCGTATCAAGGATGCGACGCGATTTATGCTCAGGGTCAACAAGTTCTTTTTGCTTTTCCTTTTCAAGCTGGTAATATTTCACATTCCGCTCCGACAGATCGAGTAATTTCTTTTTATCGCCAATTTTTGGTACCGTAAAATTTATTCCGGGGATTTCATAATCAACCGTGAACGGCACGATGATTTCAGGCGAAACGCTTTCAAACCGCTGTCTGATTTCGGTAATGGCAATGGAGAGCAACTCTTCCGGGGTTTCATCCAGTTTCTTAATCATCTCAATGGTGTGAACCTGGATGATGGCACCATTCATTACTTTCATGAAATTGACATACGCATGTAATCCCGCCGAAACAATGGAAAAAACATCCACATTGTTGATGGTTGGGCTCACCACAGTTGATTTGCTCTGGTATTTATCGAGAAGCGCCAGCTTTTCTTTCACGAAATGGGCTTTTTCAAATTCCTCGGAAGCAGCATAATTCATCATGAGTTCGCGCAATTGTTTTGCAACTGTCGTGATGTTTCCTTTGATGATCTCCTTGATTGCGGCGATAGATTTATCGTAATCTTCTGCGGTTTGGTGACTTTCACACGGGCCTTTGCAATTTCCGATATGATATTCAAGACAGACTTTGAATTTTTTTCCCCGGATGTTCTTGTCAGAAAGTGCCAGCGAACAGTTACGCAGCGGGTAAAGCTGGCGGCTCAGTTCGAGCAGGGTATGCATGAGCCGCACATTGGCATAAGGCCCGAAATAGGTTGATCCGTCGCGGATGACATGACGAGTGGGGAAAATACGAGGGAAGGGCTCATTTTTAATACATATCCATGGGAAGGTTTTATCGTCTTTCAGGGCAACATTGTAGTGTGGCTGGTACTTTTTGATAAGGTTGTTTTCGAGCAGCAGCGCATCCTGTTCGGTTTCTACTACAATGTATTTGATGTCGGCAATCTTACGGACGAGCATCTGTACCTTTCCGCTGATGGAGTTGATCTTGGCAAAGTATGAGCTGACACGTTTTCTCAAATCTTTTGCTTTCCCGACGTAAATGATTTTGTTTTTCTCATCGAAATACTGGTAAACCCCCGGTTTGTGAGGGAGGTTTTTCACAATCGGTTCCAGCTGAGAGAAATATTTGTTGAGGGAATTGGCCATAGGCTACATGCCGTTATCAAATTCGAATTTATCCTCCTTGACCTTCTTGCCATTGGTGCCAAAATTGAACACAACACCACAGTATATTGCCCGGGCATCGCGGCGGCGCGTTGTTTCCTGAATCAGTGTCGGAGTACTGATGCTGTTCTTCATGGCCTGTGAGTTGAACAAGTCGGAGACAGTAGCAATCAGCGAAAGTTTTTTCTTCCAGAAATCCTGTCTGAACCCAAGGTTCACCACCCACGTCGGACGACGAAAACCCTGTGGGGTAAGAACCTCGGAGCGGTATTGGCCATTTATCTGAAAAAGGGTGGATTTGGTAACATTGACCGAAGCATTCAGTTTTGCATTCCATCCGAAAGTGGATTTGACGGTGCTATATCCGATGTTAGAGGCATCGATCTGGCTGTAGAATCCTGATGCGCTGAAGTTCAGGTTGATGATTTTGGCAATTTGTGCATTTCCGCTGATGTCGATACCTGCCGACTGGTCTTTTGCCAGGTTATCGATGGTTGTGATGAGCACGGTATCGTTCAGGCTGGTGGTAACCCTGGTAAATCCGTTAATTTTATAGCGGTAAAAAAGAGTAGGGATCAGAATGAAATTCTCAGGTTTGAAAGCATAACCGAATTCCAGTGAGTGGATATCCTCGGGCTTCAGCCCGGGGTTTCCCACAAAAACATTCCGTGGATCACGGTATTCCGGCACCGGGTTCATATCTTCCCCGTCGGGGCGGTTTACCCGTCGGCTGTAATTCAACTGCCATTCATTTTTTCCGGAGGCAATTGCCAGATGGACAGTAGGATAGAGAGCAAAATAATTACTCTTTGCCATTGTGTCTAAAGTGATGTATTGTAAATTAACAGTGGTTTCTTCTGCCCTAAGCCCGGCCATGACGGTGAATTTGCCCCAATTGCAGGTGAGTGTACCGAACAGGGCGTAAACCGTCTGGTTTGATTTGAAATGATTGCTCGCAGCAGTATCGTTGAAATAGGTCCCTGATTCAGTATTCAGGTGATCGACTACCTGATTCTGGTCACTGGTTTGAACGATTTGCTGATAGCCTGCTTCAAGACTTGCATTTTTCCAAATCGGACGTGAGTAATCCACTGATAAATTTAGTTCCTGGGTCCCGTTTGTTGCCTTGGTGTGGTCCTGCCCCTGGGGATAGGCCGGGAGGGTGTAAACATTGGTCCAATAGTCATCCTCTATTTCTGTCTCCTGCTGATATTCTATATCGGCCCGCAGGATATTTTCATCCTCCCGGTTAAAAACATGCTCATAAAAAGCGGTAAGCCCGCCACTTTGTTCACCTTCTTTCCCATTGAGGGAACGGGTGTATTGTTCTTCCGGCTGCAAGGCATTATTCTTATAAAGATTCTCATCGGTATTGGTGCGTTTATTCTGCCGGTAGTTATAGGTGCCGGAAATACCTGCCATATCCTTTTTTCCCATGCTCCAATCTGACCCCAATTGAACCAGGTGTGAAACCGAGCGTGAACTTCCCGAGGAAGATTGTTCAAAGTATGTTGATTGGTTTTCTATCGTATCAATGGTTTGCGAGGTGAGCTCACCACTGCGGTAGCGGTAATCCTGACGGAAACCATAACTACCATAGATATTTGCCTTTCCGGTGTTGTAATTGAGCTGGAGATTTGTATTGAAGCGGCTGTTATTACCGGCATTGGCGCCAAGAATGGCGTTGGCACCGGCTTTCCGCTCTTTTTTCAGAATAATGTTTATAATCCCCCCGGTTCCGTCGGGCCGGTATTTGGCTGATGGGTTGGTGATCACTTCAATTTTATCTACCAGGGAAGCAGGCATTTGCTCAAGATCTGCGGAACTGGTCATCACCGATGGCCGTCCATTTACCAGCACGGTCACATTCGCTGATCCCCGGAGACTGACATTTCCATCCATGTCTACCGAGATTGCCGGAATCGTCTGAAGCATATCGGTAACCGTGCCGGTTTGTGCCTGAATATCCTTCTGAACATTGAATACCTTCCTGTCGATTTTGTTGACCATCATCGTTTTTTCGGCTGTGATCGTTACCTCATCCATGGATATCGAGGAGGGGAGAAGTTTTAACTCTCCAAGTTCAACTTTCGGTTTTTTACGGTCGATGATGACATGACCGGTTCGTTTCTTTTCGTATCCGATGAAGCTGTACTCCACGATGTAAGAACCCATAGGAATCTCCTTCATCCTGAAAAAACCAACACTGTCGGAGACAGTTCCGGTAACCATTGAATCAGATTTAACGGTACGTAAAACGATGTTGGCGTATTCCACCGGGGTATTGCTTTGTCCATCGGTCACCCTACCTGTCACCATGCCGGAATTTTTGGACTGGGAAAAGAGCGAAAATGGAAGGAGAGTCAGCAGGAGAATGGAAAAGGAATAAACGGACATCAGACTTTCTAGGTAAAAGTGAGTAAATGGATGAGGGTTTTATTGGTGGCAAAGATACTACTTTGGCGTTTTATTCCGGAAATCGCTCAGGAACCGGTTTTCAGCAATACTTCTATCAGTGCTTCCTTCCGGCGGCGTGACACTTCAATTTTGCTGCCATCTTCCATTACCAGTAAACCGCCATCTTCCTTGAGAAACTGTGTTACATAGTTCAGGTTCACGAGATGCGATTGATGAACCCTGAAAAAATTCAGGGGGGTTAGCAACTCGTCATATTCCTTTATGGAATGCGAAACCACAATCTGATGACCCTTTATCGTATAGAAAGTAGTATAACTTCCATCGGAGGAACACCTGATGATATCGCTGATCGTTACCATGGTTATACCTTCAAAAGCCGGAAGAGCAATTTTTTTCCGTGTATGCTGATTTTTATTCATCAGAGATTCAAACCGTTCTTCAAAACCGGAAGAAAAGAGGGGCTGGATGCGGACTTTCGCCATTGCTTCTGAAACAGAATCAATGGCAGCAGGTTTCAGGATATAGTCCAGTGCGTTAAATCGAAATGCCCTGATGGCATATTGATCGTGGGCGGTAATGAAGATGACCCTGAAATGGCGGTAGTTCACTTTCTCGAGTACATCGAACCCAAGTCCGTCGGAAAGGGATACATCAAGGAAGAGCAGTTCGGGGTGGAAGCGTTGAATCATGTTCACAGCATCCTCCACACCGGAAGCCTCGGCAACCACCTCAACGTCGGGCACTGCAGTTTTCAGGATGGCCCGAAGCTCATCCCTGCAATGTTTTTCATCGTCAACAATAATGGTCCGTATCATGGGTCAATTGGTCCTTTCCTTAAATGGCAACCGTAAAACAACACGGGTACCGCATGGTGTGCCATCGGCGTCCGTCAAATCCGTATACCTGATGGAGGCATTGATTTTGTATTCCAGTTTTAACAATTCAATTCTCTCTGCAACCACTGAACCGCCCAGTGAAACATGGCCGGGGTGCTTGTTTCCGGCAGCTGTTGTTCGTGTTCTCCCCACCCCATTGTCCTCGATCAGACATGTGATCAGATCATCTTCCATGTAATATTTTACCTGAAGCAGCCCGGTTACTTTGTCAGAAATAAATCCATGAAGTATGGCATTTTCCACAAAAGGCTGGACCAGCATGGGCGGGATGAGAATAAATTCCGGCTCATCAATCAAGACTTCAATTTTATAGGTAAAACGGTCACCAAATCGTTGTTTTTCAAGTTCGGTATAAAGCGACAATGCGCTTACTTCTTCATCAAGCGGAACAAACTGACGGCGTGAGTTTTCAAGAATTGACCGCATCAGCCGGGCAAATTTTGAAAGAAATTGCTGGGCAAGCAAAGGCTCGTTCATTCCGATAAAATTTTGTACAGAACCCAGGGAGTTAAAAATAAAATGAGGGTTCATCTGGGCCAGCAACATTCGTTGTTCCAGTTCGGTTTTTTGCCGGGCAAGTAATTCCCGGGCATTTCTTTGTTTCAGCCGGTAGCGGTTAAATCCCAGGTAGGAGGCAAGAGAAATAAGCAGTACAATGATAATAGTGAAAAGCAAAATGAGTTTTTGCCGTAGCAGGGCATCTCTTTTCTGTATTAATTCCAAATCGGCAATTTGTTGCTGTTTGTGCAGAGTGAGTATCTCTTTCTCTTTAATGGCCGTTTCATATTTTGTATTTAACTCATTAATAGTTTTCTGACTACTCTCAGAATACAAGGAATCGTTCATGCGGCTGAACTCCTTATGCCATTGTAACGCTTCCTTATATTTGCCGGTTTGCTCATAATAAATGGCCAGTGTGTAATAAACATCTTTATTCAGTTCAAGAGAGCCAACGCCTGAAGCGAGTTTTTGGGCGTGAAGGATATAGTTTCGCGCCAGCTCCGGTTTATGCATCAGCAGATAGAGGTTTGCAATATTCCGGCTTCTGATCGCCACTTCGGTTGGTTTATTAAGCTTTCTGCTCCCATCCAAAGCTTTGAGCATGTATCCAAGGGCCTGGTCATACTGTTTCCTGGCTTCATATAATGCCCCGAGATTGGTATAAACTTTCCCTTTATTGTCTTCAAGACCAATAGCGGTATAGATGCTGAGAGCCTTATGATAGAAAAAAACCGCTGAATCAAAATTGTTCAGCATCTTGTATGAAATACCGAGATTTATGGCTGAAAAGCCTTTTATCCTTCCATTTTTCCTGTCAGCCAGCATGTTATAAGCCCGCTTTAAATACCTGTTGGCCTCCTGATATTTCTTTAATTTGATAAATACACCGCCCACATTATTCAGCGAGGTTGCCAGGCTGACCGTGTCATTTAATAGTTCCTTGTATTTTATGGCATCGAGTTGCCATTCGATTGCCTTTTCAAAATTACCAAGGCGGTAATAGCCCAGGCTGATGTTATTCATGGTATTGGCCATTCGGTATTTGTCACCCGATTCCCGTGCATATTTCAGACTTTCCTTGTAGTGGAGAATCGCAGAATCAGGTTTATTTTTCTCGTAGAAAATAATGCCTAAATCATTATTGGCCATCATAATCAGTTCCTTATCAACTCCATTTGAACACAGTTTCAATACTTTTAAATATGCTGATTTTGCCTTGGTATAATCAGGTTTGTCAAAATAGGCGCTGCCCATTCCATATTGGATTTGAGCCTCCAGGCCGGAAATGCTGCCAGTCATTGATTCTGCTTTTTGAAAGTATTTCAGGGCAGAATCACTCTGTCTGGAATAGAGCCAGCAATTACCTGTGAGGTAGGTGGCTTTTGCCAGCTCTTTTAATCCAGTGATGCGAATTAACCGAATGGCTTTCCGGCAACTGTCAGGATTGACCCGGAACCGTTTTTCAATTAAATCAAGGGCAGCAGCAGAAGAAACTCCGTTTTGGCCATATAAACATGGAAATACGGGCAAGGCAATTGCCAGGAAAATAAGCATCAACCGATAACTGAGCGTTCTCGAGGTCATGTTTGTTAGTCCGGATAGAATCGCAAATATAAGTATTACCGGATTTAAACACAAACCCACCGAATATAAACACAAACCCACCGGATATAAATTGGGAGGATATTTAATTTACTGAATGCCTTAATATTGCTGAAAAATAACAACAGATGAAACGACTATCTCATTTTTCAAAAGGATTCGGCATCGCACGCATTGCGGCCATGCAGTCAACATTATGTCTCTTCTTTCTGTTGCTCCAGTCAGCCAGATCAGAAAATGTGATCATCAGCGGAACAACGCTGAGGGTTTATTCCGGAACGTCGCTTATTTCTTCCGAAAACCTGGTTATCAGATCCGGGGCAACCCTGAATAACACAGGTATCCTGATTCTGAAAAAAGGGCTCGCCAATGAGAATGCAGGGATGAATTCCCTCGGTTCAGGACCGGTTGAACTGACTGGAACCGTTATTCAATCCATTGCTGGGCAGAATGTGTTCGCAAACCTTCTGGTCAACAATCCGGCAGGCATCGCAATCGGTGGAAACACCACTGTGAATGGCACACTTACTTTAACCTCCGGAAAGGTTGTCCTTGGCACAAATAACCTCCTTCTTGGGCCCCTGGCTGTTATTTCAGGCACGCCAACGGCATTGGCAATGATTATTGTGACCTCATCCGGTGAATTGCGCAAAGAGTTTCCGGCGGGTTTTGCTGGCTCTTTTACCTATCCCGTTGGAGATGATACTGGCGTTTCGGAATATTCACCTGTCACCCTGAGTTTCACTGAGGGTATATTTGCGGCAGGAAATTATACCGGGGTAAGTTTGAAAAATGAAATTTATCCTACGCCGGATATTACTGGCAATTATCTGAACCGTTTTTGGAAAATAACCCGGTTTGGAATTGATGGTCTGGCTTGCAATGCCACCTTCCAATATCTTCCAGCTGATGTTATTGGAACCGAGGGCAAACTCTCATGCACAAAGGTAGATGACATGCCTTGGATTACGTATGGCCCAACCGATGCTGCCTTACACCTTCTTTCGGCAAATGGGATTGTAACATTTGGGTCATTCACCGGGGTGAAGAGCACAACAACCCCGCTGAACCAGGAATTGGCCAACATCATCATTCCGAACGGGATGGCCACCTGTTATGATGCGACTCAGGTATTGACTGTTGCAGGTGGCGGAACAACGTTCATTGTCGAAAATAACGGAATTGTTACATTGATCGCAGGCGCCAAAATATCAATGTTAGCTGGTACGAAGGTAACAAGCAGCGGTTACCTTCTTGGGCGTATTACCACCGATGGAAACTATTGTGAAACCCTGCTGAACCCCCTAGTTGCCAGTACACTGAATGAGCAGGCCCTGGGTGTTCAAACAGTGGCTAAGAATCAGTTTGTCAAAATTTATCCAAATCCAACGACAGATGTTGCCATAGTTGAATTGGTTGACGGTGTTTCAAGTGGTGTCGCTGATGTGATCGTATACAGCATGCACGGGGGAAAACTATATCAAAAACAGATGAACGGAGAGTCCAGATTTCAATTCTCCCTTTTGGGCAAGCCAACAGGTATCTATATCATCCGCATACAATCGGGCAACCGGTGTGAAATTGCAAAAATTGTCAAATATTAATGTGGTTAATACTCTGTAATCCAATCTAAAATTAATAAACCATGAAAAAACAATCTTTAAAAAACTGTATCGGAATGTTCACACTGGTTGCCATTTTATGTTTTGCAACCCTTACCTCAAAAGCCCAGGTGGCGATCAATACCGATGCAACAGAAGCGCATGGATCGGCCATGCTTGATGTTAAATCTACCACCAGAGGTGCTCTCTTACCGAGAATGACTACCGACCAGATGAATGCCATCATTACACCCCTCGAAGGACTGCTGGTGTACAACACTACGGTGAATTCGCTGTATTGGTTCAATGGAACGATATGGAAACGGTTTAATGAGATGAGTTTTATCGAGACGGATCCGATTTTTACGGCACATCCGGCATTTGGGATAACTGCGGCATTAATTTCATACTGGAACTTTGCTTTTAGCTGGGGGCCCCACAGCGGATTATATGCTCCCCTGGGAAGGACCCTGACAATCAATGGGATGACACAGGATTTGAATTCGAACAGAACCTGGAGCGTGGGAACAGTTACATCCATATCAACCTCTGCTCCAATCACGGGTGGAACAATTACCGGATCGGGCACCATAGGAATAACCCAGGCAAACAGCCTGGCCAACGGATATCTTTCTTCTGCCGATTGGAATACCTTCAACAATAAAAGATCCAGCCAGTGGACCACAAATGGCAGCGATATATACTACAACACAGGCAATGTCGGCATTGGGATAGCAACACCATCAGGCCCGTTGCATGTTGTTTCCAACGAATCGGGAAGCAACTCTACTGTAGCATTGGCAAGCAATAGTTACACCGGGACCAATCCCTGGATTTTTGGAATCAGCGGGAGAATAAACAATACTTCCTCTTTTGCTACCGGTCCGGGCATCGCGGTGCATGGGAGGTCGAACAATGCAGTAGGCGGAGGTGTCGGGATGTACGGAGAATCGTATGGCAATGAGGGGTCAGGTGGCAGGTTTTATGCCTATTCCGCCACTGGAACAACCTACGGATTGTTTTCACGGGTTTACAGCACTGATGGGTTTGCCGGGTATTTTGAGGGAGGTAAAAATTATTTTAGCGGAAATGTGGGCATTGGAGTAGCAACCCCCTCAAGTCCGCTTCACATTGTCTCTGACTTAACGGCTGCCGCATCGGCTGCTACCATGGTGATTAGTAACTATTCAGGTACAAACCCATGGGTGTTTGGTGTAAGCGGGAGGGTAAACAGCAGCTCAACCATTGCTGCCGGTCCGGGTATCGGGGTGCACGGAAAATCGAATAATACTGTTGGTGGTGGTGTCGGAATTTATGGTGAGTCATACGGAAATGAGGGCTCAGGAGGCCGGTTTGTTGCAATTTCGGCAACCGGAGTTAACTATGGCTTATATGCACGTACCTATAGCGGTGACGGGTATGCAGGCTATTTTTTGGGAGGGAAAAATTACTTCAGCGGGAATGTCGGGATCGGGATATCAACGCCTTCAGGCCCGTTGCATGTTGTTTCTGGTGAGACTGCGACAGGTTCTACCGCTGCCCTGATAAGCAACAGCTACACGGGAACAAATCCCTTTATAACCAGCATTTCTGGCAGAGTAAACAGTTCATCCGCTTTTGCAGATGGTCCGGGTATTGCCGTTGAAGGAAGGTCCAATAATTCGGTAGGTGGTGGTGTCGGGGTGGAGGGTGTGTCGTACGGAAATGAAGGTTCCGGTGGCAGGTTTTATGCCAATTCGGCCACGGGAGTAACGTATGGATTGTTTGCTAAAACGATGAGTCCCGATGGGTTTGCAGGTTATTTTCTTGGTGGAAAAAACTATTTCTCAGGAAGTGTGGGTATTGGTACGACAGTACCTGCAACCGGATATAAACTTTCAGTCAACGGGAAAGTGATCTGCGAGGAGATAAAAGTCCAGATGTCAGAAGCATGGCCGGATTATGTGTTCTCGGAAAAGTATGCCCTCACACCGCTGACTGACCTCGAAAAAAATATAAAATTGAATAACCATCTGCCAGGGTTGCCTTCTGCCGAAGAGGTTGAAAGGGATGGAATCAATGTGAGCGAGATGACAACCAAACTGACAAAAAAGATTGAAGAGCTTACCTTATACCTCTTTGATTTAAACAGAAAATTCAATGACCTTAAGAAAGAAAATGAAGGGTTGAGATCCCAATTATTAAACAAGTAGGAAAAATTAAAAAATTATCAGATGAAAACAAAATTCTTTCTTCTTGGAATGGCCCTTTTGTGGTTGTCCCCCTCATTCGGCCAGGTAACAAAGAATGAACCCTTATATGTTCGCATGATGAATGATACATCTGTGCATAATTTTTACAGCATTCAAAGGGAATTCAATAACTATTTTGTCGGCAGGGACCAGGGCAGAGGCAGTGGTTACAAACAGTTCAAAAGATATGAAGAGAGAGTGGAAAGCGCCTTTTATCCTTCGGGCAAAATGTTCAACATCTCTGCAAAAATAATGGAAGCATACCAGGATTATAATAACAATTTCGATTACCAGTCACTTCCTGCAACATACGATCCGGGCAACTGGTCCTCCATGGGCCCTTCAAACCATACACTGGGTCAAGGCTGGAATGGCGGTGTAGGAAGGGTGAACTGCATTGCTTTTCATCCCTCCAATGCCAGCATCTATTATGTCGGGACACCTGCAGGCGGCTTATGGAAATATTCCGGATCGTGGAAACCTCTTACCGATGGTTTCCCGAGTATCGGCGTTTCCGGAATTACCATCGATCCAAATAACAGTCTGCATATTTATATTCTCACCGGGGACGGGGATGGTGGAAATACCAATTCAATAGGTGTCCTTGAAACTAGAGATGGCGGAGTTACCTGGCAAACAACAGGCCTGACATGGGATGTAACAAACCTGGTGAGAGCGTATAAGTTGTTGATGCATCCGGTAAATCATCAAATTCTTTTTACCGTATCCAATAATGGAATCGATAAAACAATAGATGGCGGGATTACATGGACAAGGGTAAAAAACGGCAGTTTCAGAGACATTGAATTCAATCCGGGAGACCCGTCAACAATTTATGCTGTTTCAACAACCAGATTTTATAAGTCAACCGATACCGGCGATACCTGGACGGCGATTGCAGGCGGACTGCCTGTTGGAGGATCAATAAGAATCGGGATTGGTGTTACACCAGTCAATGCTGCGTATGTTTATCTGATTTATGGACAAAGTGATATGAGTAACACCAGGACCGGATTCATGGGTTGTTATCGTTCAACAGATAATGGAAACACCTTTGTTCTCCGCTCCACCACACCCAACATCTTCGGATACCCCATCAATGGCGGTGATTTAAAAGAACAGGCGAATTATGATCTCGCAGTAGGTGTTTCACCCACCAATGCCAATGTGGTGCATTTTGGCGGAATCAATTGCTGGAAAACAATTGACGGAGGCACAACATGGAACCATACCTCGTATTGGAGGGAGGATACAGTTAGCCAGGAATACACCCATGCCGATATCCACGCATTGGAATTCAATCCGCTTAATAATTATCTGTATTGTGGAAGTGATGGCGGATTGTACAGGAGTATTGACAATGCAGTGAACTGGACAGATTTGTCATCAGGACTTGTCATTACGGAAATTGCCAGGATGGGAGGCACCCAGCAGAATGTAAACCTGATTGCAGCCGGTACCCAGGACAACGGATGCAATACTTTCAGAGGTGGTTCGGTGGATGCTTTTATTCATGACATTGGAGCAGACGGGTTTGAATGTCTGATTCACCCCGGCGACTCCACCATCCGTTATGAATCAACGTATAATACACTTTATCGCACTTCCAATGACGGAGGCTCCTGGTCAGAAATAACTCCGGGCGTTGTGACCAGTAAAGACGACATCTGGAATACAGCATGGATCATGCATCCAACAACGCCGACAACGCTCTTTATGGGGCATACTGATATTTGGAAATCAACCAACAGCGGATCTACCTGGTTACCTATGAATACAGGAAATACGACGGGCGTAAAATTCAGGCAAATTGCCCATGGGGTGAATAACCTGAACCGGATTTATGGATTGACAACGCTTGGCGTTTATATGACGAATAATGGCGGTTCATCCTGGACTGATGTAACAGCCGGGTTGCCGGTAGCTACAAGTAAGCTGAGCTATATCGCCATAAGCCCGACGGCTTCCACGCATGTTGTGGTGACCTGTTTTGGATATACAGATGGTGAGAAAGTGTATGAATCTATCGATGCCGGTTCCACCTGGACCTCCATCAGCGGCACCCTTCCAAATGTTCAGATCCGCTGCGTTGTATATGAAAACGGTTCAAACGACCGGTTTTACATCGGTACCGATATCGGGGTTTTTTACAAGGATAATAGTCTCAATGACTGGGTCCCTTTTTTCCATGGGCTGCCCAATACCATTGTAACGGAACTGGAAATAAATTATAACACACAGGAACTGGTTGCCGCCACTTTTGGAAGAGGTTTCTGGAAAACCAAACTGTATGGTCATTGCCCCGAAAGCTATGTGTTAACCCCGGCCAATAATCCCAATACCACTTCTTCACAATACTATGCTGCCAATAGTTTTATCACTTCAACAAGGTATGTTTACAATAGTTTTAACACAACTGTTACATACAGGGGAGGTAACTATATTACCATGTTGCCCGGCTTTGAGGCGGAAAGCGGTTCAATCTTCGAGGCGGTGATCGGCGATTGCCCTTCAGTCCCTGCTGCAGCACGTGGTCAATGGAATATCAGTCAGCGTGCAACAGGGTACATCCCGGCACCGAAAAAGAATTAGTATGCAAGGTTTAATTTGTTATTCAAGTTTCGGAGTTAACCAAGTGTCATGATAATTCAATATTCATGAGGGTTTTCAAAGGATTCTATTAGAAAATCTAATCATATCATCCCTTCGGGATTTTGTTGTAAATCAATTTGGTCACTACTACAATCATATCATCCCTTCGGGATTTTGTAGTAAATCAGTATGGTTCACTACTACAATCATATCATCCCTTCGGGATTTTGTTGTGAAGCAGGGAATGACATTCCAACGATCAAAAGCCCGAAGGGCTGAAATGATTGTAGAATAATCGGTTTGTAGAGTCTATCCATAAACCCCGAAGGGGTGAAATATCAAATAA
>CAIQUS010000020.1 GCA_903875045.1 uncultured Bacteroidales bacterium
CTTTCAACGGTGCTGAGTCTTTTGCAATCCTGCGATCGATTATTGACACTGCGATTAAAAATAATCTGAATCCTTTGCATTCTCTCTCCCAAATTAATGCCCTACATTTGTAGGGGGTGAATAGTTACTACAAATGTATTGATGTGATCAAACAGGATTAAAGATGCTGTTAATTTGTGCCAATCAACAATTCAGCCAATCGTTCATCTCTGTCGTAAACATCCTCATAAAAATTAATTTCACCTTTCGAATTCACCCAGGCGGTGAGATAGCCGATATAAACAGGTATTTTCTTTTTTAACGAATAGGTGCTCTCTTTTCCTGCATGCATCGCAGCATCTATTTTTGCCGGGGTCCATTTCGGGTCATCCGCGAGAATGGCCAGGGCAAAATCTCTTGGTTTTCCAACGCGGATACAACCATGGCTGAAAGCCCTGCTCTCTTTTGCAAAGAGGCTTTTCGCAGGCGTATCGTGCATATAAATATCATCGGAATTCGGGAATATGAACTTGATCAGGCCCAGAGAGTTGTTTTTTCCCGGTTTTTGCCGGACCTGGCCATTGTTCCACTCCATGTTGTGCAATTCAAGGTAATTTTTATTCTTCGCCATCCCTGGTTTAACCTCTTTGTTGATGATGCTCGCCGGCAGATTCCAGTAAGGGCTGAAAACGATATAGCTCAGCATCCCGCTGAAAATAACTGTTTTCGTCAGATTGCTTCCTACGATGACCGGCGATTCGAATTCACTTTTCCTGTTTCGGACCAGGTTCAGCTTAAAGGCAGGAATATTGACCACAATATATTCTTTCGCATTGGCAAACTCCGGGGAGATCCACCGGCACCGTTCCATATTCACAATGATCTTCGTGATTCGTTCCCCGATAGGCACATTCATCTCCCTGATATGTTTTGGCAAAATTAATTTGTCAGTGTTGAAACCGTTGCGTTTCTGATACTTCTGCACTGCTTCAAGCAATTCAGGGTCATATTTGTTGCTTTGGTTGTTTTGTTTGATATCCCCGGTGATAAACAACCGTTCTCTGATCTGCAGGATCGCCCTGGCAGTATCGCCGGGCTTATATGACTTTAACTTCGGGTCAAGGTCAATCGGTTCCCAGCCTCCCTTTTTTTCTATTTCCCGGTATTTTTGCAGGAAATCACGCAGTTTGAAATACTGGCTGAATAACACACTGTCATCCCGGTTGAGCAATTCCGGATCCGACATAACCGAATCCAGCAACCCGGTATAAGAAACCTTTTTGCGTGGCAGAAGCCAGCCAATGGCAGTCGTTGAATCTTCATCTATTCCCTTGTAAACCTTTTCGGCATAAAAGAGATACAGGTTTGTCAGCATTATTTCGGTTTCAGCCTGAGTAAGTGTATTCTCCCTTTCATTGTCGAAAACATCGTCCATTTTTTCCTGGCAGGGGAATGTTGAGCTTACCCCCTCCACGTTCAGCTCGCTGACCTTGGTGTATAAGGTCTGACCAAATTCGATGATTCCCTTCCCATCATACCAGAGGTGATTATAATGATGTTGCCGGTATATCATAGCCACATTATTCTGGTATTTGACCAACTGCGGAAAGGACCGGTAGAAGGTGAACAGCAGGTTGCTGTCGAAGGGAAGATTGCTTTGCTGATTAATGGCTCCCCGAAGATGAAGGTCAGCAGCGGAGGTCAGGTGCTTCTGCTCTCTGAATCTGCAGGAGCCGCTGGCAAGCAACAAAACCAAAAGTATTCCTGAAAGAAAAAGAAGCAAGTGTGTTTTTTTCATGCACTGGATTTATGGATCAAATGTAATGGAAATACCGTTTTGTACGATTTGGTTTGTCGATGTTTGCAAAGATCGTAATGAAATGATTACATTTGTTGAACCTGAAAAAATGATTTCTGACAAAAGGAGGCCAACCCATGACAATATATCAACGATATTCAGTTTTTCTGATGATTGGATTTATTTCTTTGATGTCAACACCAATCCAGGCTCAGTTTGTGACCCTGGCCAGGAAGATAAAATCGATGCGGACCAGTCAAAGTGATATTGCAACAGTGATCATCGATGCCAAAACATTCCGCGTCTACAAGGCTGTTCTCGACACACTGACATCGGACCCGAAATTTGCCATCAACAGCAGGGATGATACAAAACATTTTGTGGAATTCACCGTAGGTACAAACAAAGTCTCCATGCAAATTGACTCGCTTTCCGTTGATCTGTCGCAAATCACCGTAGCAGCGAACCATGCTGAAAACGCCCCGAAACAGGCAAAAGATCTTGCCGTTGAAGCCATCGTAAGGGTATGCAGCAAGGTTGGGGTGAAATGTACCCTGGATAAATAGAAGTTGCATGGTCGTTGCATGAAAGTAGCAAGGATGTTGCAAGAAACTCCAGAATTGCAAGCCATACCTTGTTGGCAATAAATATTAAAAGATGATACGGTTTCATGATTTTACCCAGTTAATGGTTTTCCCTCATGTTTTCTTGAAATTCCTCAATGATGGACTTTGCCCGTTCATAATCTACACTTGACACTATGACTTTTACAGAACCCGCTCCGCCCGATGCAGTGTACCAGGGTGCCATCGTTCCAGTAAATTCGTTTAGCAAAAACGATTCAATCTCAGCATCATCCATAATGCTCTTCAGCAATTCAGCCTCCCAGATTGTGCCAGCAAAAATTTCAACGGGTTCAATTTGATTGTTTGTTTCCATGATATTGGCTGGTTATTGGGTTCAAATAAATAGTTTAGGACTTGACAATCTGGATAAACTCTATCGGAGCCCCATTCTCTTCGATAAATGCCACAATGTTACCTTCTGACGGGCTATTGGGCTCAATGATTACTTTTTTGCCTTTGATTGCCTCGTAAATATCTTCAACCTCGAAGGCAACGTGCGGTAATGTTTTTACGATTTCAGGCAGATTGCAATCCGCTTCATACCGCATCCATTCAATCCCGTATTCACTTTTCTCAAAGCCATAATGGAAAATTTTGTACTCTTTCAGATAGACTTCACCTTCAATGGGCTTGTTTGTAGGAATGCCAAGATGGTGGTATTTTAAGTTAAGAGGTTTGGTCATGAAGCTCAAAATAACGGGTTAATGTTAATCTGCCGTTTGGCAACTGCCTATGATACACTGCCTGGAAATCAGTATTGCAAATCGTAATACACCTGAATCCCTTTTGATAAACCGTATCCTTTGCTTTAGCGATTTATCGGCACGATATTTTTCCCATACAAGTTTGGTTTTGGATATTGACTTGCTCTATGACAGGTTTGCAACAGAAAGTATTACCAGTAGAATAAGGTATATTGATTTCATTATCTGAACTACCATAACCGTTAAGAATGGTGCAATTTAGTGATTTTTACTTAAAATCAAGGCGGCTTAACTGGTATTGCACGAATTGGTCGAGTGGTATTCTCAAAAATAATTTCGCACCTACGGAGCGAATTGTTCCCAAACGTCAACATGCTACCAATACTTCACTCCTACGGAGCGAGCTGAGACAGGCCTCCGGGAAACTTTCTTCAGCAACACCTGTATTTTCAATAAACTCAAAGCTGCCGCCAAACGGTTTATTGATGCCAGGATTAAGCTCAAGGATGAACATAACCCCGAAGTGCGGTGGAGTCTGATAACTATTGGCAGAGAGCTTTTAAACAAGTTAAAATGATTAGAATAAAAATCTGGTGCATCAGTTCAGTGGCTGAAGCGCAATCTGCAATCGCCACCAGTTGCCTCATTCCTGTTAACTTCAGAAACTTCAAGCGGTGGGATCGTTAACCACCACCGAAGGGTGAATACGAATACAATTCAGATTGTAGATGCACTGAAATTGGGCTCTTACCGGGATATCAGGGAGAAATTACCAAATGTTAAAATCGTTCAGGTTATGCATGTACTGGATGAGTTGCTCACAGAAGTTGAAAAATCCGATCACCTTCATCACTGGACTTTAAAATCCCCATGACCCTTGAAAAAGAACAACTTCCTGGTACAATGGGCAGCATAATATATCCTGTAATATTCCCCATGCTTGTATTTCGTGGAGTCAGTGAAATGCAGAAGATGCAGAACGTTACCAGATTGATTTGGCATGCTGAATGTGTCGAGAACCTGAAAGGATTTACTCACGATAACACACTGAAACGGGCAAAGTTTTGGTCGTATTAAAACCAATTCTCCAACCGTACCTGTTGGATTGGGAAATAAAATTGTAAACAATTTTGATGTATCGGAATCTGTCAGATCAAGATTGCTGGTGCTAAACAAACCATATTCCTGCTCACACCAAAGTGAATCATTCGTCCAATCGGTTGGATCAACAGACAACGTATTCCCCGAATTATCCGTAAAGGTAATTTTGGTAAAATCCAGTCTGGATAAACAATCATTGCTGGTTTCAGGGGTTTTCTTTTTACATCCAATCCCCCAAAGGATTGTGAATGCCAACAAGACGGCAATTTTTCTGAATTTCATATTGGACTATCTTTGTTAAACGAATTTTGATTCCTATGCTTCCAATCCATTAATTCATAAAGAATTCCAGCGCAATTTTCTTCAGTGAAAAACACCGAACTTCCACAATATAATGCTTCTGGAACAATGAAAATTCCGGGAGTGGCGGGTGCTTCAACACCAGCATAAACAGGATACCAATGGTTGAAAGTTTCTTTTTCATAGCCTTATTTGCATTCCCAAAGGTAATGAATCGCCAATTACATTTAACTTTGAGATGAATTTGAACCAGATGACCCCGACTCAATTTATTTTTCACCATGGTAAGCAAATCCTTCTGATAGATTTCAGCAATATCAGCTCGGATACGGATTTGGCCCATACAGCGGATGAAGCCAAAAAGTTTGCAGCGCTGCATCGGCCCCGGGCTGGATTGGTTGGTGGAAAAGGCGGCATAATTCACTAATATTGTCTTCTCCACATTTTTATTATATATTTGAACAATGGAAGAGTTTGACCGTAAGCAACACTGGGAGAATATTTACCAGACCAAACAGTCTGGTGAAGTGAGTTGGTTTCAGCCGACTCCCACTACATCCCTGGATTTTGTAAAATTTTTCAATATTCCCAAAACCGCCAAAATCATTGACGTTGGCGGCGGCGACAGCCTGTTTGTTGACCACCTGCTTGATCTGGGCTACCAGGACGTCACCGTTCTGGATATTTCGGCGGCGGCACTTCAGCGATCAAAACAAAGACTTGGCGACAAGGCAGCGAAAGTGACCTGGCTCGTAGATGACGCCGCATCATTCTCCCCGACCGTGCAGTATGACTTCTGGCACGACCGGGCCGTCTTCCACTTCCTGACTCAGGAACAGGAAATCGAGCACTACACCGATGCTGCCCGGCGGGGCATTAAGCCATCAGGAATATTGGTCATCGGGACATTTTCAGAACAGGGGGCGAAAAAATGCAGCGGAATCGAAGTCAGGCAGTACTCCGAAGAAACAATGTCCACCAGACTGGGAAATTTCTTTGAAAAGGTAAAGTGTTTAACAGTTGACCACAAGACGCCGTTTAACACCGTTCAGAATTTCATTTTTTGCGGTTTTAGAAGATTGCCTACCCCCTGACAAGCTGACAAGTTTATCGTTCATTCTGGTCAATACCCTTTGCAAGTTCAAATGGGACAATAAGTCATAGAGCCATCGGGTGCTTTGAAATTTGCCGGATCATAAAAAAGAAAACCGCCCATTTGGAGCGGTTTTGAGTATGATCGGAGGATATAGCGAGTTATTCAAAATCAACTGAGGGTGTTACAGGTGCCAGCGCATTAATATCGATAGTTACCTCAATGGCATCGTTGAAATCAGCAACTGCAGGGGTCACAGGTACCAGATTGGTCAGGTCAATGCCTGCTTCGGGGGCGACATCAGAAAAATCGGCTTCAGCGGGGGTTGATGGTATAATGGCTGAAAAATCAATAACAGCGATGTTGGCATCTTCAAATGTAGCCTCAATTGGCGTTGCGGGAGCAAGGGTTACAATGGAACTTTCGATTGTCTCAGTGCCTGAAAATGTGGTGGCACCTGCGAAAAGGATGCCTGCGTTGAGTGTGAGAACCGCTGCTAAGATTGTAATTGTTGTTTTCATTTTGCTTTTGTTTTTGTTTGATGACGCAAAGATATACCGGATGTGTAACGTGGAACAACCCGAATCGGCTGGGATATGGATATGATCGACGAATGGGGGATGAAAGCCGGTAAAAATATTATAGCGACCTTTGTTTCAAATTCACCGATGATAAGAAGTAACCCTTTGGTAACACCATTGATTTAGGCATTAACTGAAAAAATACTATAAAATCAATCTCATGAAAGTAATAGCAATAAACGGAAGCCCGAAAAAAGAAGGAAATACTTACCATGCCCTGAAAATGATCGGGGAGGAACTTCTTGCGGGTGGAATTGAGTTCGAAATTCTGCATGTCGGTCATAAACTGATTCATGGTTGCACGGCATGTGGTAAATGTTCAGAAAACAGAGATGAAAAATGCAGCCTGGGAGCCGATGGTCTGAATCAATGGATACAAATAGTTAAAGCTGCCGATGGCATTATCCTTGGCTCTCCGGTTTATTATTCAGGTGTTGGCGGCACGATGAAATGTTTTTTGGACAGGTTGTTTTATGTTTCAGGGTCAAATGGAAACCTGTTACGCCATAAAGTTGCCGCAGCAGTGGTTGCGGTTAGACGAACTGGCGGTTCCGCTACCCTGGATGGTTTATACCATTACCTGACATACGCTGAGATGGTTTTGGCAACGTCCAATTATTGGAATGTGATTCATGGCAGGACACCCAACGAAGTTTCCGAAGATGGTGAAGGCGTACAAATCATGCGGGTTTTAGGGAAAAACATGGCATGGTTGTTAAAGATGAAAGAAGCCACTTCAGGCACTGTTCAACCGCCAATGCCAGAGAAGAAGGTCATTACAAATTTCATCAGGTAGATGACGTAAAACACACATTACCATTGGGGTTTCCGGATATGGTACCAGATAAGCCACAGGTGTTATTAGAAACAAAAACTTTTAATCGCAGTATTTTTTTATCATCTGAGCCGACCCCTGTGCACCCAACTCCCCGGCTTTTCTTAAATCCAGACATCCGCTGTCTTTCTGCCCCGATTCACTTTTTGCGATTCCCCTGTAAAGATAAGCCAGCGCATTTTTTGGTTCAATTTCAATTGTTTTGGAAAGATCGGCAATTCCGCCTTTATAGTCATGAAGAAGTCCTTTTGCCATACCCCTGTTTAAATACGCTTTTGCAAACGTGGGATTTATTGCGATTGCTTTGTCAAAATCAGCGATGGCACTGTGAAAATTCTGCTGGTCAATTTTAACGGCACCCCTGTTAACATAAACCTCAACAACTTTCGGATCGCTTCCCAAAAGTCCTAACGCCTTGGTATAATCAATAATTGCACCGTTGTAGTTTTTGAGTTCGGTCTTTGCAATGCCCCTGTTGTAATATGCTTTTACATAGCCCGGGTCTTTTTCAAGGATGGTGGTATAATCTGCTATTGCTCCATCATAGTCGTGAAGCGCGAGCTTTGCATTGCCTCTTTTATTGTATGCATCCAAATATTCATGGTTGAGCCGGATGGCGTGAGAAAACTCGGTTATCGCGCCCCTGGGGTCATTCCCCTCAAACCTGGCTAATCCTCTTTTAAAATACTCCCCTGCTGTCTGACTGCGCCCGGCAGTCGTTGCTGCCAGCATAATTATCGAAAAAAGCAGCATTCTCATGGCTTTCGGTGTTTTATTTTATATTTCACCCGGGAACTAAATTCTCTCCGCCGTGTTTGGCGGAGCCTTACCTTCAGGGTGTCGGTAATCAGAAATTTTTCTACTGTTCATTCCGTTTTACTTTCTTGTACCCGTTTGAAAATCCCGGTAAGCAGGGCATTAATGTATTCCCGATCTCCGTTTATCGGCTCTTCATCCATGTGGCGGTAACGACGTTGCTCGTAGAACAGACAGGCACGCAGTTCAGTCAGGGTTCTTTTTTTCAAGCTTTCCCTGTCGAGATTATAAGCAGCCAAATTATTGTTGGCAAATTCGGCAACCCGCTCAAACTTTTCATAACCATTGAAGGTCAAGGCAAATTCGGCAATCAAAAAATACTCAGAATTCATATCCGGTATTTGGTTCGCTTTCAGGTCGGAATTTTTGAGTTCATCAGACATGAGAAGAATCGATTGCTCAAATGTTGTTTGGTTTTTGTTTGATTTGTGGTGCAAGATATAATTTAAAACTTTACGCTTGTCAAATGGGCTGAAATAAATTACGATTGTCAGGGGTTAAATAACTCAAGTTTCGGGGATAAACATTCGATTCTAACCCATTCATAAACAAGCCGATGTTCCAGGTTTATTCTCCTTGACCAGGTTCAAGCCAGACTGTATTTCAAAGGTTCCGGATTTCTTATTCCCTCATAAGGGTTTTGAATAATCGCTTCAATAAGTTTGCTGACCTTAATCACAAAGTCAAACTATATTATTGTCTTTAACCAAACACCAAATAGATAGCCACCTTTAGCCAAACCAATAATAGAAAAAATAATCATTATCCCAATGAATATTTGCATGGGCCTGGAAATGGATTGATACTTATTAAACATTTTTTTCATTTTTTAAGTTTTTGATTAGTATTGTAACAGATATCCTTATTTCGAAACCAAAATTATCGAGGTTTGCAGTTTTAACATTGGCCATAACAACTTTGTTCCTAGATTTAACCCAGAAGGAGAAGTCTTCCTTTGCGGAGATGAAAAAATTATTTCCTGAAATCTCAAATTTAACTCGCTTTCGCCCGCAACCGCAACTGCCGGCATGGCTGCAATATGCAAAATGGCGAAACAGTTTTCGCCATTTCGCCATTTCGCCATTTTACTTTAGAAGGCAACTTCCGGCTAAACAGCTATAAAATCAGCACCCCTGCAGTTGCCTGCGTGTTGCATACCTGATCCACAACATGTCATTCTTCATGAAAGAAACATCATGCATAGTCTCTTTGGCTGGTTTGATATCCACCAATTCATAAACAACATTGCCCTTCTCTTCAGCCATGTTATTGTTTTTTACATTGCCTGAAATAAAGAGGATGTAATATTTACCGGGTGTTAAATTCAGGGAATAATTTCCGGTACCATTTGTTGAAATCCTGACAATCGCAGGCAATTGTTTGAATCCATTGATATATTTGGCGGTAAACTTTGCAACAGTATCAAAATTGTCGCGGGCATTTCTGATTTTAACAGGATCTACCGTGTTATTCACAGAAATGGCATATTCGGATTTGTTTATTTGAAAACTTTCAATGATCCATGTCATGCTTGCAAAACGTGTTGATTTCATACTGGCTTCGCTGATAAGATATATTTCACATCCCGCGTCAGCCTGTTTTGGCAATTCGTATGAGTCTTTATATGTTACAATACCCGAAAGTTTTCCGTTTTTTTCTGACAGCTGTCCATATTCAAAATGGCAGATGAGTGTAAAACCGAGGATGATCAGTCCGATAAGAGTTTTTTTCATGGTAAAATAAATTATTTTTGCAGGACAAAGGTAGTTTTAAATAACAGGAATATAAATAAACACAGTATTATGGGACTTTTATCAGGATTAATGGGGCATGCGTCTGAAGTTTCAATTGGGAAATTGCAGGAAGAATTTTCACCAATTTTAATAGAGGGTGAATTTCTCGAAAAGGCATATAAAGTGGTCAGAGACATGTATGTATTTACGAATAAACGGTTAATTCTGGTTGATAAGCAAGGCTTAACAGCCTCAAAGGTTGAATATCAATCGATACCCTATAAAAGCATTATCCGGTTTTCAAAAGAGAGTGCCGGGTTATTGGACCTTGATGCTGAACTGAAAATCTGGCTGAGCGGAATGCACGAACCAATAAAGAAGGAATTCAAAAAGGACAACAATATCAATGAAGTTTATCAAATCTTAAGCAAATACATCTTGAAATAGCTTTTGCTGCTCAATCTCTTAATTTTATTGATTTTCAGGAAGGTACAACATTTTAACAACGGAACTGAATGAAAGGCCTGCTAAGTTGTTTGCTGATTATTCTGATGGCAGTGTCCTGCAGCAAACAGAATGACGATCCGGCAAATAGTGGTTCTGCCAGGATTACGATCAATAGTTTTCCTGATGATGCCGATACAATAAATGTGAATTTCCATTCAGTGCTTAATCTCAGTATTATCGGCGCACAATTCCCGAAATACGTCGTGAAGGTTTTCCGTCAGAACAATCTTCCATTCATTGATTCCAGTTATGATGGCACCTTTCATATACAAACAGACAAGCTTTTATATTCAACAGGGTTCTACCTTAGCCGCTTTGAATTTTACGGCGGACAACCGGGCCAAACATTCACCCAGATCAGCATGAATGGCACCTATATCAATAAACGCATTGTTGTAATCAACTTTTCGGGTTATCATGAGATCCCTGAACCTTTCTTTGCCGAAAAAAATGGCACCCTGCAAGGGACAATCACACCAAACCTGCAGCTAAAGGCCCTTGCCGTATCAAAATTTTATGATTATAACTACACTGAAGTCAGGGTTGATTCGGTTACGGCTACAGGTACAGGTGAGCTTGTATTTACTGATCATAGTTATGTCGGTGAAAAGGCCTATTATTCGTTGAAAGGATACTCCCAGAGTGATTCGGCAGGATTATCCTATTCAGGCTCCGGCTCAGCTGATAAACCGATGGAAATAACACCCCATGAAGTTTTCAGTGATGCCAACGGGCAACCTGTCATCAAATGGAATAAAAACAGGTATTGTCAGAACTTTGGCAGTTACAGAATCCGCAAGAAAAAAGGAAACAGCACAATCCTAAAGGAGATCGCTGATATCAACGACACGATTCAATCGGACATTGACCTTGGCTTTCCGGGTTCGGCAGATATTTATGTTACTCACCTTCCGAAGGAGAACCTGCAGTATATAAGTACTGCGCAGGAAATGGAAGATTTCGGTCATAAGGTGACCTACCGGCCGGGAATTCAGCTTCACCATTTTGATGCATTCGGGTCACCCCGCGGAAATGACATTTACCTGTATCAGGGAAACGATACCTACCTCTATCGTTATTCGGCCACGACCTGTCAGAAGGTGGACAGCATTTATTGCGCCGGTGGAAGGTTTTCCGTTTCTGCAAATAACAAGTACGTTCTGACGATCCGCGACAACAGGTTTCATCTCTACAATGTTACAAACGGCCAGGATAACTCTGTGTTAATAAGTGATTTTCTGCCGGTTGCCAATGCATGGGCGTTTGATGCAGCTGATAACGGGACGATGGCGATCATGAATGGCTTTAACGACCTCAAACTGATAGATGTTGTTCATAACCAGTTGCTCGGAACCCTTCCGATGACCAATGGTACGCTGAATTTGTGCCAGATCTCTCCCACCGGGGAATATATCTATGTTTATACAGAATACAAAAACCGGATTTACCGGTTTTCGGGTGGAACATTTACCGAAGTATTCAGTACGGGCGATGTCGGATTCAGTACGTTGGAGTTTATGGCTGATCAGCCAGACAAGGTGGTGCTCATCCGCCCAACGGGATATGATATTTATAATCTTGTGACCCACAGCACCGAATTCAGTGCACCATTCACTCCGTTTATGGAGTTCAGCATTGATTATAACGATCATCTGATCATGACCGAGGATGACAATTACTTTAAAATATACGACATTAACACCGGTGCGGTGATAAAATCCATCGTTCATAATCTTGATTATGCAAGCTATCATTCTACCTTCCTTCACGGACATACGATGTTCAACGGAATCGGCAGCAGGATGACATTCCGGGAATGATGAACACCGGACAATATATCTGAACAAAGGGCAACAACCAGGCGTGGCCTCCCTTATCGACAGCCGTCAAAAAAAATATTTTCGATTTTACTGCAATAAAACTGTTCCAACCCGTCTATAACATCATGGAAAAGGAACTTCAGAAAAAGTCATTGGATCGGTTCTTCCGGAACGAATACCAGAAGTTGGTCAACTTCGTCAGGAAAAACCTCGATGATCGCTATGATGAAGCTTCTCCGGAAGACATCATTCAGGATGTTGCACTCGGGTTGATTGACAAACTTGATCTGGACACCCAAATCAGCAATCTAACCGGGTATATCTACCGGTCGTTAAAGAACAGAATCATTGATTCCCGGAAGAAAAAACAACGAACTGTTTCGATAGAAAACTTCACGGACAGAAAAAACGAGAATTATTTGCTGTTGGTCTGGCCATCCTTGGCCGGCTTCTTTTCGGAAGCCTGCATCATGGAGGTCCCCACAACAAAGGAAGGCACAATTTCGGACCGTGGAAGCACAGGGCTCACATGAGTGAAGGCAGTAATTGCAAGGATTACGCACATGGTTCAAAATGGAGTCACTATGATCAATACTGGAATGAGGAGGGAGAACATGCGTTCAATGATTATTTGAAACGCAAAAGTGAGAATCCGGTAAATTAATAATTCTTACCGATTGGATGAATAGAAAAGGGGGCAGGTTGTCCCCTTTTTTCATTTTCATGATTCAATCAACCGATGGTTATTTTATTTACATTTGACTTGCTGAAAACAAATAAATGAGTCCACTCCGATAACAGTGAGAACAAATAATTATACCGCAGAGGGCCGCAAAGCTTTTTCGCATAGGGCCGCAAAGTTGTAATTATCTGCGAGTTATCTCTGTGGCTCTTTGCGTTTTCTTTGTGTTCTTTGCGGTTTAACAATTTTTTTTAATGGTAATTTGATGAATAAACGACTTTTCGGAGGGGATTCAATAAATTAAACACGAAAACCGGAAACAATCAAGGTAACAATGAAATAAGAGCATTATATGAGCAAAAAACAGTGGTATGAATCTTTGTTCGAGAACTACGGACAAAAATACGATGCTGAGAATTTCACTCAGGGGACGATAGGAGAGTGTGATTTTATTGACAACGAATTAAACCAGGATAAGTCTTTAACGATTTTAGATGTTGGTTGCGGGACAGGAAGGCATACCATTGAGTTGACAAAGCGGGGATATTCTGTTACCGGAATTGATTTTTCTGAATCACAACTCAACCGGGCAAAAGACAAAGCGAAGACCCACCATCTGAAGATTGATTTTCAACAACAGGATGCCAGAAATTTAACTTTTAACAATGAGTTTGATGTTGCGATCATGCTTTGTGAGGGCGGATTTCCATTAATGGAGACGGATGAGATGAATTATGAGATACTTAAAAGTGTAACGAAGTCGATAAAAGGAGAAGGCAAATTCATTTTCACAACCTTAAACGGACTATTTCCCTTATATCATTCTGTCGAAGAATTCTGTTCATCGGTATCTGAAGAGGGGAATGCAACCTATCGCAGCAACACCTTTGATTTAATGACATTTCGTGACCACAATATCACCGAATTTGAGGATGACCTGGGGAATAAGAAAATACTTGAATGTAACGAAAGATACTATGTGCCTTGCGAGATAACATGGTTACTTAAATCCCTCGGATACAAAAAGATTGATATTTTCGGGGCAAAACTTGGACAATTTTCAAGAGACCATCAATTAACAACCGGAGATTTTGAGATGCTGGTCATCGCTGAAAAATGAGAATCCATGAATAATACTGAACAAAAATGAACCAGATCAGGCCCTGGCTTTATATCGGGAAATACCGTGATACAACAGATTTATTGCTTCTTGAAGCCCATCAGATTGGGGCCATGCTTCAACTTGCAGAACTGGTGGAGCACCCGGGAATTACCTCTTTGTACCTGCCTGTTGATGATGGCGTACCCTTGCCATATCCAATGCTGAAAAAAGGAGTTGATTTTGTGAAAACCCAAAAAGATCAAGGCCGGAAGGTTCTGGTTTCCTGTGGTGCAGGGATCAGTCGCTCGGCCACTTTTGCCATTGCTGCTTTAAAAGAGATTGAAGGGTTGAACTTGTCTGATGCTTTCCGGGAAATCAATCTCCATCATCGGGAAACATTGCCACATCCGGCATTATGGAAATCATTGTGCGACTATTTCAGGGAGGAAATTTCCTATTCGAAGATGTTAGCTTTGAGGAGGGCCACTGCTTCATAAACCCAGATTATCCCTCTGGGTGAAGGTTGGGTGTATCCTTGGGTTCATTCTTAGAATTTATCAAATGGAGGGAATATCCAGCTGCTTACAAATCTTTTTGCATAGTAGGTTGGATAATTCCTGATGCCGCCCGACTGTAGTTTGCTTTCGATTTGTCGGATTAATGAAAATTGAATGATTAGCTCATTCCCTGACGAGCATGCAGTTATGCGATGCAAGATGCTTGAGAAACTCAGTTCGTTTCATCAGGCAAAGGTCAGTTTTCTGCGAATAAATTTCTTACCTTGATAAAGGCTGAGTGTTGTTTCCCGCTGATGAGAAATGATTAGTTCCAGTGCATCCTGAAGATTGATTTTTAATTCTTCTATGGTTTTCCCTTGTGAAATAACCTCAGGAAGTTCTTCCAATTGTCCTACATACCATCCATCCTCGCTTTTCTCAATAATCGCTGTAAAATCTATATGTTTGAGTTTCCTGGGTTTCATTTCTGCTTTTCTTTGTACAAAATTACGACAAATTATTTAGCTTTTAACTGCTGCAAAGGTCATCACTGCGAATGGTTTTCTTTTCATTATATTTGTATGATATTCCAGGGAGGCTGTGTTCTCCTTTAATTTCAACATTTAAAATATATGAACTACCAGGATATTCAAAATTTTATCAACGGCGAATTTGTTTCATGCGCCAATCAGCGGATAAATGTTGACAGCCCTTTGAATGGCGAAGTTATTTCCACCGTTCCATTGTCAACGTTCAGTGATGTGGATAGTGCTGTAATTGCGGCAAAAAATGCCTTCCCGGGATGGTCGGGGATGACTTCAAAAATGCGGTCACAAATTTTGTACACGTACCGGCAAATTCTCGAGCAAAATGTCGATCTGCTGGCTGCCATTATCCATGATGAAAATGGCAAGACCATGGATGAGGCCATAGCCGAAGTACGGAAAAGCATCGAACTGACAGAGTTTGCCTGTTCCATTCCCCAAATCGCAACGGGCGAGGTGCTTGAGGTGAGTATTGGGGTGGAATGCCGCACAGAATATGCACCTCTTGGAGTGGTGGCATGTATCAATCCATTCAATTTTCCGCACATGGTGCCTCACTGGACTGTACCCAATGCCATTGCCCTGGGAAATTGCATCGTGATGAAACCCTCTGAACTGACACCAATTTCTTCGGTGAAAATGGCAGAAATGTTAAAACAGGCCGGATTGCCCGATGGAGTTTTTAACGTGGTAAATGGAGCCAAAGAGGTTGTGGAAGCTATTTGCGACCATCCGGGGATTAAAGCTGTTTCGTTTGTCGGGTCTACCCCTGTGGCGCAAATTGTTTACCGCCGGGCCACCGCAAATTTGAAACGCTGCCTGGCACTGGGCGGGGCAAAAAATCATTTGATCGTTTTACCCGATGCAAACCTCGAACTTTCAGCTTCCGACATCGCGGCATCGATGTGTGGTTCTGCCGGCCAGCGTTGCATGGCCGCCTCTGTGATGATTGCAGTCGGGAATGTAAATCCGGTGATTGAAAAACTTTGTACGGAGGTATCAAAATTCATCCCGGGTGCAAAAATGCCACCGATCATTTCACGGAAATCGAGGGAGAATCTGATAGCTTACATCAATGATGCAGAGAAAAAAGGGGCTGAATTATTGGTTGACGGGCGAAAATTTTCCAACGACGAAACAGCCAGTTCAACCGGATATTATCTGGGGCCCACTATCATCGACTGGCGCAACAGTAGTTCAAAAATGCCGGATAGTGAGGTTTTTGGACCTGTTTTCGAGATTATTGCAGCGAAAAGTGTCGAAGAGGCTATTTCGATCCAGCACGAAAGCCCTTTTGGCAATGCTGCCTCCGCTTTCACCCAAAACGGAGCCATTGCCAAAATGGTGGCTCAGCAAGCAAGTGCGGGGATGATCGGGATCAATATCGGTGTACCGGTTCCGCGTGAACCATTTTCCTTTGGCGGATGGAATTCATCAAAATTCGGTGCCGGGGATATCACAGGTAAAAGTTCACTGGGGTTTTGGTCGCAATTAAAAAAAGTTACCTCCAAGTGGGCAAAGCAGGAAATTACTGACTGGATGAGTTAAAAAAATGTTGTGTAAAATACTTAAGCGGGCAAAATGACTGACAGGGAGCAAATTATTAAGAACAATCTTGATTATACCTTTTTTTCCTGGTCGAAACAGGCAGGGTTAAATCCGATCGCTGTAAAATCGGCAAAAGGTGTCTATTTTTATGATTATGACGGGAAAAAATACATTGATTTTTCATCACAGTTGATGAATGCAAACATTGGGCACGGGCATCCGAAGGTAATTGAAGCCATCAGGAAGCAAGCGGAACAGCTTCCCTTCATCACCTGCTCCATGGCCACAAATGTGCGTGGTGAATTGGGAAAAAAACTGGCTGAAATCACTCCGGGAAGTTTAAAGAAAACGCTTTTTACCCTTGGTGGTTCCGAGGCGGTGGAAAATGCGGTCAAATTTGCCCGTTTATACACAGGTAGGCATAAAATCATTTCGCATTACCGTTCCTATCACGGCGCAACCTATGGAGCAGTTTCAGTGGGAGGGGATCCACGAAAATTTTTATTTGATGATCAGGGTGTTCCAAACATTGTCCATGTAGAAAATCCATATTTCTATCGCTGTCCCTGGAACAGCGGCACCATCGAAGAGTGTGGAGAAAGGGCAGCCGCTAATCTTGACAGGATCATCCAGTTCGAAAATCCAGGCAGTGTGGCGGCCATTTTGATAGAGGGTGAATCAGGAAGTTCGGGGTGCATTAAATACCCACCGTTTTATTGGAAAAAAGTGAAGGAAATTGCCGACCGGTACGGCATTTTATTAATTGACGATGAAGTAATGAGCGGTTTTGGGCGCACAGGTAAATGGTTTGGAATTGATCACCATGAAGTTACCCCCGATATTATGTGTATGGCCAAGGGTTTGACATCAGGTTATGCCCCACTTGGCGGAATTATCGTAAAAGAGGAAATTGCCGCTTATTTCAATGATGTTCCGCTTCCGCTGGGTTTAACCTATTCGGCACATGCGCTTGGTTGTGCAACGGCGCTGGCTTGCATTGGCGTGTATGAGGAAGAGGGATTAGTTGAAAATGCCGCTTCCATGGGAAGATATATGGAGGAAAAGGTTGAAAAACTGATTGTGAAGCATCCCTCCATCGGCGATTTCCGCAATACAGGGTTATTTGGTGTAATCGAGCTGGTTAAAAACCGTGAAACCAGGGAGCCACTCACACGCTGGAACGCGCCTGCCGCTGAGATGGAACCAACCAACCGGATTTCAGCAAAATTGCGGGAATTGGGGTTGTTCACCTTTGTCCGCTGGAATTGGATCTTCCTTGCCCCACCGTTATGTATTAATACTAGTCAGATTGATGAAGGACTTGATATTATTGAAAAAGCGATAGAGATAGCCGACGAATATTACCATTAAAATTATAATCGTATGTCGATACTCATTAAAAATGGCCGGATCATTACCGCAACCGATGATTACACGGCTGATATTTTCGTTGAAGGGGAGACAATTTCAACGATCGGAAACAATTTGAAAATGGAGGCCGATACGGTCATTGATGCCTCCGGAAAACTTGTCATTCCCGGCGGAATTGACCCGCATGTTCACCTGGAAATGCCATTCATGGGGGCTTTTTCGAGCGACAATTACGAAACCGGCACCCTTGCTGCCCTCCACGGCGGGACAACTACCGTGATCGATTTTGTGATCCAGTCGCAGGGAAAATCACTTTATCAGGCACTCCGGGAATGGCAGGGGCGCGCCAATGGAAATGTTTTTTGCGATTATGCATTTCATATTGCTGTAACCGATTTTAATCCTCAAACCCAGCTTGAAATAAAAGATTTGATCGAACAGGAAGGGATCTCTTCGTTTAAAACTTTTATGGCCTATAAAGGGGCTTTGATGATTGATGACCGCCAAATGGTCGGACTGATGAATGAAGTAAAAAAGCATGGAGGTATGGTGACCGTTCATGCGACCAATGGCGATATTATTGATTATCTGGTTGCAAAAAACAAGGCAGCCGGAAATCTGACGCCGCTTTATCATTATTTGTCGCAGCCTGAAATAACAGAAACGGAAGCAACCGGCAGGTTTATTGATATGGCTTTTCAAACGGACTCAAATGCATATATTGTCCATGTTACCTGTGAAGGGGCGCTCAACAAAGTGAGGGAGGCGAACAAGCGGAACCAAAAAATATTTGCTGAAACGTGTATCCAATACCTGGTGTTGGATGCTTCGGTTTACGAAAGGGGGTTTGAAAGTGCAAAATGGGTGATGAGCCCGCCAATTCGTGAGAAAAAAGATCAAAAAGCGTTGTGGGCTGCGATCAATCAGGGAATTGTCCAAACCCTCGCCACCGACCATTGCCCCTTTATGTGGGACGATAAGCTTAAAGGGAAAGATGACTTCACCAAAATTCCGAACGGGGCGCCGGGAATTGAACACAGGATGGAATTGATTTTTTCGGAAGGGGTGAATAAAGGAAAAATCAGCCTGAATAAAATGGTGGACATTACCGCTGCATCATCGGCCAAAATTTTTGGAATGTTCCCCAAAAAGGGAACAATTGCTGTAGGGTCCGATGCCGATATTGTAATTTTTAATCCGGATACCAAACATACACTTTCAGCAACAACCCACCATCACCATTGCGATTACTCAGCGTACGAAGGCCATGAGGTTACCGGCAAAGCAGAAACGGTTGTGTTGCGCGGGAGTGTTGCCATTGACAAGGGCAGCGTTAAAATTCAAAAAGGTTACGGAGAATTTATAAAAAGGTCGAAGTTGACGAATATCATTTAATCATATAAACGAAATAACATGGCACGAATCGTTAAATCAGGTTTGATCCAGATGTCGGTCCCGAAATCGGAAGGCGAAGGCACCATTGCTGAAATAAAGGAGGCAATGATTCAGAAACATATTCCTTTCATTGAAAATGCAGGAAAGCAAAAAGTGCAGATCCTGTGTTTACAGGAAATATTTAACGGGCCTTATTTTTGCCCGGGCCAAAGCAGCGAATGGTACAAAGCTGCAGAATCAATTCCGGGAAACACAACCGGCATCATGCAGGCCCTGGCCAAAAAATACGACATGGTGATCATTGTACCGATCTATGAAAAGGAGATGCCCGGAATATTATACAACACAGCGGTGGTGATTGATGCGGATGGTACGATTCTGGGGAAATACCGGAAAAATCATATTCCGCATGTTGCCCCCGGTTTTTATGAAAAATACTTTTTTAAACCCGGGAACCTTGGATATCCCGTATTTCAGACAAAATATGGAAAAATAGGCGTCTACATCTGCTACGACCGCCATTTCCCCGAAGGGGCAAGGGAGCTGGGTTTGAATGGTGCAGAAATCGTGTACAATCCTTCTGCTACCGTTGCCGGTCTGTCACAATATTTATGGAAGCTGGAACAACCTGCCCATGCTGCAGCAAATGGATATTTTATGGGCTGTATCAACCGGGTAGGTGTTGAAAAACCGTGGAACATCGGTAAATTTTATGGTTCATCCTATTTTGTGGATCCCCGCGGACAAATATTTGCACAAGCCTCGGAGGACAACGATGAACTCCTGGTTGCCGAATTTGATCTGGATATGATCGATGAAGTACGCTCTGTCTGGCAATTTTACCGCGACCGGCGACCGGAAACCTACAAAAGAACGGTTGAGATATAGCTGTTTTGAATCAAGAATTATCACTTTTTATAATCCATCATCATGGCTGAACCAGAAATTTCTCAAAATGTACAGGACCATGAACAACCGTTTGCGCAGATAAAACCATTGATGAATCAGTCAATGGCGTATTACGAAAGTTCCAGATGTCTGTTTTGTTACAATGCACCTTGTACGCTGGCATGTCCTACATCAATTGATATTCCGTTGTTTATCCGTCAAATTAACAACGGAAATTTAACAGGGGCTGCCAGAACAATTTACCAGTCTAATTATTTGGGAAACACCTGCGGAAAAGTTTGTCCGACGGAAGTGCTGTGTGAAGGGGCCTGTGTTTTTAAGAAAATGAATATTCAACCGGTTGATATCGGGAGATTGCAGAATTTTGCCACGAATAGTGCTATTGTATCACATCACAGGTTGTTCGGCACGCCCGGTGTGAATGGGAAATCTGTAGCCGTGATCGGCGCCGGGCCGGCAGGAATTGCCTGTGCCTGTGAGTTAAGGAGCGCAGGATACAAGGTCGACATCTATGAGGCGCGGAGCCATCCGTCCGGATTGGCGCTGCATGGTATTGCACCTTATAAGATCACGAACGCCGAGGCGCTGATGGAGGTGGAATTTCTGCGGGAACAATTCGGGTTTACTGTTTATTACAATACCAGGATTGACAACAAAGAGGAGATAGCAAAACTGGAGGCCAGTTACGACGCCATTTTTCTGGGTATCGGTTTGGGAAATTCGGCAAGAATAAAAATCAGGGGAGAGGAAAAACAAAATTGCATTGGCGCAACCGAATTTATTGAGCAAATAAAAACAAAACCCACTGAAAAGCAAATCGGGAATAAAGTTATTGTACTCGGCGGAGGCAATACGGCCATGGATGCCGCATCTGAATCAGCCCGGTTGGGTGCCGAAAAGGTGATAGTAGCCTACCGGCGGTCAAAAAGCGAAATGAAAGCCTACTATTTCGAGTATGATCTGGCAAAAGTTGCCGGTGTTGCAGGGATGTTTAACGTTGCTCCAATCGAAATTGTTGGTGATGCTGCTGTAACCGGGGTGAAATTTATCCGGACAGAAACGGTGAATGGAAAACTCAAAAACATACCCGACAGCGAATTTGTGATTGATTGTGATTTGGTCATCAAGGCGACCGGACAGATAAAGCAAACATCGATGCTTGCCAATATTTCAGGTCTGGTTGTTGACCAGGACGGGCGTATTTCAGTCGACGAGGCAACCGGCCAGTGCACCAATCCCAAATATTTTGCCGGGGGAGATGCCGTAAACGGCGGTGCAGAAGTTGTAAATGCTGCTGCAGGCGGGAAAACGGCAGGCCGGGGAATTCATGGGTTTTTGTCCGATTAGAAATATAGCGAAATGGTGAAATAGCGAAATAGTGAAATAGTGAAATAGTGAAATGGTGAAATGGTGAAATGCGATACCCGTCGCTGTCAACGCACCCCATATTTCGCATTTCAGATTTCAGATTTCAGATTTCTCGTTTTATGTATTCACCATACTGATATCACGCAGAAGAGAATTTGCAGGGTTTATCCGGCACAAAGCTGGCCAGTCTCCTAATCCTTTATGAATTTCAACAACCTGGTCCTCCCATTATTGCTGAATCTCACAAAATATACTCCCGGTTTCAGGCCACTGATATCAACCCCTGTTGTTCCAATTTCCAACTGTTTCGTCAAGATGAGCTGACCACGAAGATCATACATTGTCAGTGATCCATGTGAACCGGTTGATGCAGCAGGCGAAGAAATATATATCCTTGAATGGGCTGGATTCGGATACAAAGTGACCTGCCCTTGAGATGGGCCCGGTTCTGTGAAAACCAGTATCGAATCTATAACCGCTTCATATCGATACATCTCGCCCTGCAGAACCATATCCCGCTCGTGATTGGCATAAACATCAAGACCTCCATCATAAGGGTGCCAACCGTTAAACCAATGCAGAACCTTTCCTGTGACCAAATTTCCCCATGAATCATAGGTGAATTGGTATGTGTATGCATTCCGCCAGGCAGCATTGACCCAATCCTGGGAGGTCTCCGATAGCAGGTTAATACTGGTATCATAGTCATAAAGAATACGATGGCCGTTTACCCAGGCGCCGTTAGACCAGTTTTGCCATATCTCCATGACCTTGTTTCCGGCCGGATCGTATGTATAAACATTGAATTGGTAATTTTCCCATGCGTTGTTTTGCCACAATTGATACAAGGATGAAAGACAATTTCCGGCAGTGTCCCAGGTAGTTGTTTGAAAACTATTGTTCGCCCATGAAGAATTTATCCAATTTTGTCTCAGGTAGGTAAGGTGATTGCCGTTTGCATTATAGGTGCTGGAATCACGGGAGGTAACCGCCCAGTTATTGTTTAGCCAGGAATACATTAAAGAACTTGTCATATAATCATTTCCATCGTATGTAGGAATCCAGAGCCATTGGTTCACCCACAGGCTGTCTTGCCCTTGCTGGAACATACAAGTATCATTTAATCCATTAGCATCAAAGTGCCATGAATAGTGCCATCCATTATCCCATGCAGTTGAATCCCAAAACACACGTTTCCAATCCACCTGGTCTCCGTTTGTATTATAGACGAACTCCTGTTTTTGATAATTCACCCAGGCATTGTTTTGCCAGACCTCCTGTAACTGGTAGACCCAATTGCCTGCTGAATCATACGCATCAGCTTCCCTGGCATAATTTTCCCAGGCTAAACTGCCCAGCCGACGCTCATATAAAATAGTCAGTTGCTCGCCAAATGAATTATACGTTCGGGAAGCCCGTTGAAACGGGTTGGCCCCCGAAGCTACGTTGTAACACATGATCGTATCCCACTTCCATACATAGCCCGATGAATCGAACATATTCCGTTTCACAGGTACCACCATGTGGTCAGGTTTGAATCCTGGCTGTGGTGGGTTGACCGAGAAGCCAGCTTTTTCAAGCCCGGAATGAAAGGTGGTTGTGCGTTGCTGAACCTGGGCCTGTATGCTACATGCGAAAATGCAAAGGAAACTGATTAGGAGGATTTGTGTTTTCATAAGGTGGCTTTATTGAAAATGTATGCGATACACAAATATACGGAACAAAACCCCTATTCAACCCGTCGCGCAAATTCATCCCTGAAATAAATGTGCAAAGAAGTTACATTCACGTTACTTTTGCTTTCAATTGACCTGGGAATAAAGGGTTTCGGCTTGTCGAAATTAAAATTAGTAAGTCAGCGGTTAAATCCCCCTCCCAAATTATAAAAGTGAAGTCTGTGACTTTTTTTACGCAAAGTGTAAAGAATAAACCACCTTACAAGGAGGTTTTAAAAACTCCGGACCCGAAGACTGGGAAAAGAGATGTTACATCGAAAATCGTTACACTTTTGCGACAAAAACTGCGACAAAACCGCCCGAAAAGCACAAAAAAAAAGGACTTTATGGCTTTTAACTAATTGATTATCAAAGGTAATGTTTTATCTGTATACGCTCGTCCCCGCTACACAGGAAAGTCCTGCATCGCAGGACTTTCTTCATTTGTATGTCGGGCATAGTTCTTTGACTGGCAGGGTGTAAGTCCCTGCACACCCCGAGTTGATAGGAAGTGTTAGCGAATGGCAAGGGTGTTCACCGTGAGGTGAAATCTGAAGGAAGCCATCAGCAAAATTGGCGTTTTGACGAACAGAAATCTGATACAAGGCTGAACAGCGGAGGGGGAGCGAGCAATGGA
>CAIQUS010000021.1 GCA_903875045.1 uncultured Bacteroidales bacterium
AAAGAGCAGGTAATTGAATCAGCCGAAACTTTTCTTAAACCATTAAAGGAGATTGGTCATGCAGTCACCGTCTGAACCAACAATGACAAGCCCATTCAATGAATTTGTGGGGCTGTTTGATCATATCACATCCAGTTCATCACTACAGGCTTATTTGGAAGGGGAAGCAAGTAACGTTAAACTTCCCCCAAAGATTGACCTTTCGCCTGTCACTGGTAGGATCACTGCACTGCGAATCTCAAAGTCACTGGTCAGGCAACTGATTTACAGGGGTGAACCATACCCGGTTTGCCCCTGCAAAATCTATCATACAGCCCTGCTAAAGGATATTCAAATTCCACCGTCAGACTCCATGATCAAAGGTTTGTATTTTGAGAGTAAATGTTTGGGATTATCGGCAGATGGTAGTGCAACCATTGATTTGCCCCGTCACAAGAAAACCGGCGCTAAATTGGCTGACCATGACAGGATTGATCAGGCAGTAGAGCGATTCTTTCAGGTGACAAAAGAATATGGGATGATCGTAGAGAAAGATCAAACTCAGGTTTACCATAAACGCCGGTGGATTGATCAGCACCACAACTGGGATATTCCGGTTTACCTTGATGGTACATTGGACTTCATATCACCTATTTCTACTCCCGGCTATTCATTTGAAACTGCTACAATAGATTTGAAGTTGACCAAGGATAAAGAGGTCTGTGATTCATTCAGCAATGGTTTATTTCATGCAACTCCATGGGGTAATATGGAAATGGCTGATTTTACCGAAGCAATGATATACAGGTTGATTTTCGGAAAGCCATTTGTTTATCTGGTCTTCGACTATAAACGGGAAAATCCGGGCTTTAAGGATATTCCGATCATCACAGACATTAATGATCCTGATCCCCAAAAAGCTGCCAAAGCAGGTATTCGCATGGCTGATTTAAGAAAATCAATCAGGTGGGTCATAAACGCCATTCTGGGGTGGGAGGCAAATGGTTGGGCTATGACACCAATTGCAAAAGTTTGTGCAACCTGCCCATTGCTGGACTGCAAGAAACGCAATGAAAACTCCGAGGTATGAAAACCGATGAGATAATTGACTGGGTAGGAATTCTTGAAAATGAGAACAAGGCACTCAGGGTAAAAAACAATCACCTTAATCAGCAAGTAAGGAAGTTGAGGGAAAGTCTGGAAAGTGCGTTGAATATTTTGGACCCTGAGCAGCTAAGGATCATTCGTAAGGACATATGTGACTTTAACTAATTAAAATTCAATCAAAATGCATAATCTAAATTTTAATACCGATACCCAGAGGTATTCATTTGTCAGTGCCAAGGAACCTGCATGGCATCATTTGGGGCAGATTCTTGACCATGTATTTACAGCCAAAGAAGCCATTGAATTTGGTGGACTTGATTTTACCGTTGAAAAGCAAAGGTTGATTACCGAAAAATGGCTGGATGTTCCGGACTACTTTGCAACCGTAAGACAGGATAACAACGATGTACTGGGATTGGTCGGTAAAGATTATACGATAGTCCAGAATCGGGATGTGTTTTCATTCTTTGATCAGATTGTGGGTACAGGGAAGGCGATTTATGAAACAGCAGGATGCCTTGGAAAAGGTGGTATGATTTTCATCACAGCCAAATTGCCTGAAAAGATTGTCATTGTCAATGATGGTCCGATTGAAAACTACCTGGTACTTTGCAGCTCCCATGATGGATCAATGGCAATTACAGCGTTCTTTACACCCGTAAGAGTAGTGTGCCAAAATACGCTCAATGCAGCGTTCAGCAATAACACCAATCGAGTTTATATCAAACATACCCAGAATGTGAAGGAACGGTTTGTAGAAGCAGCACTGGTGATGGGAATGCACTCTAAATACCTGGATAAATTGGAGGTGGCATTTCGGCTACTGTATGATAAACGGGTGTCGGATCATGATATGAAATCCATTATTACAAGGGCTTTCCTGAGTAAAGAGGAGATAAAAACACTTGCACTGACTGGTAATATTGAACTATCTACCCGAAAATCGAATATGGTGGATGGAGTGGTCCAGTATTACCAGCAAGCTTCGGAAATTGACAATATCCGTGGTACTGGTTATGGCGTATATAATGCAGTAGCTGGTTACTTCCAAAACCAGAAGAATTTCCGAAATGATGAAGTAAAGATGAAATCGATTGTTTTGGGAGGGTTATCAGCGCAGTACACCCAAAAGGTGTTTGACAGGCTGATAAAGGTGTAATATTGCATATTAGTGATTCCCGAAGTGTTTAGGTATACTTCGGGAATCTTTTCAGTTCAATACTTTAAATGGTTTGTAAGTGAAGTACATATTATAATTAAAAAGAAACTCAAAAATGCCGGTATTTTACTTGAGATATCTGTTTTTGATCATATAATTGTTGCCCATGATGTTTATTATTCCATTGCAGATGTGGGGACCCTGTAGGTTTTGAGTCCCGGGAAACCGGGACTATTTTCGTTTAATCGATGTTTTTGTGCAATTGTAATAAATAGTTGGGGAGTTGTATAGGTATTGAATAAATCATTACTTTTGAATGAAGATGAATGATGTTATTTGAATAACAGAGGGAAAATGGGTTTTTGAACATCCCTGGCACTGATGGCCAAATGTGTTTTTCTAACATCAAGGTTCATTTTCACATTAGGACCATAGGAGATATAGTTGCAATATTGCAACTATCGACAAGTTGTGTGCAAGCTTTAAAAAACAGAAACCATCAAAATTTACTACTCAACAACTAAAAAAATGGCGAACCGATTTCTGAATGGTTTTTTGATAATCTTTATATTTCTTCTATTTTCTTGTGGAATTGAAGACAAAAAATTTGACAAAACAACTTGGAATGAGAAGAATGATATGTTTTTTGCCAATCGAGAAAAAATGGTTAAAGATTTAATAGAAAATCATTTAAAGAAGGGAATGACTTATAAAGAAGTAATTGACCTTTTAGGACAAACCGAAAACCATCAGAATGACCCGCCTAACACAATTTGCTACGAAATTATGGTTGACTATGGGTTGAATATTGACCCACAAAAAGGGAAAACACTTTATATTGAATTTTCGAGAGACTCTGCACTAAAGAATGTGAGACTTGAAAAATGGAAACATTGACAAAAAAAGCCTGCACACAATAAATAGGACTTCGTGTGGCACGCAGTGCCCAGCATGAAGTCCAAGTTGAACTAAATCACAATGGTGCAGGTTTCCTATGCACTTTACGCCAGAAGTTTCAGTTTAAATGCATCCGGATG
>CAIQUS010000022.1 GCA_903875045.1 uncultured Bacteroidales bacterium
CCTGACAGTGTCTGTAAGACCTGTCAGTGTTTAAAGAACCTGTCAGCGTTTAAAGAACCTGTCAGCGTTTAAAGAACCTGTCAGCGTTTAAAGAACCTGTCAGCGTTTAAAGAACCTGTCAGCGTTTAAAGAACCTGTCAGCGTTTAAAATAAACCTAATCCTCTAATTCAAATGGGTTAAAACCAATACTTTCTTGTTTAGCTAAATGATATTCAATAAATTCCGATTTCGAATTGAACCAGCCCACTACTTTTTCCCGGTTCGTTTTTGTGGGCATTAGTGAAATAATTGAGAGATATGACGACCAGGGATAATCTGTTAAACCCGGAGCAAATCCATGTTTTACTGGGTTGTTGTGGATGTAAAAAACCAGTTCTTTGAAATATCTTTCATTCGCAACCTTTATTCTCCTGAAAGGTGTTTCAAATAAGCCACCGGTTCTCTCATACTTTTTATTAAATGCTTTTGTATAGGCATTGAATAGATGGGAAAATTGTCGCGACGGATCGAATCGTTTCTGATGTTGAAATACACGATGATCGCCATCCATTGTTCTCATAAATTCAATTTCATTTTCCGGTAATATACGAACAAGTAAATGAAAGTGATTCTTCAGCAAACACCATGCATAGGTTTCGGCAACAGGTTCAGTATATTCTAAATACAGTCTCAAAAAGTGTTCATAGTTAGTGTCTTCCCGAAACAAGATTTCCCCGTTTATACCACGATTGTAAACATGAAAGTATGAATCGTATTCCAATGGTTGTATGGTGTTCATCTTCGTGGAATCTGACATGTAAAAATATTAATTTCTTCTGTATCTGATACTGTAAGGTCAGACCGGAAGTTTTTCAGACTCTGTCAGGTCTAAAAGACCCTGACAGGTCTGAGTATCCACTAAACCTGACAGTGTCTGTAAGACCTGTCAGTGTTTAAAAGACCTGTCAGTGTTTAAAAGACCTGCCAGTGTTTAAAAGACCTGCCAGGTTTTAACATCAATTTACTCATCTGATTCAAATAGTTAAAAATTAGCCGGAAAGCAATTGAATTCATCTGTGCGGCAGTAATTCGCGGTGGCAAAAAGTCTTTATCAGTTGCTTTCAGTCCTTAAAAATCACCCTGTACATGGCAGGGTACACGCTGATCCTGATCTTGCTGATCAACGCAGTGTATGCATCGGTACTGGCATCTTCATAACTCGTGCCCAGTCCCGTGACATCGGTAATATGCTGATTAAAGATCATCTGTCCGTTTTTATCTTTTACCATAAAATCGGCAATCAGCCCGGCGGAGAATTTCCCGTTACGCTCCGAGCCCTTGGTGGTAGTTGCCTCCAGTGAAAGAATAAAACCGGCACCGGCACGATCTGATGCAATTGTAAATCCATCTCCCGTCAATAATGCTTCTATTTCACGCAAAGTGCCGGGATTGCCGGCATCAACATAAAACACCGATGGAATGATGTTGACCGGCAATACAAACTCCATCGCTTTGATGTTGCTGAGTAACTTCCGGACAACGGGGTCAGATGTGGTTTCCCGAACCATCTTCTCAAAGTTGACAACAGCTGAAATATTTTCGGTTGTTCGTTTTGAATGGAGTATCCCGGTTTTTATCCTTATGGTTCCGTTGGCATCAGAAACCAATTCGTCTCTTTTCCCCGGGGAAAAGGAATAGGTAATGATAACCGGAACGCCTGTAAGGTGGGTGTTTTCTTTGTTTTCAACCGCAGCGTTCAAACTTTCATTCTCCGGCTTTTGCCCTCTTTTTACCTCGATCGAATTTCCCGGATAAACGATCCTGATATTTTGCAAAGTGGCAGTGAGATCGGCAAACAGACGGCTGGTATATGATTGACCCTTACCGGCAATGTCGGTCTGGAGATCCTCGCCAAGAAAATCTTTGATCTTTTCAATTGCTTTGATCTGGTTATAAATGGCTTCCGTAGAATTTCCGGCACTGATCGATTTTTCAGCTTCACGGTAATCGCCCAGGGATTTTGAAATAGCCGTTTGTATTCGTTCTCTCTTTATCCGCTCATATTCCGCCTTTGAAAGCCGGTAATAGACCCAGTAACGATCGGGGGTTTCCCAGTTTTCAACCATTTCATAACCTTCCAGGTAGTTTTTTGTGGAAAGTTTGATATTGTCTCTGTAGTAGCTGCTGAATTTATTGTCGAACTCAAATTGGCTCAACACGGATGAACTGGATATATTCACCGAAATATTTCCGGCTATGTCGGATAAGGCATTTTGCCTCGCCTTTTCGCGGAAATCCATTTGAGCTGATTTTGCAGCAGCACCTATCCCGTGATAATACTGAGGATCATTTGGCGTTTTTCTCACCCATTCGGGAGCGCTGGCCATCACGTCATCGTGGCTCACTTTTTTACTTGAAGAACACGATATCAGGAAAACAGGGATCAGGAGGAGTTGAAAGACCAGTTTCATTTTTCCGGGTTAAAATTGTTGATGTTGCCGGCAATTTTCCGTGAAACTGATTCGAATATTTTATCCGTAAGGGTTTCCACCGAAGTTATTGACTTTGATGCACGCACCAGATTTTGTAATGCGCGATAATTCCCAATATCAATTGAGCAAATGCCGCCCTGAAAAGAAGACGGATAAAGGTTATCATTCGTTCCGAAATAACTTGCATACCTGATTTCATCTTTTTTATTTTCGGAAACCCTGTCTGATATCAAAATTTCTCCATTTGCAACAGATACCAGTTTGTATGTCAAAGTTACTGTTACGCTGTTTTTCTTCGATGATTCCTCATATTTGACCTGCTTGTCAACAGTTGAAGTTTCTCCGGTAGCTTTTTTGGTGACAATTCGCTCAAAACCTGTTTTTTCAACTTTGGTAAGTGTCCCCTCATTGCGCGAAAATTCAGTAAAATCAATATACAATACCGCCTTGATGTTCTGTTTATTACCAAGTTGGCGCAGAAGTTCTTCATTGAAATTACCTGACAAATTCACCAGCAACTGTTCAATGCGCGGGTCAACGACCGAAAGGTCATAAACTTTCAGGAAAAGATTCTTCTGACTGATCAATTGACTGATGAGTAGCGCCTGAAATTGTTTTGGTGCGGATGTTCTTCCTCCGTATGCAGAGGTTTTAACGGCGATGGGAAATTGAGCACAATCAAGCGCTTTTTCCCGCTGCCCGGCAGCATCCTTATATGTTCCGGCATCTTTCACCACATTGTCGAATGCATAATATGCAGTCCGGCATTTCCCGCTGGCAAGAAAGGCATTTCCTTTCCGATACACCGGCTCATTGCGGGCTTCGGTAAAGAGCAGTTTAACATCTTTGAATGACGGGTCGGCAAGATGAACCTCCCCCAGCGCGGTGGCGGCATCCTGAAAATTTTCATTCATCAGATACACCGACCCTTGTTTATAGCGCTCGTTAAGAGCCTGTTTCATCCTATCAGCCACGTCGCTGTAATTTCTATCCTGTTCGAAAATAGAATTCCACTTCCTGTAAGCCTCCATGTATTTTCCCTCGCCATACAAACGGGCGCCATCCTGATAAATGGGTTCGAAGGTTGCCTGTTTCAGGTAGTTTCGTGTATCCTTGTAATCCGGGTCGATTTTGAAAATTTCGAAAAAAGTAGCCTTTGCCTCATCGTACTTCTGCTCTCCGATGTTTTTTTGACCGGCTTCGTACCTTTGGGCAAGGTAATTTTCCTTTGCATCATCAAAGTAGCGTTTCATGGCAGGATCAGGTTTCAGGTCAACGCCGGCTTTTACGACCTTTTCAACGAAATCCCTGGTTGTGATATAATCGTAAACAGTGGCTTTGTAGTCGCCGCGATTGAATGATTGTGCGATATTCTCCGCCTGATCCTCAATGTACAACTGCCCTGATCGCTTCAAAGCAATTTTGACCTCTGGTTTCTTGGGCCTTTTGAGACATGTTTTGTAATATAGTTCGGAAGCATCTTTGAACATCCCTGCCGCTTCGTATGCAGCACCTTTCTTCAATGTATTTTTTACCATGCAGCCGCCGGTAATTAGAATAATGAAGATGAAAATCAAGGGTGTTATCGTCCTGTTCCACATATCACCTGATTTTAATATGCATTTCCCACCTCATTCTTATCAGCAATCTTACCATTCACGATGGTGAACACCATCCAGGTTGTACCTTTTTTTTCAACCGGAATCGAATAGCTTTTCAGTAGTTGGTTGTTCCCGTAAACCTGCACCCCTGCTTTTGATTTTGAGAGCGCCCTGGATTTTGGGGCGTTTTTGTTTGAGAAATTCTTGATATAACAGGTATAAGTTGCACTGTTGTCGATGCTTTTCACGGTAATGGTTTCGGGCCCGAATCCTTTCAGGTCATCCCGGTCAAGTTTGGCGGTTCCGTCTTTCGATATGTGCATGTTCTGATAGGAGATGTGGTAATCTCCCTCTTTCACAAGATGAAGATCCAGGTCGGCAGGACTTTTTCCCCAGTCGAGAACCACGCGCAGCGCCCCGAAATCGATCACCGGCGACACGGAAAACCGATTATCGAAAATGGTACCGGCCACAACTTCAAACTGGTAGGTGGCAGGAATAAAACCCTCTTTGGTGAAATGGAACGCATATTTCTTATCCTCCGGAGGTTCGATCAATACCTTTCCCTGCATATCAGAGGTATATTCACCAACTCCTTCAATATCAACCGACGCCCCTTCAACGGGGTTGCCATTTTCGGCATTGATAAAACGAAGCACCAGTTTACCGTTTTCCAGTGATTCCATTTCATCATCCATTGCTTCAAGCATCTTATCATATTGCGCCACCGCAAAAACAGGTAGCAAAGCCAGGATAAATAAAACGATTTTTTTCTTCATAATAATTGAACTTTATTATTGTTAAACAATCTCATCATCAAATTATCACAATATCACATCATCAAATCACCACATTATCACATCACCTAATTCAAAATATCCCGTCTAACATTCATCCTGGCCTGCGAATGATCGTCATCGTAGTCAAATAACAGATCCCCTGTTTTTGCATCCAGGCGGATAAAGTTCAGCGGGTACCAGATGATCGTTTTCCCGACTTTGACCCCGCTTAATGCATCCACCCGTGCATTGCCATCGGGTAAAATGGATATCCGCAATTGCGAATTGTTGCCCATTTTAAGTTTGCTGAAAAGCACATCACCCCCGTTCTCAGTCAAAATGGTAATAATGTTGTTCTCATTTTTCATAAAACTAACCTTCCCGATGAGTTTGTAGATGTTCGGGCATTTTCCTTTGAATCGCGGGTTGTATTTGTCAAAGGCTTTTTGAACATCTTTGCCTGAAATAACCACCCCCGGGTTTTTGATGATGTTTGATATGGCGAAAAGCCCGGCGACCGCACGATCGGTTTGAAGGGAGACAAACTGGTCATATTCTTTTTTGAGCAGATCAGAATAATCGAATTCCGAACTTGTATTTACAGCCAGTGCACTGGTAACAGGAACAAGTGTATTGAGCATGGAACCGTTGAAAACTATTGAAGTGTCTGATACGAAGAGCCCGTAACCGTCATAAGTGGGCGAAAACTCCACAATCCTTACATTTTCTTTTTTTCCTTTTTTATCAAATCCCAGGGAATAGATTAATCCGGCTCCCTGGGGGATGGTGTCGAGCCCCGCATTGCTGATCCAGATTATTTCCCCGGTGAGGGTGTATTTCGCCAGAAAAACATCACTGCTTTTTCCCGATTTCATCATTCCCATGCTGCCGCTGAAAGAGCCTGCGACATAGATGTTCCCCCACGAATCCTGCTCCACAGCCAATCCCACGGCATTGTCTGAACATTTCAAATGATCTGCCCAGAGAAGTTTACCCTGCGGGTTGATTTTGGCGATAATATACGATTGCGCATCCACAAATCCTGTAGCGGAAAATGAACCGATGTTAATCGTACCGGCAAAATAGCCGGTGACATAGAAATTACCGGTTTTATCGAATACCAGATTTTGGAAATTACTTGCTTTTTTAATGCCCGATTTCATCGCCAGATCCCATGCACGGTCGCGGTTCAAGGCTTCCTCGCCAGGGTTGTTCATGGCAATGATCTTTGCATTTTGCAAACTCTGCTCAGGCATCGTTCTCCCGAATGGCGCATTGATAAAGGTGGGATCGGCAACAATATACTGCTCACCCTGGTATTGCACATAATCGCCAAAAACATCCGTGAGGCAATGAACTGCAGTAAACAGATGGTCGGGTGTTTCAAGCCCCACAACTTTTAACCCCAGCAGATCACGCACCATGTAAGCAAACAGCACCGAACGGTCTTCACAATCGCAGGCCGGATAATAAAACAACTCCTCAGCAAAGAAAAACTTCTCCCTGCCGAATTGCACCTGGTCGGTTTTATAGTTGAATGCCGTCTGAACAAAATTGAGAATGAAATTCAAAGCATCCACCTCAGTCAAATTGGCCAGGATGGGTTTAAAGTTCTCTGCAATGGTTTGTTTTGTATCCATGGATATGGCAGCATTGAAATAGGTTTCCATTTCAACCTGAGGATAATTTTTGTAAAACTGCATCACTCCCGGATCAATGGCAATTGCAATTGGATATGCTTTATTTTTATAGGTAAAAGGCAGTGATTTCTTCACAGGTTTGCTCCCGAAATTCATCGGACTTGCAATGTTGAAGTCGATCGGGGAATTGGCAAGATCATAACATTTATCATAAGTCTGAATGTCATCACCCTCAAATGGACTGAAAAAATAATAGTTAAGATGGTTGATCGTTAAAAACTTTTTCGAATACAATGTATGATAAGAGGGAAGTAAAATGGCGATCTGGTTTTCGTTGCAGGCAATTCTCACATCATAGCCCGAACGCACCATCAGGAACCATGAAAGCAAAAGACGATCATTCTGCTGACCGGGCATTGAATAAATGTTGGCTGCGGTTTCCTGAACCAGCATAAAATATCCGTAATCATTCACATTGAACCTCGATTTTGCAGCCATCAGCTGATTCACCAGGCTGTTGTAATTGGTTTTACCGGCCCGGTCCCAGAAGTCGGTAACAGCTTGCTTCCCTTTCTTACCTGTGACAATGTTTTTGAGATTCTTGTCAACATCAAGGTACACCTTTGCTCCGCAAAACGTGAAGGAAAACGAATCTTCGGGATAATCGGCAGGTTCCGGTTTCTGAATGACCGGCAATTTCACCAAAGTGGGAATCTTCACTGGTATCTCCAATAGTGCGGGAACAATCGGGATACGGACAATGGGGGCTCCCGGCACCGGCTTGTATGGGGGAACTGCTGCCGGCTTTGGCTTTTCCGGTGGCTTTTTCCCGGCAGAGACCTGAAAATTTCCCCAATCTTTTTTCAGATAATCAGAGTAGTCCTTGTCGCGTTGCTTCACATAACCGGCAAAGTCTTTTCGCATCGCATCCAGCGCTTTTTCCTGTTCAATCCTGAATTTGCTGAAATTTGCCTGTTCCTGTTTCAACCACTCTTCATACGTCTGGGCATGGATCGTGCCAAATACAGGCAACAGCATCACCAGAAAAAATATGCTTTTGACACGGTTCATTTCTGACAGGGGTTAATATTTTGCAGTGATCATTTTGACCCGCATTTTATCATCATGAATATCGATGGCTTTGATTTTCCATACAAGCCTGGTACGCGATCTTTCTCTTAACAGTTCTGTTGAAGTATCCTCTGACTGGTCCCTCAACCTTTGAGCATCATTTGACAACATTTTTGTTTTCATCGAGAGCTGTTCCATGATCTGGCTGATATACGCAATCCAGAGCCCTTGTTTGCAGGTGGTACCGCCAAAATCAGTACTGTCGGCCTCAGGTGGTGAACCTCCGGAAGTGTAATAAAATTCGTACCGGCTATAGGCAGCCTGGCTTTGTGGAAACAAGCATCGCATGCCGGTCGCTTTTCCGTTGACCTGATAAAAGGAACTTGCATCAAGGACCAGCATTTCATCCGTATTTCGTTTGAGAATACTGACATCAACCTTTTTCGACATTTTATTCCCGCTACTGATATCCGCCTCCTTATTATACAGAATGGCTTCAATCCGGAAGCTTTTTATAGTGTCATCCGGAAGCTTTTTCAGGGGAATACCCATCAGGACCAAAGCCTCGCTGCTGGAGAGAATGGTGTCGTAACAGATGGCAGATAAAGCGATTTTCCCGGAAACTGCTGCCGAAAACCGATAAATTTCTTCGTATTTTGAATCGATGCCGGAACTTTTCTCCTCACTGTAAAAGTCGGAAAAGTGTTCACAGGATGTCAGATTTGCCAAAGCGCCAAATGCCAGTGCCCTGATAACAGCCTGGTAACGGGCAACACTATCTGTAAGCCCGGGATCTGAAATCCCCAATACATAAAGGGTGTCTTCCTGTCCGGGAAGTTGGCTGGTCATCCAGGATGGTATCCGACTGAGCGTTGTTGCGAGCTTGGCTGTGTCGGGGCCGCCGGTCCCGTAGCCGGTCATTTCTTTGGTAAAATCCAGATATATGGAGGTGTTTACCTGCGACCATGCTGCCGGAGCATTCACCAGGGTTAAAAATAACAACAGGGGAAGCTGTTTATACTGACTCCATCGAATGGTTAAACTGTATCTGACAAAAGTCACCATACCAAGCCTCCCCGGTTTTTCACAGACAAAATGTTATAATCACGAAAATACTGAGTTACTGCGGCGTATCCATCTTATTCATTTCGTCTTCGAAGGTTTTTTTGAATTTTTCGTAATTGTAATCCACTTTTAAAACCTGGTCACTGGATAACCTGCTGTTGAGGCCGCTCAAAACATCATTGCCAGCCAATTCAATGGTACAATATGTCTTATAATTTCCATCTTTGGTTTTGGTTTGTTTGTTACAGATTTCAATGGTGCCTGTTAGTTTCTGCTTCACAACTTCGCGGGTCAGGGTTTCGTAACGGCCAAGCATCTCTTCTTTTTTGTTTACCTCTGTGGATTTGCCATAATTGTCGGTCACAGTTTTAACCAATGTTTCAATTTGTGCAGCAAGTTTTGATCGCGCTTCAGTCACTGCTTTTTTCTCCGACATCATCTGGTCCATACTTTCACCGGTAGCACTGGCACGAAAATGCTCCTTATCAGAGTTATACTGCGGGCCATAACAGTATCTGACAACTTCCACCTCGTCAGGAACGGTTTGCGTGGCGGTTGTGGTTGAGGTTGTGCTTTTGGTTGATTTGCATCCTGAAAGGAAGCTCAAAGGTAATGCCAGCACGATCAGCAATACCATACATTTTGTGTAGATGTTTCTCATTTTCAATGGTTATTAAGTTAACAATGTTATATTTTGGAAATCAGCAGCATAGATTTCATCAGATCAAAGGTAATAAAGAGATTTGATTCAGGATGACAAAACAACTCGTTTCGTTCCTTTATGTAACAATTTGTGAGGAAAAATATTTCTTATGTTTTACTTGAAGGCTCTCAACCGGAAAAAAATCTAAAATCCCAGATTAAGCTACAATGAGGTATTTTCAATGACATCCGTTCCTCACCGCCGGCCCATTTCCTGACGAAAAATGGTTTCCCGTACATCACCGTTCAGTCTGATCCTTACCCGGACCTCCGTTGCCTCAGGCTGAACAGTAAAAAGGATCCGCCCGGAAACCGTCCGGCCCGGGACCACAAGAATGTTGCCCATGGCTGTTTCACGCCAGAATTCGATCTGATTGCCAATGTAGTAAAGAGTTTGCCAGTGTTCTTTATCCCACTCTTCCGCATTCCTTCTCCGCTCATCAGCAGATTTTTCCTGCTCCTTCTTGCTGATCAGCACCGATTCCAGTATGCCCGTCACCAGAGAAAAGGCAAGGTCATTGTATGGATTGGTGGCTTTTTCCTCCTTCGCCTTCCATTCATTCAACCATGCCACCTTCTGTGTGGGATCGATGGCGGGAATGGTCGCGGGAGTGTCAATACCGCCCGGACCCGGCAGACTAAATTTTGGCATGTAACTAAAATCCGCCGGACCGATGAATAGCGTGTCGGCAGAACCGTTTTGCATCGTCAAGGTAAAATCGAGGTTCCCGTAGCTGAGACCATTATACTGCAGCATAACCACCACAGAGTCTTTCTGCGTCAACGCCACCGTATCCGTTGGTCTGCCCTGCAGCGGTTCAACCCGGGTCAATTGCAGCACCTTCGGTTGAACACAGCCATTGATCAACAGGAGGATGAATGCCGGCAAACATATTTTCAAAACGGATGTCATTCCCGAATGATTTCTGCCAACTAGTTCTAATCTGTAGAAAAAGTTTAAATATACAAAATAAACTTCACTGTTTGGCCAGCAGACGGAAAATTTTCGTTTTATCGCCGCGATTGCCCATGTAAGGTTTTCAGCAATGGACTTACCAGTGCATCCGTGTAATTTTTGTTGACCACCTCCCAGTTAATGGCATTCAGGATGGCATTCAGGTAATCTCCCCTCTTATTCTGATACTTCAGGTAGTAGGCGTGTTCCCACACATCGATGCACAGGATCGGGATTCCTCTTTCCGGCGAAATATCCATGATCGGATTATCCTGATTGGGTGACGAACATACTGCCAGTTTTTTATCGGGTGTTACATAAAGCCATGCCCAACCCGATCCGAATCGCGTGGCCCCTGCTTTGTTCAGTAATTGCTTCAGACTGTCGGGCGAACCAAAGGTGGCAATGATCGCTTTACCCACTTCGCTCTTTGCGTTGAAAGGGCTGTTCACCGACAGGATATTCCAGAACAGGGAATGGTTGTAGTGTCCGCCGCCATTGTTGCGCACCGCATCGCCCAATTCGCCGGCATGTAACATGATTTTCTCAAGATTATATCCTTCATATTTACTGCCTTTCAGAGCAGCATTGAGGTTTTTCACATAATTGGCATGATGCTTTGAATAATGAATTTCCATCGTCGCAGCATCTATCACCGGCTCAAGGGCATTGTAAGAATAGGGCAACTTTGGCAATTCAAAAGGATAGTTTTGTGCTGTAACAATGGAGGTGAAAACAGTGAAAAAAATTGCGGCAACAAGCGTTATATGACATTTACTATTTTTCATATTGGTTCAATTTGGTTTTCAAACACATAAAGTTATTGATTGTTATATAATTGATTTTAGATATTTTAAATATCTTATTTAGTGCAAATCTAAATAATGTTATTGGTTAAAGCAAGGATCCTTGAAAATAAATCAGAATTTTCTGACACACCTCACCAAATCCGGCCAATCCTTTGGGCTCTCCCCCTGAAATCCGTTGCTCCCGGTCATGAATTCCTGTTCAAATGCATTTTGAGCCGGATTTGATGTTCCTTCTGTCGAACTCCAGTAAACCCCATAGCTGACATTAAAGGGTGCGAGAAGTGCGCGGTTCTGATACATCAGGTTCAATTCATATTTTGATGGAAGGTACCAATCGGTGTAAAAAACGTTGCCTGATGAATAGGTATAATCCCTGCATAACGTGGCAGCATAGGTACCGCTCCCCTGAGAAGCGATAATTTTATCTGTATTATATTTTCCGGCATAAACCCCATCGGCATTGGCGCCGGTTATTTTAAATATGGTAACTATTCACCCCCTACAAATGTAGGGCATTAATTTGGGAGAGAGAATGCAAAGGATTCAGATTATTTTTAATCGCAGTGTCAATAATCGATCGCAGGATTGCAAAAGA
>CAIQUS010000023.1 GCA_903875045.1 uncultured Bacteroidales bacterium
ATTGGTTGTTTTTTTTACGATGAATTAAACATTGTTGGGAACGGAGAGCTTGTTCTTCGATGACATAAAGATACCACTTTTTTTTGAAACACCAGTATTATCAAGCCTTTTATTTAATCTGTCAAAGTAGAATTAATTACATCTGCTTTTAGTTGCTCAAGTTGATTCTTTTCGGTTACACTTGCAGATTCCTGTCGGATTTTAAGCTGGAGGTTTTCCAGCTCCGTTTTCATGTCTTCGTATTTCTTAATTCCAAGGACTTCTGAATAGGCCTTACTTAAATTTCTTCTTTGTTCAGTTGTGCTGACTTCCGCAAGATTTACAATCTTTTCTGCATCAAAAAAGAAAAACTTAGCAATCTCAATCGGCATAATAAATTCCCGGATAAAAAGTTCGGGCCCTACCTCTTTCGCAAGTTCACTTGGATAGCCATCAATTAAAACTTCTACATCATCTGCCAAACTAGTTTTTGCGTTGTAGCTTCGGGTAATTACAATGTTTTGACAAGGGACTTCAGTGATATTAATATCTGAAAAGGTTATAGATACGTGGAAATTATAATCATCTTCTATACGGGCCAATCGGTTTAAAGAACTGGAAATATATTTATTATAACCACCCTGGTCAGCAATTTCTTTCTTGTATAGATCATCTACTTCCTGCATGTTCCTGCCATAAAGACACCAAACCAGTGACATCAAGAAGGTGGTTTTCCCAAAGCCATTACGACCACTAATGATAAAAATGTTGTGGTTCGCATCGGAGGAAAGCTCAATTTTATTCAACCCTTTATAAATTCGAAAGTTATAAAGTTCTATTTCTTTAATGTTCATGAATCCGTTTAGTTTTGCGCTTTGTTTACTTTAATGAATTGTTCAATCCGGCTTTCAATGTCTGACTGCAATCCCCGTTTACGGATCATTAAAGTCTTTGTCTTTTGCAAAGCAAGTAAATCCTGAATCAGTTCAACATCCTTTGGCTCTTCAGAACAACTGCTTTTCAGCAACTCTGTTTCCTGCTTTAGTTTTTCTATTTGCTTACTCATATCAAGTTTGGATTTGAATATCTTATTATAAATGTCAGAAACCCTTGTTTTAAAGAAACTATCCCTATACCAATGATACTGTATTAACACCATTTCCTGATGCGTAATCAACTCCACCCCCTCCGAGTCCTGGATCTCCTTTTGAGCCTGTAATATTCTTTTCAGGATTTCAACCCTGGTTTCAAATTTATAGGGGCCCCAGTATTTTTCATGAATTTTACCGTCCCGCCGGGTTTTCTCCCTGTAAAGCTCAGGGTTGTCGCGGGTATGAATGAGGAAATTCCTGATCTCAAGCAACGGGAGCATCCACTCCTCTCCATTGTCAATCAGCCCCTCCATGCTTTTATCTTTGTTCACGACGGTACACACCCAGCATCCGAAACGGCTGTTGCCGCAACTGGGTGTGGTGTCGTCAATCACCAAAGGACAATCCCCGGAATTTGCATTGCGGTAAAGTGTGACCAATTCCTTGTGCGTACCGCCCCAGGGAGGCAGAACCTGATTCAAATATTGCCAGAGATCGGTGGTTTTGATGTCCTTTATCGGGGCAAAAACAAAGGCGTTGGGCAGGATATGCGTTCGCAGCCTTTTGCCGGTCCGCTCATGCTTTTTCATGGAGGCAGAACGGGCTGAACTTTCATCGCTCCGGGTTCCCAGCAGAATGATGGCTTCTCCAAACTCCCCGATCCGTTCCTGGATCAGGCGAGTAGTTGGGTTGATTTTAAGACGTTCAGTACACCAGCGGTAAAACTTATTGGGAGCCGGGTATCCAAGTCCGATCAACCGAACCCAGAAAGTATCATCCAGTTTGGGAATTGTTTGCTCAACAACTATAGGCAGGTTCTGAAGATTGGCGGCCTGTTGGACCTTTTTTAGTGTAGTGCCGATAAACCTAACAATTCTTGGATTTTCAACCATGGTATCGTTGCAAACAACGTAGATTTTCCTTGTCAGCAGGATCGGGTCCAGTTTTCTTAAGGCATTCCAAACAACCTGGAGCAACATTGTACTGTCCTTGCCCCCACTGAACCCAATAATCCAGGGGCGTGTAGGGTTTTCGTCATAGAGGTACTGGTCAATGATTTCGTTTTCTAAATAGGATATATTGATTGCCAACGCAGTAGTGTTTTTATATTGAATTCGATAAAATTAAATAATATAACGATATAACGTACCAGAAATCCATCATCAAACGGAAAGCTATAACAACAAGTGATATAACTAGCTATAAATCATGAGCATAATAAAATAGGTAAATATCATTTGAGTGAAATTCATATCAATCCCCTGAAGGGAACGAAGTAGTGAAAGGTATCCGAGTTAAATTGCTGAATGACAGGATAGATACTGATGTCTCAGAATACAAAAAATTTCAGAACAACCTTTCTTCAACCAAATCCTTCCAAAGGATAAATCCTTTCTGCTCGTCGGAATAATCATGCAAAACACGACTAAAATTCACCGGCTGCGATTCAAGAAAAGCCTGGCGCCCATCATTGCGGATTATATTCAGTTGCCGGTCTATCACCTGTAATTGGTTACGGAGTTCCTGTTTGTCTTTTTCAATATGCCAAATGTACGTTGCCTCCCTGGTATCAAGTGTTTCCATTACCAGATGAAACTGTTCCTGTCCGGCTAACAGGAAAACAAATGAAAATGGATTCAGCACAAAACGCAGTTTAAGAATATCACTTTCGTGTTTTTCGGCCAAATACCGGAGCTGCCGGTAATGGATTACCTTTTTATTTTTCAAAAGGTCTTCGAGCAATTGTTCCCCGGATTCATACAATGAAGATTTTGAATCCTCCTGGGATTGGAGTTGATTTATATCCATTAAGCTCCCCTTGAACTTATTGTAACTACCGCCCAGAATGAATTTTGACACAAACCGGAACCGGGCAATATCAATGATCTCACCATTTATCTTTTCCAGGTCAGAAGATGTTGCCAGTTGGGAAATCAATGTTTTCTC
>CAIQUS010000024.1 GCA_903875045.1 uncultured Bacteroidales bacterium
ATAAAAAAACCACTGAGGCACTAAGTGCACTTAGAAGCACTAAGGATAGAATGGAGATTCGGGAAAGTTGGGGATTTAAGAAATCACAAGTAACGGAAGAGTTTGCAAACTTACCCAAATCTTAGTGTGCCTAAGTGTTCTCAGTGCCTTAGTGGTATAAAAAAACCACTGAGGCACTAAGTGCACTTAGAAGCACTAAGGATAGAATGGAGATTCGGGAAAGTTGGGGATTTAAGAAATCACAAGTAACGGAAGAGTTTGCAAACTTACCCAAAGCTTAGTGTACCTAAGTGTTCTAAGTGCCTTAGTGGTATAAAAAAACCACTGAGGCACTAAGAACACTAAGAACCACTGAGGATTTGAAAATAAAAGCAGTATCTGATAAAATATTGACATTGAATAACCTTCGGATCACCGGGAACTGGTTTTTTTACCTGCTATTTTGTGCCTCACTGGCATTAACCTGGTTTTTTCACAAGGATTCCACGAAATTTAATGATCGTAACGAGCTCTGGTCCGACAAGGCAGGGTATTATATCTATCTTCCTGCTGCCTGGTTCTATCAATTCGATGCCCGCAAAATGCCGGCCGACCTTGATATACAAACCGGCGGAGGGTTCAGTCTCGATACCCTGAATAACAAAATAGACACAAAATACACTTATGGTGTAGCCTTGCTGGCTTCGCCTTTCTTTATTGCCGCAGGACTTATTTCCCGAATTGCCGGCTATGACAGCGAATTTGGTTTTTCCATGATCTATATACGGATGATGAGCCTGGCCGCAGTCGTTTACCTGATGCTCGGCCTCTGGTTTCTGAAGAGGTTCCTGGATTACTATTTCCAGCAGGTTGTCACTTTATATATCGTCCTTGTAATCTTTCTGGGTACCAATCTTTTCTATTATTCAGTCATCGAAGGGATGATGTCGCATGTTTATTCCTTTTTTCTCTTCTCGTTGTTTCTCTTTCTCTTGAAGAAATTTTTGATTCACAACTCCTCTTCTTATTACATCCTGCTCAGTATCACCCTTTCACTGGCCATCCTTATCCGGCCTACCAACATTTTATTCGGGTTGGTTTTCTTTGCCTGGGATGCTGCAGGCCCTGCCGAATGGATGAAACGCATAAAGCTTTTCCTGAAACCATCCCATTTGCTTTGTTTCCTGACAATTCTTTTCATGATCTTCCTGCCGCAACTCATTTACTGGAAGTATCTCTCCGGCAATTGGTTTCATTTTTCTTACCGTGATGAAGGATTTACCGGCTGGCGCCATCCCATGATCACTGAAGTGCTCTTTTCCCCGGTGAACGGGTTGATGACTTTCACTCCACTGGTTGTTATATTCCTGGCAGGTACCGGCATGATGATCTTTCAAAGGAAGCCAAATGGCTGGCTCATTGCAGGGGTTTTCCTGCTGGTGACCTTGATCTGTGCCTCATGGAAAATGTGGTATTTCGGATGCAGCTATGGTCAGCGGTCGTTCATAGAATATTATACCCTGCTGGCTGTCCCATTCGGATATTTTTCCCTCTGGGTTTTCAATTTGCGCCGATTTCTGCTGCGTACATTCCTGTTATTTGTTGTATTTCTGTTCGTGTATTTCAACCTTCGGTATACCGTTTCCCTGTACAGGTTTGAACGCTGTTATTACGGTTCCACCTGGGATTGGGACCATTACCTTCGTTCCATTGCCCGTACAGGGATCATATCCCCGGTTGGTCAGATTCAATCGTTCGAAAACGATTTTGAGAATCTGGCGCTTTCGCCGGTAGTAAAACCTTCACGGGTTTTTACCCGTTCGGGAATTTACAGCATTGCCGCCAAGGAAAAAGGGAAAACACAGTTATATTCCATCAGACTGGACGAATTTGGCTATCCGTATCCAAAGATGATGCAAGTAGATGCGTGGATATTCAAGCCAGGTATGCGACCAACCGGGGCATCGTTTAGCTATACCCTGAACCGGCGGACAGAAGTCCTTTTCGGCAGCGATGTACCAGTTGACTGTTTGATGAAGAACCCGATGATGTGGTCGAAGATTAGTAAAACCTTCATCATACCCGATGTCATAGATTCAAGCCTGCAAGTGAACATTTTTATTAAAAACCCGCAGGATGCCCTTATATTCGTGGATGATTTGAAAATCAAATTTCTTTATCGGTGGAATTGACATTGTAGAGACGTTGCATGCAACGTCTCTACCTGCAAAAAATCAAAATTATCGAATGAAAACGAACCGTCTTTCTTTTCTCCTCTTTTGCCTGCTTTGCCTTGTAATCATCATCAACCGGATGTTGCTGCCAAGATTCGACACGCAAAATGTACTCGCCATCATCAGTTGGGATGTTTTCGGCTACTACCTTTATCTGCCGGCAACATTTATTCACCATGATCTGGGGATCAGGAATTTTGCATGGGTTCAGCAAATACTGGACACATATCATCCTACCATCGGATTCTACCAGGCCTATCTGAGTCCCGGCGGAGATTACGTGATGAAATATCCGATGGGCATGGCCATCATGTACAGCCCGTTCTATTTTCTAGGTCAGGTGATGGTACAATTTACAAGTTATTCCCATGATGGTTTCACACCTCCATATCAGCTGTGCATTGCCATTGGCGGATTGTTTTATACCGTTGCCGGTCTCTGGTTCCTCCGTAAAATCCTGCTGCGTTTTTTTACCGACCTTGTGGTGGCCTTCACAATGCTTTTGATCGTGGCCGGAACCAATTATTTTCAATTAACTGCCTTTGATGGTGCCATGCCACATAATTATCTTTTTACCCTTTTTGCGCTCATTGTTTGGTTTACGATCCGATGGCACGAAAACCCCCTTTGGAAATATGCCATTCCCCTGGGATTGTTTTGCGGCTTGGCAACCCTGATCAGACCGACAGCCATCATTATCGCACTCGTGCCGCTTTTGTGGGGTGTTTGGGGGAAAATTGCATGGCGTGAAAAGATGTTTTTAATAAGCAGGCATTTGTCTCAGGTTTTGGTGATGGTTTTCGCCATGATGCTTGTTATAGGCCTGCAGATGCTTTATTGGAAAATCCATTCGGGTTCATGGCTCTATTACAGTTATGAAAAGGGAGAGAAGCTGGAGTGGATTGCACCATACCTTCAGAAGATTCTCTTTTCCTACAAAAAAGGGTGGCTGGTATACACACCGCTCATGGTATTTGCCCTGATTGGTTTCTGGCCACTGGCTGTGAAGAACCGTCCGGTCTTTTTGGCGGTATCTGTTTTTTTCCTGGCCCATATTCTGATCATCGCCAGCTGGCCAACCTGGTGGTACGGCGGAAGTTTCAGCCAGCGTTCGATGATGGAAACTTACCTGCTGCTTGCATTGCCTCTGGGCGCCCTGATTCAGTGGATATCGAAACAGACCCCGATAGCCAGGTGGGGGGCAGGGTCAGTACTGTTCCTGATTGTTTTCCTGAACATTTTTCAAACCTGGCAGTACATGAATTTTGTGTTGCACCCTTCACGCATGACCAAAGCCTATTATTGGGCCGTATTCGGGAAAACCAGGGCGACTGATGCTGACCGGATGTTCCTTGAACCAACAGCCATAAACGATGAACGCGAATTCCTACCTGAAACGGGAAACTATACCTCGAAGGTACTTGCCACCTGGAATTTTGAAACACCGGATCAGGCAGGTGCGGAAAATTTATGCAGAGATACTGCATACAGTGGAAATTATTCGTTGAGGATGAGTAAAAAACTGGAGTTCTCACCGGGCATCAACCTACCCTACAAGGATGTATCGCAAAAGGATTTTGCATGGATCAGGGTAACTGCATTTGTATGGTTTACCTGTAAACCCGAAGAGGTCCTTTGCGGCCTGGTGATTACCGGCAACCAGAATGGAACAGCCTGTAAATACCGTATGCTCGAACTGGAAAAGGCCAACCTGAAACCAGGCATCTGGAATAAAGTCACCATGGACTATATGACCCCGTTTTTCGACGACAAAAACAACACGCTTCAAGCTTATTTCTGGTATCGGGGAGATACAGAACTCCTTGTGGACGATATGGAAATAAGGTTGTTTGAACGGAATGAATGATCTCCAAACGTTCCCTAATTCAATTTCTGTTAACTTTGTGTCCTCATTCCCATCCCGGGTAATTGGACAAGTTAAACAACTGTAGGATGACATGGATAAAAAGCACTGTTTTCATTCTGATACTGGCCATGCTTGCCATTCCTACGGTGCAAAAGGTACTTAAAATCATTCCCACCATCGGACTGGAAGGGTATTTTGTGCCCAGCTTCCGTCCGGAATTTACCCTGGTATCTTTCAGCACCGGGGCATTTCAACAGCAAATGACCCCGCATATCGAGCGGACTACAGGGTTTCACAATGATTTTACAAGGTTGTTCAACCAGGTTGATTTCACCTTTTTCTCCATTCCGCATGCTGCACGGATCATTGTGGGGAAAAACAACTATCTGCAGGCTGATTCTCATATTGAGGCATATTTAGGCACAGATTTCATCGGGAAGAAGTATATCGATGATAAAGTTTCCAGGCTCAAATACCTCCAGGATTATTTCCTGGAAAAAAAAGGGGTAACCCTACTGGTTATCCTTGCCCCCGGGAAAGGCTTCTATTTTCCTGAGCATATTCCTGACCGCTATTTGAAATTGAAAAAAAATATTACCAATAACGGGTACTATGTCAGTCAGATGAAAAAAGCCGGAATCAACCTGATCGATTTCAACCAATGGCTGGTCAACCTGAAAGACACATCTCGCAACATATTGTATCCGAAGACAGGTATCCACTGGAGCTGCTATGGCGCCTGGCTTTGTGCCGACTCGCTCACGAGGTATCTCGAAGCCCGGCTTGACAGGGCACTTCCGCACCTGGTTCTCGACAGTGTGGTGCATGAACCGGTTGCCCGCCGGAAAGACAATGACATGGACCGTGTCTTGAACCTGATGTGGACCATCCCGGTCCCGGAAATGTCCTATCCTGTTTTTCATCATGAATATCGTTCTTCGCTCCCGAAACCATCGGCTTTGTTCATCAGCGACAGCTTTTACTGGTACTGGCACGACAATGGAATCATCAAAAACACCTTTAGCCAGGAGGAAATGTGGTATTACGACAAAGAAGTTTATCCGCTGCAACTGATCAGACCTACAAATACCGCCCAGATCGGTCTTGATCAGGCGATCGGCAGGCAGGATGTGGTGATCCTGATGCAAACCAATGCCGGTTATGGCAATATCGGATATGGGTTTGTTGACCGGGCTTACGAGTTTTATTATCCGGGAAAAACCCCGGTAAAGCAGATCATGAAAACCTTCCGGTCAAATGCAGGCATGTTGGATATCCTGAAAAAAAAGGCCATAGAACAAAACCTTCCGTTGGACGCTGTCGTGTTGACGGATGCTATTTATTTATATAATAATGAGTTGAAACGCATCTCAAAAAACAATTGACCATGATTTTCAGCAGCAGTTTATTTTTACTCTATTTCCTGCCTTTTTTTCTGATCGTCTATTTTCTGATCGACCGGAACTATAAGAATTGGGTTCTGCTTATTGCGAGTATTCTTTTCTATGCCTGGGGCGCACCTAAGTTTGTTTTTTTTGTGATGGGTTCGGTTTTGGTTGATTTTGTGCTGATCAGAGAGATGAGCCTGAAAACCGGATCAGCCCGCAGGTTTTTATTCTGGGTATCGGTCATCCTGAATCTGGCGCTCCTGCTCTATTTTAAATACATGAACTTTTTTGTGGACCAATTCCAGGTGATGTTGAGCCTGTTCGGGTCAAAGCCTGCCGAATGGACTAAAATTGTCCTTCCGGTCGGCATTTCATTCATCACCTTTCAAAAACTCTCTTACACCCTTGATGTTTATAAAAAACAGCACCCGGTTTTTCAAAAGTTGCAGGATTATGCCTTATACATATTCATGTTCCCTCAGTTGTTGTCGGGCCCGATTGTAAGGCCGGGTCAAATCGCATCGCAGATTACCGACAGATCGGCACAAGAGAACATCGATTTTCGCCTGACCGGATTTTACCGTTTCATCATCGGTCTGGCAAAAAAAGTACTGATCGCCGATGTGCTCGGGGTTACAGTCAATGAAATATTTGCACTGACCCCTGTTGAGTTATCGAGCGGAATGGCCTGGATCGGGGCGATAGCCTATACTTTTCAAATTTATTTCGATTTCTCCGGCTATTCAGATATGGCAATCGGACTTGCCCGTATGCTGGGGTTCCGGCTGCCCGAGAATTTCAACTCCCCTTATATTTCGCAAAGTATCACTGAATTCTGGCGTCGATGGCATATCACCCTTTCATTCTGGTTCCGCGATTACATTTTTCTGCCGCTTGCCTATTCAACTTCACGCAAACTCCCGAAGGAACATTATTGGGGAATCCGGGCAGATAAAGTGATCTACCTCATTGCTACCACGGTCACCTTCCTGTTATGTGGCTTCTGGCATGGTGCTGCATGGACTTTCATTGTATGGGGCGCCTATATGGGAATTTTTCTCATTGCCGACAGGTTGTTTCTGCTCAAGTATCTGAGAAAATCGGGGAAAATTCCATCTATCGCGATCACCTTTTTCCTGTTGATGATCGGGTGGCTGATTTTCAGGGCACAAACCCTCGACGAAGCCTGGTTTCTCATCCGACGACTTTTTACCTTCCAGGGGGGTGAAAGTACCGTATGGCTCAATCCGAAATTCTGGACTATGCTGATTATCGCTGTGATTTTCTCGTTTTGGGGCGGGTTCAAAAAAATCGAATCCTGGGTGGAAAAACTCTATTTCAATCCCGGTAACGGGTTGATGATCACCTTCTCGGTTATTGCCATTCTGTTGTTTATTCTCAGCGAAGCTACGATCACATCAACGGGATTCAGTCCATTTATCTATTTCAGGTTTTAATTCAAATGAACCGGATCAAGACAATCCTATTATTAATCATCCTGCTGCTACTTGTGTTTCCTTCTTTTCAGAAGCGGTTTGGTTTGATTAAGTCAAAGCCGCTCTCGGGTGTATTTACCTCTGTGTCAAAACCGGTGATTACGTCTGCGTCCTGGTTTAATGGAACCTGGCAGGATCAGTACCGGCAATACCGGGAGGACGCAACCGGGTTTAAACCTGATTTCGTAAGAATTTTCAACCAGGTGGATTTTAGCCTTTTTTCGATCCCCCATGCCGAACGCGTGATTGTAGGGAAGCGCAAGGAACTTTTTGCATCAGGGTATATACGGGGTTACCTTGGACAGGATTTTCCCGGGAAATACTACATTGAAGAAAAGGTGAGGATGTTGAAATTCGTCCAGAATTATCTCTGGGACTTCAAGAAAATTTTCGTGGTTGTGGTGATCCCTCCCGACAAGGGTTCGTTTTATCCTGAATTAATCCCCGACCGGTTCCTGAAGATGAAACGCCATCAGACAGGGAGGGATTATTTTACGCAGAAAGCAAATGATGCCGGGATCAATGTGCTCGACTTTAACCCGTATTTCAGCGCCATGAAAGATTCCGCACCCTATCGGTTAATCCCTTCATCAGGGGTTCACTGGAGTGATTACGGATCCTTTCTTGCGGCCGATTCGGCCATCCGATATTTTGAAAAGAAAACCGGATTTGTTACTAATCAGTCGCATTTATAATCGGCAATGACATTCAAAGCAGGCAACACCTTTTGCCCATTTTTAATGGCAGTGTCAATAATGGATCTCAGGATGGCAAAGTTTTCAGCAGCATTAAACACCTTGAACTGTCCAGATATTTTTTGTTTCACTTTGACATTGCGGATGGCTCTTTCTGAACCATTATTATCGGGGGGAACATCTGGAT
>CAIQUS010000025.1 GCA_903875045.1 uncultured Bacteroidales bacterium
AGGCAGATGACCGGCAGGTTCTGCGTCGGGTTTTCGTAAAGGATCTTCAGGTAATCCATGACGAGTTCAATTTTATCCTGGAAGATGCGTGACAGGAATTTCATGGTAATGGTCACATCACCCGGCGCCGGAACATATTTCATCTGTTCATACAAATTAAAATAGGCATCACCATTGTGGTGGTGCTCCTTCAGGTAGGATTCGGAATTGTCGGGAATATTGACAAAAGCCACATATTTTTTGATATACCTGAATATCGTCTTTCCATAGTCGCCCGTGATTGCACCTTTCTTCCAGAGTTGCTGAACAGGGGTACTTTGTTTATGTGCATTCAGAATGTGGCTCAAACGATAATAGTCGGTGGTAACGCGGATGTACTTTTCGGCTTCTCTTACGAGAATACTCTTCATCCCAGCTTCAAGTTCTGCATCGGCAGTATTTGCGGGGAACTCCTCCGGTTTTTGTTTCCGATGTGATTGATTCTTGGATATCAATAAATTTGGATCATTGTTCATATATTTGCATTTGAAAGATTTTAAGACTGTAATTCAGCGAATAAGAAAAAAGCCCGTTCATGCGGGCTTTTTTTTCGTGATGCAGGGTTATACCGGCAGGGTGGTGCTGTCAATCAGGCAACCCCAGGGTGAAACATAGATTTTTGCACCGGGTAATTCCTTTGCCAATGCTTCCATTTTGTTTAACTCTTCCTCCATTGCAATTCCTTTTTCCAGCTGTTTGCTGAGATGGAAGGTCATCCTTTGGATCATACCGAGCAGGAAGGCCAGATCCTCGGTTGACTTTTTGGTAACTGCGATGTTTTGAATTTTCATGGCAGTGTTTATACAGTCACTCATCTTTTCGGAATGCCGGAGGATCGTTTTATAGTTTTCGATTATATACATTGGCTATTCCTCCTCCCCGGTCTGGATAAATATGAGTCGACCTTCTCATCGGTCTCTGAAACCGTTTTCTTCCGGCCGGCCATGATCCAGCTGGTAACCTCTAATTTTGAAAAGTACAATCGCTTGCCTCGCTTGCAAACGGGGATTTCAGCCCGGGAAACCAGACTATAAATGGTAGGGACCGTGAGATGCAGGAACTCGGCAGCCTCCCTTATAGTTAAAAGTTTATCGGCATCAGGTTGGGAGACTTCACTTCTGGAAAGAAGTAAACGTTCGATGTTATCCAGTTTATCTTGTAACTGGCTAACTGCTTGGGGTAATTGTTCAAATGTAATTGCCATATAGGATAAATATTAGTTATCCGGCAATTTTACACGCGGCATTTCGCGGCATTGAGACGCGAGTACTCCTTATTTTAAAGTTTCGTAGTGTTTTTTTACATCTTCTCTATGCTGGGAAGCAGTATACCTGGGGTCACGATTTGTTGTGTTTTTCCTTAGATCATTCATATTTCCCTGGATAGCTCTTACTGAGACTGGTCTGTTTCCGGCACAAAAGATTTCAGAGAATTTTTTATACATGCCCGTTCTTGTGGATCCATACTCTGATAAAAAGTAGTCGGTGAAGCCGAGGTGATCAAACATTGCAATTTTATAGGGAACATCATTGGCACAAATAAGTTTTACAAGTTCCTCCCTGGATTGTTCATTAAGGTCCCTGACTTTTGGTACGTTCAGGAAACCATTTTCCTGCAATGCCTGTTTCAGTTTTTCGATGGCTCCTTTCGGAACTTCGATTACCTGATTCGGTAAATTCAACTTATCCGGGGAGGGAACCTTTATATTAATGGTGTCCAGGGGGAATCCAAGCTTCAGGCAAATATCAGCAAAGGGGATGTCATAGATAGCGCAGCATTTTTGCAGTTCATCAAAGAGAAGATGGTACAGGATGTTGCAGCCCTGTTTGAATTTAAGGTCATTATTGTCGTTCTGAGGGATATCCATGATGAGCAATCCGTCCTGAGGCAGGAGGACCGATGGAATTTCTTCAGCTACTGTACCTTGCTCATTTACTCCCCCAGTGGTATTACGGTCTTCAACAGACAAATGATTTCTGGACTTTCTCAACCTGGACAGGTAACGTTTTAAAAGATCAGCCTTTTGTTCAGGGGTACTCCTTTCCAGAATTTCGTCTTCAAGGTCGAGGATAAAAGGTTCAATAAAAAAATCGGCGATTCTGTCGGGGGAACCCAATATTGGAGATTGTTGGGGGTGAAACGGGGAAAATTGGTCAATTGGCATTGTCAATAGATCGATACAAGCATCGAAATAGGAATATTGCCGATCATACTTTTGTCCCGCTCCCATAAATTTTAAGGTTACATTTTGGGTTACATGAAAAAAGGGTTTCAGATTTTTATTCTCTGAAACCCTTGTCTTTGTTGGTGGGAGCAACAGGATTCGAACCTGTGACCCTCTGCTTGTAAGGCAGATGCTCTGAACCGGCTGAGCTATGCTCCCTCAAATGAGGGTGCAAAGGTAAAAACATTTCCCGGATATCCAAACATACGATCTGGGATTATGAATGTTTATTTCCTGTTATATGTTCTTGCCCGAAGGTCTTTTTTATCGTTACCTCGGATATAGCCCAAACAGCTTCTTTATGCTGCGATGAAACTTGTGGATGCCGGTTACAGGATCAAGATGCATCAGGATGCATTCGTTGGTGATAAGGTTTACCGGGTGCATTTTTGCCAGTTCAATTGACTCCGGGGTATCCGACATCTGCTGGATCCATATGTTGCTGATTCCCCTGGCCATGGCTTCCGCCACAACTTCCTTCGTGTGTCTCTTCGATGTGAGGATGATCAAACTTTGAACATGAAGGGGCAATTCGCTCACCCTGCGGAAGCAGGGAATGCCCGCAATGTCGTCTGTGCCCGGATTGACCGGAAAAACCTGGTATCCCTTCTCCCTGAATTGTTTGAAAACAAGGTGCCCAAATTTCTTTGGATCCCTGGAAACACCCGCGATGGCTATGTTATGAAGGGAAAGAAAGGTGTTGATGGATGCTTTTGTCGTCTTCATGGCTCACTTTTTAAAAATAAAATAGACAGCTAAAATTAAAAAGAAAAATCCAATAAAATGATTCAGTCGTAAAGTCTCCGTCCTGAAAAAAAGTATGGTGAAAATGGAGAAGACGAGTAGGGTTATTTGAATTTCAGGTGGCCATACCAGGCAAGCGTCATGAATGCATTCGAGAGGATCAGCAGCAATATCGTATAGATTCCACGGGCCATCTAAAATGTTTTTTTCAACCTGTTTCCAAGGCCGACAGAAATATAATTTTCCAGGCTCTGACACACATCTGCCGAAAAACAAATTCCATGGCTGATGATGCTGTCCCAGGAGGAAAAGGGATAGCCTTTAAGGGTTTCTCCATCTTTCAGCAGTGCATAGATGATGCCTGCGTTGAATGCATCGCCCGCTCCGATGGCGCTTACAGGGCTGATCTGCGGAACGTTATAAAAGCTGGAATGCCCCGCTTCAATCACCTCAACACCCCTGCTGTTTTTGGTGTACACCAGCGCTGGACAACCGGCGCCGTTAACATGATGAAAGGCCTGATCTGCGTCAGCGGCGGCAAAGATATTCATGAAATCTTCATCAGAACCCCTCACCAGGTTCGCCAACCCGATGTTCTCAAGGATCCAGGGCCTGAAGGTTTCCAATTCACCGAGATGTGCGCTTCTGAAGTTTGGATCATACACGATCAAAGCGCCGCTTGCTTTTGCGCTTCTGATAAACTCCATGATCACCGGGCGAAGCGACCGGGTAAGGGCATAGAAGGAGCCAAATAAAACAATATCCCCGGGTTGAACCTCCGGCAGGGAAATTTTAAACCGTTCCTCCGGGAAGATTTTGTAAAAAGAATATTCCGCATTCCGCTGATGATCAAGAAAGGCGAGCGCCAGGCTTGTTTTGCCATCAGCATACCGGCTGATGTATTCTGTTGATATCCCGTTTTGCAATAAAAATTCCTGAATCAAATCGCCTGCATGGTCTTTTGCAAAATCACTGATTAAGTATACAGGCCTTCCTGCCCTGCCAAGTGATACGGCTGTGTTGAGCATTGCCCCCCCCGGGGTTGCTGCAACCGGTCTGTTATCCTGAAAAATGATGTCAAGAACCGTCTCCCCGATGCAATACACTTTCCGTTCATCCCTCATTCTTAATTCTTAATTCTTAATACGTCATTCCCTTATTCGTCATTCC
>CAIQUS010000026.1 GCA_903875045.1 uncultured Bacteroidales bacterium
CAACTGTTACAATGCCACGCAAACGATTTATGTGGGTGGCGGCGGTAAAACATTCACCGTCAGCAGTGGTGGTTCAGCCACAATGATCGCAGGGCAGAATATTGTTTATTTGCCTGGCACTGCTGTTACAAATGAAGGATATATGCACGGGTTTATTGCCACCAATGGCCAATATTGCATCATGCCCGGAAACCCGGTGGTGAACAGCGCTGTAAAGGTTGGGGAGGTGCAATTATCGGTACCAGATCTCATAAAAAACCGGCATGTTCGTGTTTACCCTAACCCGATGAGTGAATCATTCACCGTTGAACTGGCCGGCACCGAAGGAGCAGGGATGACCAGGGTGGATATCTATGGAATGAACGGCGTAAAGGTGCTTTCTGCAACACTCATCGGTGAGCGGAAACATATCTTCACTGCTGAACACCTGCTTCCCGGGATGTATTTTCTTCATATTACGGCCGGAACAACCAGGGAAACGATGAAATTGATAAAGATGTAGCAATATCCACCTTACGGTTTCCCGTAAAAAACAATTACGATTATCCCCAATTGCATTCAGGCAGTTTTAATATGATCTTTACCTTCTTTTACCAAACAATTTGAAATTAGAAGCACGAATGATTCCCGGCAGGAAAAATAAACCAGGTCACCTGTAGTACATTTTTGAGTTTTATGCACTATATTTGTGGTGGGGGAATGGTAAGGTTTTTCCTTTCTTAAAATGGTAGCTAATCAATCCTAATTGCATTAAGTTATGAGAACATTTTACAATGAAAATCGTTTTATGAAGTTCTTAAAGTTTTCAGCTTTAACATGCTTCATGGTGGCATTGTCGTTCAATGTCAAAGCCCAGTATGCATCACCAAGTGTGGTTTGCTATGGAGAAAATATTTACCTTTTTTGCGGAGGGTTATTCGGATGCGGAGAGATTGGATCCAATTACACGTGGACTGATGCCTCAGGTGCATGGACTTCAAATGACCTTAATCCGGTCATCACTCCGGGATCCCCCGGATATCATTCGGGGCAGTTTTATCTTGCAGTTCAATATCTGCCGAATGGCGTATCTTCCGGCGTGGCCAGTATCTTTCTGCTTAATCCTTTTTATGTGCCAGGTACAGTAACCCCGGTTTCCTGTTTTGGGGGTAGTAATGGTGCAATATCCATTGCACCGGATGGAGGACAGCCGGATTACCTGTCTTATTTCTGGAGCAATGGCGCTACCACTATGAATATTGCCGGACTGAATGCCGGAACCTATTCAGTAACCGTCACAGATGCGAATTACTGTACTGCAACCAATTCCTTCATTGTTTCACAGCCTGCCGGATTGACCATTACAAAATCGGGAGGATCCAACGTAACCTGTTACGGTGCCTCAAACGGTTCGATTTCCGTTTCGGTTACCGGAGGTTACGGGGCATATACCTATTTATGGAATAACGGTGTAAACTTACCGACAATATATAATTTATCGGCAGGTTTTTATACCGTCACGGTAAAAGATTATAATTTGTGTACCAAGATTCAAAACTATGAAATAACACAGCCCACTGCATTGTCGGGCAATGGTATTGTAACCAATGTTTCCTGTTATGGCGGAAATAATGGCGTTGCCACGATCAACGGCCTGGGTGGAACACCACCTTACTCTTATTTGTGGAGTACCGGTGCCAATACACCCACCATCACCGGACTGGGTATTGGTAGGTATTATGTTACCATAACAGATTCTCATAATTGTATAAGCTATACCTGGCAGGATATCACCCAGCCGTCGGACATGACTGTTACGGGTACACCTGTGAATTTCAATTGCCAGGGATCAGGTACCGGCCAGATAACCACGACTGTTTCTGGCGGGTCAGGTGGTCCATTGACCTATGTGTGGAACAACGGCCAGACAGGGGCAACGGCAACAAATCTTTCAGCAGGTTCCTATACCGTGACTGTTACGAATGGGGCTGGCTGCAAGAAGACCAAGAATTTTTCAGTGACCCCGTTAACCTTCGGTACCGTATCTGTTCTAAATGCTACATGTTCCAACACTAATAACGGCTCTATCCAGGTAGTTGTTAACGGAGGCCTTTCACCTTATTCATATCAATGGAGCAATGGACAAACTTCCGGCATTGCGGTTAATCTTGCAGCCGGGGTTTATACTGTGACTGTAACTGATGCGGGTTTCTGTACCAAGATTGGCAGCTGGCTGGTAACTTCTCCTTCAGCCATGTCAATCAATCAGGTTGTGACCAATTTATCCTGCAATGGCAGTTCTACAGGGAAGATTGATATTACAGTCAATGGAGGAACACCTGGCTATGCATATAAGTGGAATGTACTGGCTTATCAGGGGCAGGGAACTTCACACATTGCCGGGCTATATGCCGGGACTTATACAGTGACTGTAACAGATCAAAACACCTGTGTTAAAATCCAAAGTTGGCAGGTAACCCAGCCGTCAGCCCTTTCCAGCAACGGTACTGTGACGAATATCACCTGTTATGGCGGGAACAACGGGTCGGCCATGATCACAGCAGCCGGGGGAACGCCTCCATATTATTACAGATGGTCTACTGGTTCTACCGCTCCTTTCATCAGCGGACTTACCATTGGCCGTTATTATGTTACCTTAACCGATGCCGGCAGCTGTTCCAACTTTACCTTTTTGAATATCACTCAACCAACAGACATTACTATTACAGGTACACCTTTTAGCCTTTCATGTCAGGGGAGTAACACCGGTAAAATAACCACAACAGTTTCAGGTGGGTCGGGAGGAGTATATACCTACAGGTGGAACAATGGTCAGACTGGTTCAACTGCCACCAATCTTTTGGCAGGAACCTACACTGTTACGGTTACAAACACTGCAGGTTGTTCAAAATCCCAGAGTTTTGCAGTTGCTGAGAATTTGCCAATCATTGTCAGTGCTGCTTCCATTCAACACGCGAGCTGTTATAACAGCAATAACGGATACATTCAGTTGAGTGTTACCGGAGGCGTTTATCCTTATACCTACCTTTGGAATAATGGACAAAATACGAATACCGCTTCTTTTCTCACCAGGGGCATTTATACTGTAACGGTGACCGATGGCGGTTTATGTGCCAAGGTTGGTACATGGCAGATTAATGCACCGTCTGATCTATCGATCACTCCTGTGGTAACTAATTTATTATGCAATGGCGGCTTAACAGGAAAAATTGATATTGTAGTCAGCGGGGGTAGCGCACCCTATACTTATAGATGGAATGTAGCCGCATATCAGGGTCAGGGAACACCACATGTTTTTAATCTCAGCGCGGGGCCTTATACCGTGACTGTAACGGATCAAAATACATGTATGAAAATTGAGAGTTATCTGATTACTCAGCCATCTGCCTTGTCAACCAACGGCCAGGCAAAGTATGTTACATGCTACGGAGGCAACAACGGTTCTGCGACCTTTTCCGGATTTGGCGGCACTCCGCCTTATACTTACCGTTGGAGTACAGGGTCAACATTCCAGAGTATTTCCGGACTAACCGCCGGCCGTTATTATGTGACGGTTTCTGATGCCAACAGTTGCGTAAACTTGCCATTTATTGAGGTACTGCAACCTTCAGAACTCACCATTACCGGTACAATTGTAAAGGTAACCTGTTTTGGCGGTAACGATGGTAAGGTTACTGCAATTGTAACCGGTGGAATGCCAGGCTATGCTTACAAGTGGAACAACTATCAAACCACCCCGGCGATAGTTAACCTGACAGCAGGAGCCTATACAGTAACTGTGACCGATTTCAATACTTGTATGCGAATCCAGTCATTCATGGTCAATTCAAATCCGGCAATAACTCTCACCCGCACCGGGTACAGCAATCCTCTTTGCAATGCAGGTAATGACGGATGGATTGAGGTGATGGCTGCCGGTGGGCTTTCCGGTTATTCCTATCGGTGGAACAATGGTCAGAACAATGCTAAAGTGACAGGTCTTTCTGCCGGAACTTACCAGGTCGTTGTGACAGATGCCGGCTCATGTATGGCAACCGGAAGTTGGGTAGTTACAGCACCTGCAGCTTTGTCAATCATTTCATCCACTTATAGTAATATTAAATGTAGGTACAATATGGATGGTAAAATTGACATCACTGTGGGTGGGGGTTCCGGTTCTTATACATATTACTGGGAATCCCTGCCTGATCCGGCATATCAAGGCCAGTATACGCCACATGTGTCTCATCTCGAGGCAGGCATTTATACAGTCACTGTTACCGATGCCAACAATTGCAGGTTGATCAGAAGCTGGTTAATTACACAACCATCAAGTCTTTCCGGATTTGGGATTACCACTAATGTTACCTGCCATGGTGGCAGCAATGGAACCGCAACGATTTCGGGAGCAGGCGGAACACCCCCATATACTTACAGGTGGATTACCGGTTCGCCCGGACAATTTGTTTCTGGACTGTCGACCGGTTTCTACAGTGTAACAATCACGGATGCGAATAGCTGCATGAATTTCACGGGACAATATATCGGTGAACCTTCAGAAATCACTATTCTTGGCACTGTAACAACTGTAACTTGTTTTGGAGGCAGTAACGGAACTATAACCACATCCACATCCGGAGGTACACCTGGTTATTCTTATATGTGGAGTAACGGAAAATTCACATCGGCTATTACTGGTTTGATTGCCGGTACTTATACTGTTACTGTGAAAGATGTCAATCAGTGTTCCATGATCAAATCCTTTATGGTCAATTCAAACACCGCACTCTCTGTTACCCGTGTTGCTTACAGCAATCCACTTTGCAACGGTAGCACAGACGGATGGATTCAGGTAAGTACTGCAGGCGGTATTGGTGGCTATTCATATTTGTGGAGCAATGGTCAAAACAGTGCCAAAGCAACCGGCCTCACCGCCGGAACCTATCAGGTTGTTGTAAGAGATGCCGGTTCATGCACTATTACCGAAAGTTGGGCAGTTACGGCTCCACCGGCTTTATCATTCCTGGCAACCTCATACAGCAATGTTAAATGTAACGATCATCCAACTGGAACGATTGATATTACGGTCGGCGGCGGAACTGGTTCATATAGTTATTATTGGTACTCCCTGGTTGATCCTGGGACACAGGGACAAGGCACCCCCCATCTCAATTCCCTGGATGCAGGCACCTATTTTGTTACTGTAACCGATGCCAATAATTGTAAATTGACCAGAAGTTGGTTGTTAACACAGCCAACTAAACTGTCAGGCAATGGAGTTGTTACCGATGTTAGCTGCCACGGTGGTAACAACGGAACAGCAACGATTTCAGGGGCAGGCGGGACACCTCCTTATAATTACAAATGGATTACAGGTTCCCCCAGCCAACTTATCACAGGTCTTACTGTTGGTTTTTACCCGGTAACAATAACCGATGCCAATAGTTGTATGACCTTTACCGGACAGTATGTAAGCGAGCCTTCTGAAATAACGGTGGTGGGGGTTCCCACAAAAGTGACTTGTTTCGGAGGCAGCAATGGAACCATTACCACAACGGTTACAGGCGGAACGCCGGGCTATGCTTATCTTTGGAACAATGGTAAATCTACACCGGCAATTACCGGTTTGACAGCAGGCACCTACACCGTGACGGTGAAAGATGCCCATTCATGTACAATGATCAAATCTTTTACTGTGATTTCAAACCTGAAGATGATCATTACCCGCAACGGTTACGCCAATCCTACATGCTTCACCAGCAACAACGGATGGATACAATTAAGTGTTACAGGAGGTTTGCCATATTACACCTATCTGTGGAATAACGGTGCTACCACCCCGACCATATCAGGATTGATTGCCGGTAGCTATACGGTCGTGGTTACGGATGCGGGCGGTTGTACAGAAACAGGCAGTTGGGCTCTAACGCAGCCGGCAATGCTATCGGGTAATGGCGTAGTCTCGAATGTTACTTGTTTCGGAGGCAGCAACGGGGCCGCCACCATTTCAGGATTTGGAGGAACTGCACCATATACATATAAGTGGAGCACAGGTGCAACTACACAGACTATTACCGGCCTGGTTGCTGGTAGTTATGCTGTGACAATTACTGATTTCAATAATTGTCTCTACCTTACTTCCAGGATTATCACACAACCAACTGAAATTATCATCACAGGTACACCCGTGATGGTAACCTGCTTTGGTGGAAATAATGGGAAGATAACTACAACAGTTTCCGGAGGAACCGGTGGAATGACTTATCGTTGGAACAATGGACAAACAACAAGTTCGATCATTAATCTGACAGCAGGAATCTATACTGTAACCGTAACTGATGCGAGCTTGTGTGCTAAAATTGGCTACTGGCAGATAATATCTCCTGCAGCCTTGTCATTGACTTCCATAAAAACCAATGTGCTTTGTAATGGCGGGGCAACAGGCAAAATTGACGTTACTGTAGTTGGTGGTACTCCGGCATATTCCTATTACTGGAATGTTGCCGGCAACCAGGGTCAGGGAACACCGCATGTTTATGCACTTACAGCGGGTGTTTATACGGTAACTGTTGCTGATCAGAATAGTTGTGCGATGACACAGTCATGGCTGATTACACAACCTGTTGCATTGTCAGCAAACAGTGTTGGTACCAATGTTACCTGTTATGGCGGAAATAATGGGACCGCGACGATTGCAGGATCCGGTGGAACCGCACCGTATATTTATAAATGGAGCACTGGTTCCACTGCGTCAACAATCACAGGACTTATTGCTGGTCGCTATTATGTTTCGGTTACCGATGCCCACTATTGTTTCATTCAAACATGGCAGGATATTACACAACCATCAAACATGTCCATCAATTACACTGCGACGATGGTTACGTGTCAGGGTCTCAGCAATGGTAAGATCACCACAACGGTTTCTGGTGGATCTGGTGGCTCGCAGACTTACTTGTGGAACAACGGTCAAACGGGTTCAACTGCGACCAATCTTACAGCCGGTACTTATACTGTGACCGTTACCAACAGCGCTGGCTGTAAATTGTCATCTGCACCAATTATTGTTGGTACAGCCATGCTACTGCCAGGTGCCGCAGGAGTAATTACTGGTCCTGTCGTTGTTACTCAGGGGCAAACGGGTGTTGCCTATTCGGTTGCACCAATAGCGAATGCGACAGGTTACTATTGGACATTGCCAACAGGGGCATCAATTGCCAGTGGTTCAAATACTGCAAGTATTACGGTCAATTATTCTGCAACGGCATCTTCGGGTAGTATCAACGTTTACGGGACAAACCTATGCGGAAACGGAGCAACATCACCGAACCTTGATATAACCGTAAACTCCCTGGTGCCAACCAATCTGACATTGCAGAATATTTCACTGGGGGTCGGGACATACTGCTACAATGCCCTTCAAACAATCTATGTTGCTGGTGTCGGTACGTTATTCACTGTTAATAGCGGCGCATCTGTTACAATGGTTGCAGGGTTGAAAATCATTTATCAGGCCGGCACCACCGTTAAGAATGGCAGCTATATGCATGGGTATATCACTACCACAGGACAATATTGTCCGCCTTCTAATCCTGTTGTAAACAATCCTGTTCAGGTTGGCGATGTTCAGACATCAGTACCGGAGTTTGTGAAAAATCAGCATATACGTGCTTACCCGAACCCCACCAATGATGCTGTCACACTTGAACTGTCGGGCACGGTTGAAACAGGGATGACCAAAGTTGAAATCTATGGCATGAACGGAGTCAAAGTTCTTTCGAAGGTACTTATCGGTGAACGGAAACACACCTTCACGCTTGAAACACTTCGTCCCGGGATATATTTTATCCATGTGACAACCGGTGGAACCCTGGAGACAATGAAACTGATTAAGCTTTAGCAAAACCTTTGCATCCTTCCCTGCTTCAGGGAGGGGTGCAGAAAGGTTAGTCATTTTACCGTCCTGCAACATGCAGGACGGTTTTTTGTATGTCGGGCATAGTTCTTTGACTGGCAGGGTGCAAGTCCCTGTACACACCGAGTTGATAGGAAGTGTTAGCGAATGGCAAGGGTGTTCACCGTGAGGTGAAATCTGAAGGAAGCCATCAGCAAAATTGGCGA
>CAIQUS010000027.1 GCA_903875045.1 uncultured Bacteroidales bacterium
CATCATTTATTTCAAAAAACAAAATTATTGATCAGATAGAAACTAACAATGCTAACAGTTCTTATAACAAACATAAAGAAATAGTAATCTATTATATTATTAAAAAATGAAAAATCATTTATCTGAACCACTCATTGAAAAGATACGTGTTTTAAAAAAGAGTAAAAATGCTGTGATACTTGCCCATTATTATCAGATTCCGGAAATTCAGGATATTGCTGATTTTGTCGGGGATAGTCTGGGACTGGCACAAAATGCACTGCAAACAACTGCCGATATCATCGTTTTTGCCGGTGTTCACTTTATGGCAGAAACGGCAAAGATTCTGAATCCGACAAAAAAGGTTTTGATTCCGGATTTAAATGCCGGATGTTCACTGGCAGATTCCTGTCCGCCGGATAAATTCAGACTATTCAAGTCCAACTATCCCGATCATATTGTTATATCATACATAAATTGTTCAGCAGAGATTAAAACCATGTCGGATGTAATCTGTACATCTGGCAACGCAATTAAAATTGTTGAATCCTTTGATAAAGATCAAAAAATCATTTTTGCCCCGGATAAAAATCTGGGCGGATATATCAATGGACTTACCGGACGGAACATGGTTCTGTGGGATGGAAGTTGTGAAGTTCATGATGTAATCAAAACAGAGGAAATTATCAGGTTAAAAGAAAAATACCCCGATGCAAAATTAATTGCCCATCCTGAATGTAAAGCAATTATACTTGAATTGGCTGATTATATTGGTTCTACGACTGCCTTGCTGAATTATACCCGGAAAAGCGATTTTTCCAGATTCATTGTTGCTACAGAAACCGGAATTTTACACGCGATGAAAAAAACATCGCCCGACAAGGAGTTTTTCATTGTACCAACAGATAAATCGTGTTCATGCAATGATTGTCCATATATGAAAATGAATACATTGGAAAAATTACATGCTTGTCTTTACAATGAAGGTCCGGAATTAAAGTTATCAAAAAGTGTGATTCAAAAGGCAAAGAAACCTATCTTGCGGATGCTAAAATTATCAGTATAATAAACCCATTGAGTTTTTATGAAGTTGATTATCAGATATTATTTAATCAGATCATTTTTGTTCATCCTATTATATCTGTTAATATTTGAAATGTATGCCCAGGATACGATTCAAAAGGACGGATATTGTAAATTTTATTACGCAAATGGAAAAATATCCAGTGAAGGGCTTTTGAAAAACGCGAAGCCTGATGGTTTCTGGAAATCGTATTATGAAACGGGTACTATCAAATCGGAAGGGAACCGGTTGAATTTTGAGTTGGACAGTTTATGGAAATTTTACAATGCGGAAGGAAAATTATTGGTTGAAATAAGCTACAAAGGAGGAAAAAAGGATGGAATAAAAACCACCCGGATGGATAAAGAGGTTATTAAAGAAAATTTCCGGAATGATATAAAAGAAGGTTATACACGATATTATTATCCCGATGAAAAAGTTAAACAGGAAATACCATTTTTAAAGGGTCTTGAACAGGGTTTTGGCAAAGAGTATGGCCCGGACGGTACCATTGTTACATTAACTGAATATAAGCGTGGTTTTGTTGTTGACCGGGTAAGAATTAACAGAAGGGACGGAAATGGTAAAAAACAGGGACGCTGGTGTATTTTTTATGATCAGGGCAACCTGAAATCGGAAGTTACTTACCGCGACGACCTGAAAAACGGATATCTCAAAGAATATTCTGAAAACGGGGATTTACTGAAAATATCCAAGTATATCGATGATGTTGTTCAGACAGAAGCCGAAGAAATTCAAAAGCTTGAGATTCAGAATGAATATTATCCTGATGGAAAAGTGAAAACCAGTGCCATGTTCCGGAATGGTATTGCAGAGGGAATCAAACGGGAATATTCTGCTGAAGGCAAGATAGAAAAAGCATTTCTTTACAAAAGTGGTGTGATCGTCGGTGAGGGAATTGTGAAAGAGGATGGAAACCGTGATGGCCACTGGAAAGATTTTTATCCTGACGGATCGCTTAAAGCAGAAGGAAATTATGATAATGGCAAACAAATCGGCGAGTGGAGATACTATCACTCCAACGGAAAAACAGAGCAAACAGGTAAATTCAACAAACAAGGTAAGTTTGATGGTACCTGGAAATGGTATTATGACAGCGGCCAGTTGTTGAGAGAAGAGAGTTATCGCCAGGGTCTCAGGGATGGATTATCAACGGAGTATGAAGAAACGGGAAAAGTGATCACGGAGGGTGAATTTGTTGATGGCAATGAGGACGGACCATGGTTTGAACTTATTGGTGACAGTTATATTCGAGGAACTTACCGCGACGGGCTGAGAAATGGTTTATGGTATAATTTTTATCTGGACCGTAATGGGGATAAAACCGATAGTCTTTGTTATTTTAAAGGTAGTTTTATTGAAGACAATCCTGATGGAAAACACATCTGGTACTGGGAAAATGGAAAGGTGAAGGATGAAGGCAGTTATATCAATGGCAGAAAAGAGGGAGAATGGTATAAATACAATTTTGATGGAACTCTTTTTATGGTCATTACGTACAAACAAGGGGTCGAAACCCGCTATGACGGGGTAAAAATTAAGCCCCCATTTGAAAAGGAGGAGGAATAGATGAAAACAGAAAGACCAAACAGACCGCAAAAAACGGGCAGATCGGCAGGCGGTGGAGAAAAGTCAGAAAGATCAGCCAGGGCCGGCAGAATCAGTAAACCTGAAAGAAACTCAGAAACCAAGCGGGGAGGCCGGCCCGATAAACCAATCAAACCTGAACGATCAGGCAGGTCAGACAGAGGGGAAAGGCCTGAAAGGACAATTAAGCCGGTGGTATCAGGAAAATCATCCAGGCCGGAAAGAATTGAACCGACCGGAAAACCCGGACGCGTTGTAAAGCTTAACAGGTTGGAAAAACCCGAAAGAGCCGGCAGGCCTGACAAATCCATTAAGCTTGACCGGTCAAGTCTGCCCGACAGGACGAGTAGCCCCAAAAAGGTTGTACGCAGGGGCGAGAAAAATGAAAATCCTGATTTGATGAGGCTTAACAAGTATATTGCCAATTCAGGTATATCTTCACGTCGTGAAGCTGACAGGTTGATTGAGGCAGGTGCAGTATCGGTAAATGGGGTAATTGTGACTGAATTGGGCACAAAAGTCGGGCCCGGCGATAAGGTACAATATGGCGATCAGACCATCAATCGGGAGAAACCGAGATATGTATTGCTGAACAAGCCCAAAGGCTATATCACCACCGTTGATGATCCTGATAAACGCAAAACCGTAATGAGTCTTGTTGCGGGTGCCTGCAAGGAGCGGATTTACCCTGTTGGCCGGCTTGACCGGAATACCACCGGGCTGCTGCTTTTTACCAATGATGGCACCATTGCAAAAAAACTGACCCATCCAAGGTACGGGATCAAGAAGATTTATCATGTTGAAATTGATAAAAATCTGACGAGGGCGGATTTTTTGAAAATTACCGAAGGGTTTAAACTTGATGACGAAGTAATTACCGTTGATGCCATTGAGTACATTGGTGACGGAAAGGATAAAAAACAGATTGGTATCGAATTACATTCCGGGCAAAACCGGATTGTAAGGCGCATTTTCGAACATTTTGAGTACAAGGTTTTACGACTTGACCGTGTTTATTATGCGGGGTTGACCAAAAAGAACCTGCCACGAGGCAACTGGCGTCTGCTTGATGAGCAGGAAATAAACCTGTTAAAGATGATCAGCTCAAAACCTTGATAAATGAACCCGATCAGTATATACATTGTTGAAGATGAATTGCTCATTTCCGCGAGTTTAAAATCACAACTCCAGCAGTTTGGTTATGAAGTATCAGGATCTTCCATCAGGGGGGAGTCTTGTCTTGAGGATATTGCTGAACTTTCCAGGCAGGGGAAAGAGCCGGAAATTGTCCTGATGGACATTCATCTGCGTGGCGAAATGGATGGGATTGAAACCGCCAAACAGATCAATGATAAATTTAATTGTGCCATTATTTTTCTCACCGGACAGAGTTCCAAGGAGATATATGAACGGTCATTTAAAATTAAGCCATTTGGATACCTCCTGAAGCCCATCGATATGGAGCAAACCAAAATGACTATAGAAATAGCCTCTTACCAGCGCAATCTTGAAATAGAGAATACTTTGTACCAGAAAGACCTTGAAGCGTTGCTGGAAAAACGGTCCCAGGAAAACAAAGAACTCATTGCCATGTATCAGACAATTGTCGACAATTCAGTGATGGGTTTGACCATTATGCAGGATGAAAAATTTGTTTTTGCCAACAACCGCACGGCAGAAATATTTGGATACCCGCTTGAAGAGTTTTTATCTTTTTCTATTTCGGACATAGTTAATTTAATGCATCCTGCAGACCGGGCAAATGTTATTTTCCAGACGCAGTTACAATTGAGCGGAGCAGAATTTCCCCACAACAAACGGATCCGCATTTTTACAAGCGACCATCAATTGAAGTATGTTGAAACACATGTTAAGTCGGTTATGTTCAAAGGAAAACCAGCGCTTCATCAAACCTTTCTTGACATCACAGATTTCAATTTAACGTGATTTATTCAGGTATAAAGACCAATTTCAATGAAAAAGAATCTATTGCTGCTGTTGCAGTTCACCTTTGCAACGATTGTTTATGGTCAATCTTTTGCCGACCTGGCAAAAAAAGCCGGGGATGCCACCGCCTATCCCAATCATGATCAGCTGATCATTTTTGACAGTACAATTGTTGATATGCAGGAAACCGGATTGACATTTGTGCTGAATCATACCCTCACAAAGGTTTTAAACAACCACGGGGCGATCGACCTGAATGTGGTTAAATATGGTTATGATCCGTTATCGGCATTTACAGAGATTAAAAAAGCGGTGATTTACAAGAAGGATGGCCGGATTATTGAACTTGATGTTCAGAAAACAATGGATTATCCAGCTCCGGCACGTGCAATTTACTGGGGAGCCAGGGAAAAAATGGTTGAAATCGGCCGGCTTGAACCGGGCGATGCCGTAGAAATGATCATGTTTCGCAAAGGATTTACTTATGCCCTTCTGGCTTCAGATGAAGATGACAAATATATTCCACCGATGAAGGGCCAGTTTTATGATATTGTGGAATTTTTCGGCAGTTATCCTATAAAAAACAAAGTATACCAGGTTACGGTCCCGCGCGATAAACCACTTCAGTACCAGTTTTATAACGGAGAGGCGCAATCATCATGCTGGTTTGAAAATGGCAAAATCGTATATACATTCAGCAAAAAGGATATACTCCCGTTAAAGAATGAATCACGAATGGTCGCCATGGTCGACGTTGCACCGAAGTTATTGGTTTCTACCACAGAAGGCTGGAATAAGAAATCGACATGGTTTTATAAAGTAAATGAGGATTTTGGAAGTTTTATCCCCGATAAGGAGATAAGGGATAAGGTAAATGAGATATTGAAAGGTGCCACCAGCGAGATGGATTCCGTTTCGAGACTTACCCACTGGTGTGCAGATGAAGTGCGCTATTCAGGCATTTCGATGGGTTGCGGCGAAGGATTTACACTGCACAAAGGGCCAATGACTTTTACCGACAGGTGCGGAGTATGCAAAGATAAGGCAGGTATGCTGATCACCATGTTACGGGCGGCCGGGTTTCAGTCCTATCCGGCCATGACCATGGCCGGATCGCGTATTGATTACATTCCGGCCGATCAGTTCAACCATTGCGTTACGGTTGTCAAACTTCGGGATGGGAAGTACCACCTGCTCGACCCCACCTGGGTGCCGTTTGTGCGTGAATTGTGGTCAAGTGCTGAGCAGCAGCAACAATATCTGATGGGGGTTCCCGAAGGTGCTGATCTGGCAACCACCCCGGTTTCCGACCCCGAAAATCACTACGTTAAAATAGATGGCGTGGCTCAATTACAGGCAAACGGAACGCTGGCCGGGCGCATTACCATCACGGGTGAGGGGCAATCGGATGCCGCCATCCGCGGTTTATTCAAGTATTCAAACAAAACAGCCTGGTATCAGAATGTGGAACGGGAGCTGCTCAGGATATGGCCACAGGCAAAAGTTACCCAGGTCAAATATTCGGATCCGGTTGATTATCTGAAATACAATATCTGGGTAGCCATCGATTACACCATCCCCGAATTTGCCCTGGTATCGGGAAATATGATGATGTTTACTCCTCTTTCTGCAGGTGGAATATTCAAAAATTTTCAGGGACAGTTATCCTTTGAAACCGGGATAAAAGAACGCAAATATCCTTTCCGGGACCGGTGTTCCAGAAAAGTCGAAATCAATGAATCAATCAGGCTTCCTGACATAAAAAAAGTAATCCGCATGCCAGAATCACTGGTAAAACGTGGAGAAACCGCCTCTTATCAGGGTAATTATTCCATGGCCAACGGGTCGGTCATTTTTTCAGGAACATCGGTTTTCAGCAAAAGGCAATATGATGCCCAGGATTGGCCTGAATTCAAAGCCGCAGTTGAAGCACAGACTAAGTTTACCGAGCAGCCTGTAGTGATCGAGTTATAAACCAAGGTTCATCAAAATACTTTTTCTAAATGAAAACAAACACGCTGATCATATTCCTGTTTTTCGTTGCCATTTTCCTTCCTTCTCCATCCAAAGCACAGGATGAAAAATACGATGGCTTGTATATTTCCCTGACCAAAGAGTACACACTGAATGCCGACGGAAGCATGGACTATCGTTACATCAAACAGCAGAAACTACATACGTATCGTGCATTCCATAATCTTTACGGGGAAACATTTATTATTTTCAATCCAACAGTCCAGAAACTGAAATTCAATGAAGTTTACACCATGATGGCCGATGGAAAAAAAATTGTGGCACCCCAAAACGCATTCAATGAAGTACTCCCTGGTTTCGCAGTGAACGCACCGGCTTACAATTTGCTGCGTGAAATGGTCATCACCCATACAGGTCTTGAGCGCAATGCGATCATAAACCTCGATTACCAGGTTCACACTCAAAAGGGGGCATTTCCGGCCATGATGGGCAATGAATTGCTTGCCGAGACAGAACCGGTGAAAAGTTTTGTGATCAGGGTCAGGGTTCCTGCCGGACAAAGCCTCTATTACAAAATGTTCAATGGCGATACCCAGCCGGAAAAGAGTTCAGAAGGAATTTTTCAGGTATTTACCTGGAAATTAAATGATGTTTCAGCGATTTCCACAGATGAGGCGCAAAAGGGAGTGAATGAACGCTATTCCCGGCTTATTTTCAGCACATCCGATAAACGCGGAGAGGTATTCTCTTTCCTGACAAGCCAGCCAGCTTTCAGCTTTACACTGACCGATCAGATGAAAAAGGAGGTCGGTACCATCGTTTCTGAAAACCGGGACCAGTTCGAAATCGCTTTGAAAATCCAGGAAAAAGTGGTGAACGACCTTCGGCTTTATCCTATTCCATTGAAATATGCATTATATCAGTGTCGCACCCCCGAACAAACCTGGAACAGCAATGGCGGGACTTCGATTGAAAAATCAGTGTTGCTGACCGCATTGTTAAAACAGGCCGGAATAGATGCAGCGGTGGTTGGAGTTGTCCGGTCAGCTTTTGTTGATGATAAAATAGCCACACTGGCCGATCTGGAAGATTTTGCGGTGAAGATTGACGACAAGGAACACGGAACATGGTTTCTCTCGGTAGCAGCCTTGAATTCCGTTAACCTCAACCTGACCCTGCCCGGTCGTTCATTTATTTCTTTGAAGCCCCATGATAAGTCAACCATTCAGAAAACGGAAACACCTAACCAGACGATAAAGGTTATCGGAACTTTTATTGTTTCGTCCGATCCAAAACTCACAGGAGAAATTTCGGTTTACATGGACGGGAGTGTTTATCCGTTTGCAGGTCTTCAGCGGGATAAAAGAAGAATGAAGAATTCCATTTCCGGAGGGTTGATCGGTAATGATACCAATCATCAGAAAAAAAGCATCCTGAATACAGAAAACGGCTTTCAGGCTTACATTGTCCAGAGCGATAAACCATTCCGGAAGGATTCAAATTATTATTATTTCAATCTTCCAGCTACCACTTCGGGGATTGACAGTTGGGGAATTAAAACTTTATCGGGTAAACGCGAAACACCTTATGAAATTCCTGCCATGGCTGTTGAAAGTTATTTATATACCATCGCATTACCGGCCACATTCAGTTTGTTTACGCCATCAAAAAACCTGTCGGTCAGCAACAAGGCTGGCAGTTTTTCATGGGAGGTAAAAGTTAATGAAGGAAAGGTAACGGTAAGGCGGCAAATGAAATTCAACGAAAGTGTTTTCGAGGTTTTAAACTACCCGGATTTTAAAATCCTGATGGATTACTGGAACAATCCATGGTACCGCCAAATCATTTTCGTGGCGGGAAAATGATGAATTTAGCGGGTGATTATTCGTCCAAGTCCGTCCTTATTAATCAGGATGCTCTGTTTTTTCAGTTCATGAAAAGATTTCATTAAAACGGCCTGCTCTTCCTGAGATGTTGCCCCGGTTAATTTTTTCCGGGTTTCGGTCATCATCTTGTCCAGTTTCCTTGATTTGAAAGCATGAAGGGCTAGCATAACGTGCATTTGCAAGCGTGTTTCCTCGGTGGTGACCATGATGTTATTTTTGAGCCAGTTTTCACTTAATTCATAAGGAGTGAACACCAGGTTGACCGCCAAAGTTGAAATCTCCTGGTTACTGTGAGAAAGAAAGAATGTGCGGTCGGGGATGGCATCCTTTTCAACACCAAGAACATATTCGTCAAAAATCGATTTAAAAAGGGTATTTTCGAAAGCCATATCATCATGGGTGATATCATGAACAACATAATCAGCCACGCCAACCGGGACTTCTGCCTCGTCATTTGGATTTAATTTAATCGGAATGACTTCCTGGCCATAGAGCAACAATAACCGGATGACCTCTTTTTCCTGAAATTCAGCTGAGTCAAGGTCAAATTCAACCTGAGGCTCTGAAGCAGGTTGTTCGGGAGGAATTGCATCAAGCTCTTTTTCCTGATCAGGTGAACTTTTTTTCACCTTTGCCCGCAGGATCTTGTTCAGCTCGTTCATGAGCACCTGTTCAGGAACGGTCATCAAACCGGAACATTCCTTTACATAGAGTGAGCGGGAAATCGCATCCGGAATGAGGGCGATGGTATTCACAATCTCCTTGATCAGAGAAGCTTTTTTAATCGGGTCGTTTTGTGTTTCGCCGAGAAGGAGCCTGGTTTTGAACAGGATGAAATTTACGGAGTTGGCGGAAATGAACGATTCCACCTCCGTTGGATGGTGTTTACGGGCGTATGAATCGGGATCTTCTCCATCGGGAAAGAGGACGATCTTTACATTCATTCCCTGTTCAACAATCATGTCGATGCCTCGGAAAGAGGCTTTGATGCCGGCAGGGTCGCCATCATACAAAATGGAGATGTTCGGCGTATACCGCTGGATCATTCGTATCTGCTCCTGCGTGAGTGATGTTCCCGACGATGCTACCACGTTTTCGATGCCGGCCTGGTGCATGGATATCACATCGGTATAACCCTCCACCAGGAGGCAGTTATCCTTTGAAATAATGGCATTCTTGGCAAAATTGATTCCGTAGAGGGTTTTGCTTTTGTTGTAAATTTCCGATTCAGGAGAATTCACATATTTTGCCTGCGATTTATCGTTTCCCAGGATACGCCCGCCGAATCCGATCACACGGCCTGATGCACTATGAATCGGGAACATGACCCGTCCGTGGAAACGGTCGAACAGCCGGTTCTCTTTTTCGATGGAGAGACCCGTTTTTACCAGGAATTCCTTTTTATATCCCAGCTGAATGGCGTGTTCGGAGAAGGCATTCCATTTTCCCGGACTGAACCCCAGCTGGAACTTGTGTACGATATCATCGCGCATGCCACGCTCTTTGAAATAGCTCAAACCGATGGCTTTGCCTTCTTCAGATTCGATCAATATTTTTGAAAAATATTGTTGTGCGAAAAGGTTGAGGTTATAAAGGCTCTCTTTTTCATTTAATTCCTGGAGTTGTTCGGGCGTTTGTTCCTCCTCTTCAACCTCAATATTGTATTTTCTGGCCAGGTATTTCAGTGCTTCGGGATAGGAAAAATGCTCATGCTCCATGATGAAGTTGACGGAATTCCCGGCTTTTCCGCAACCAAAGCATTTGTAGATCCCTTTGGCCGGCGAGACGGTGAAGGAAGGGGTTTTTTCATTGTGGAAGGGGCACAATCCGATCTGGTTGACCCCACGCCGCCGCAGGTTGACATAATCGCCGACCACCTCCTCGATGCGGGCAGTCTGGATGATGGTATCGATGGTGTCGTGCGGGATCATATTACAGCTTCAGTATTGGCGAAATTACAAATTTTTGGGGGCATACTTCATCAAATAGTGCCCGATCCCGGCTTCCATGAATGAATCCCCAATTTTGGAAAACCCGTTCCGCTCGTAAAACGTTACAGCTTTGAGCTGCGCATGCAGGTAAATAGTTTTTCCCGCTGATGAAACATCCCTGAGCACCTCTTTCAGGATAATTTCGCCAATACCCCGGTTACGAAATTTCGGCAATACAGCAAAACGCTCAAGTTTAAGCCCATTTTCCGTTTCACGCCAACGCGCCGTGGCGATTGGTTTTTCACCGAGCAAAAGCAGGTAATGACGGGCTTCTTCCTCATGATCGTACTCAAGGTTGGCATCCACACCCTGTTCATCGACAAACACCATTTTTCTGATGGCCAATGCTTTTTCTGCCAGCTCTTTATCTTCGAAAGTAAATTTTTTTATCTGAAACATAAATTAAGGTTAATTGGCCACCCCTGCCAATTGCAAAAGAGGGGAGGGGGTGGGTATTATTTCAAAGAAACACTGTTCCATCCTGCCGGGGTCAGGTTCATTATTTCCCTGAAACCGATGTCGTACAAAATATCGGCTGTGTCAGCGAATAGCATAGATACTTCCGCGGGTTTATGTGCATCGGAACTGATGATGACCGGGATATTCTGGTGATGGATTGTTTTCAGGATGGCCGGGCCCGGGAAAAGGCTGTCGGATCGTTTTTTGTAGAGCCCGCGTGTATTGACCTCCACAATTGTTCCCGATTTCTTTACAAGTTCAAGGGTTTCATTGACAAGTGCAATATACCATGGTTCCGTTTCTGTAAAGAATCTTCCGCGGTTATGCATTTTAATTTTGTCAAAATGGCCGATGATATCCATTTTGGAGCTGGTAAGCATCTCATTGATCTGATGGAAATAGGCAGTAACCCCTTTTTGGATATTGCCGCCAAACAGTGTTTTTAAACCGTCATCGTAAATGGCCGGATCGGGACCATCGATGAACCAAAGATCAGGATCAGATCCGTTCCGCACAAGATGCACCGAACCAATGAAGTAATCGAAAGGGAAATTGTCTTGAAAGTAGGAAAAAGGATGTCCGATGCCGGGAATGTAGTCGGCCTCCATTCCGAGAAAAAGAGGAAAAGGGAAATTGGAAATTGGAAACTGGAAATTAAGATTTGAGATTTGGGATTTTGGGCTTGGGACTTGGAATTTTCCTTTGAGGTTTACAACAGTTTCGCAATATAATCCGGTTTCTTCCTCCCGGAGCGCAAAGGTGTTTTCGAAAGGCAGAGGAGAGTGGTCAGAAAAACCCAATGCCGTCAAACCCTGAATGATAGCGGCTTCAACATATTTTTCCGGTTCATCGGATCCGTCGCTGAACCGGGTATGGGTATGCAGGTTTTGGAACAATCAGGTTTCGTATTGTGTGTGATGCAAATTTACGGATATCCCGGGTATTTCCGGCACTTATTGTGGTTAACTCAGGTTTCGGATTTGAAAAAACCAGCAAATTCCTTATCTGTAGCCCTGAAAGGGCGAAATCTGTTAACACAGGGTGAAGCCCTGTGTGTGCCTGGCCAACCACATCTCACTAAGCCCTGAAAGGGCGAAATCGATTTCGCCCTTTCAGGGCTGTCATTAAGTTTGCAAGGCTCTCTGCGATGGGCTCCACCCATCGTTAATATATTACGCCCCATTCGGGGCTGTGTTATAACCGAATGTTTAACCCCGAAACTTGCGTGGTCAACAAAAAACGGCGAAATGATTTTCACCATTTCACCATTTCACCATTTCGCTATTTTACGTTTTATCAGTGTGTATAAACATTCGAAGTATTCCGGTAAGCTGGTTTTATCTGATACCAGTCATAGTAAACCGAGCCGGACGATTCGCCCCACGGGATAAATTTGAGATATGTTTGTGTAACTTCAGCTTTTTCTACCGGATATTCAAAAGGACCTGCCACATCAATAACCCACGAAAGGTTATTATTTGTGACGTAATAACGGCCGGATGCCGGATCACTGTCATCATGTGAGGTTCCAAAAAGTGCAAGATTGGCCAGGTCGGTTGGTGGATGGTTGGGAAGGTGGATTTCATGGCTGCGAACCTGGTTTACAAAGAGGAACGGGTTATACGGAGGCATACCGAGGGCGGAAAGTGCTGTAGGAGTAGTAAGTGTAATCACGATGTTCAGCGTATCAGGAGTTACATAGGTTGCACCCGGAGTTGTGTTGACGCCCATTGAAGGATATCCGGGGTAGGGCAGTACCTTATATCCGTTGTCGAATGCAATAATGGTTGCCTTCGATTGACCGGATTCAGTTCCGTTGCTGTTCAGGGTTATGATATTTTCGTTAAGTGCTGTTCCCGTTACACTCGCAATAAGTGAAGGTGCGATGGGCAATTGTATTCCGAAACCATTTTTATAACTGGCTCCCATGGCTTTGAGAATGAGTTTTGCTTTGATCTGAACCACTTTATTCTGACCATTGGTAATCTGGTTGAAATTGTAATCGATCACCATGTCGTTAAAGTCGTAATCACCTTTACCAGGCCACAAATCTTCGAAAGCAAGGGTGCCAACCGTAGTCTTGGAGGGAAAATAATTGTTAAATGCTTTTGTGGGGTCGGTTGGGTAATCATCAAAGTTGTTTGGAATCCCATCATTGTCGGTATCTGTCTGGGTATAATTCGGAAGCGGAATGTTTGAAGTTACAATAGACTGGATCGGATTGGCTGAAACATAAAAGATCGCATCGTTAAAATCATTGTCAGTAGAACCATCGCGTCGCTGATCTTCAAAACTGAGCAGGAATTTACCACGTCCGATGTCGTTTAATAAGATGGCATGTTGTTTTTTATTCGCGGCGGCTTCCGGATTTAGTTGATTATCGGAATATAAAATCCAGTTTCCATTGGTAATTGTCCCATTTCTGAAACCATCAGCGATGAGCACCCAGCCAATTGTTATTCCAGGAGCAAAGATGCCAAGATGAACCCTGTTTCCTGAAGAAAGGCCACCACCGCTTCCACTGAAGGAGGCATTCGGGAAAATAATGTGAATGGTATCAATGGCTGCCGGAGTTGCCGGTGGGTTGTTTGTGTTGTATTTATAGTAACCGAGCACATTACGGTATCCGGCACCTTCATGTACAAAAGTAACCCATACGTCACATGCGTCTTCAAGGGCCAGGTTCCGGTCAAGACCAGAAGTAAAATATTGCGGGTGGCTTGTGGGCGCTGCGATGTATTCGGGCAGGGTAGCATTGATATCATTCAGCATGGCTGCATCGATCGGATCATTGGTTGGGGTGAGGTAGGTGGGAACACCATTGCTGTTGTAGGTGCCCATGGGTTTGAAAATTGAGTTTGTCGACTTGAAGGTGCCAATTTCGCCATCTTTCAAAACCGGGGATTTTTTCCCGCCGAGTATACAGTCGAGGGAACCTGAAGTAACTTTGAATTTCTGAAAGTTAACAAAGCCGATGGCAGTAGTGCCAACTACAATCGAATCATAAACCATCGGAATATTGTAATCGGTGCTGAATATCCCCATGGCATCTGTAACGCCACTCATAATGATCTGCCCGTTGTTTTCAGGATAATCCGTGTAGATATCCACCCTGATATTCGGTACTGGTACATCCACATTATCCAGGGTTGATATTTTCAGGCCAACTGTTCTTACATTTTCGAACATGAAACCAGAAGGGACCTTCATGGTTTCAAATGAAGTGGCATTTGATCCTGGAGGTACAGGATCATTGGATTTTTTACATGACGGGAAGATCAGCAACAGCAAGGAGAACAATGCTGCGGAAAATAATTTCATGAGACTGGTCGTTTTCATATTTTTGGTTTTAATGAACATTAAAGATACAGTTAATTTGGTCAATATATTACGATAACCATGCCAAAAAGCAGTATTATTTTTAGTAATTGAAATTCAGATAATTAGAAAGAATTATACATTAACAAAATTCCCAATATGGGAAGATATCCCAATTTGCGAAATGAATTATCAATATGAGATCGCCAAGTGTTCATAAACAGAGATAAAAAAACCCCGATCGCAGGATCGGGGTTTTAAGGAGGTGATATTTAGCGATTAATATATATTGTTCACATTCCGATAACCCGGTTTATCCATGTACCAATCGGTATAACTTGCTCCGGAAGATTGAGCCCATTCGGCAAAGTGCAGGTAGGTTTGAACGATATCGGCCTTTTCAACAGGATATGCAAAATCAACCGGGATTTCCAACCCCCAGGGTAAACCTGTAGTGGAGCGGTAATAGTGTCCCAATGCAGGGTCGGAGGCGTCGTTCATTGATCCAAAGTATACCGGATTAGCCAATTGGGTTGGAGCATGATCTTTCAGGTGAACCTCTTTTCCACGATCCTGATTTACAAAAATGAAAGGGTTGTAAGGAGGGGTCCCGATACTTGCCTGGGGGGTTGAGAGGTGAACAGTAACCGTTTGCACCTCTGTTTGTACGGTATATCCACCGTGAACCGTATTGATGATCGAACGGCCAAGAAGGGTATTTACGGCATCCACCGGAATAATCACCGTGTTTGTGGTGTGGCCTGATTCATAACCTTTGGGATCGATGTTCACAACCGAGCCAACTTTGATACAGCCTGTTACGCTTTCAACATTGGAAGGTGCCGTACTCAGTGCAACGCCAAACCCGTTATCGAAAGATGCGCCGGATGCTTTCACCTTGAATTTTGCAATCAGGTCAACAACGTTATTCTGGGCGTTGGTTACGATTTTATAGTTAAAGTTCATAACCAGGTCGTTGCAATCATAATCTCCATAAGCCGGCCAAAGATCTTCAAATGCATAAGATGCAAAATCAATTTCATTCGGGTAAAAGGAGTTGAAGGCACGGGTTGCGTCGTTGGGATAGGCATCCATCGCATCAGCAACACCATCGCCGTCGGTATCAATTATGGCAGGAGCATAAATTGTGATTACCAGTGTTTTGGTATCTGTACCCGCGCTGTTTGTTGCACTGAGCGTTACATTGGTCGTTCCGGTTTCTGAGGGAATACCACTGATCACAAAAAATTGAGAATCGAACGTAAGCCCGGCAGGCAAATTGGATGCATTGCACACAATGGGTTGAGTCCCGGTTGTCGTCATTGCATAACTGAATGGCTGATTTTTTGTCCCTGCAGCGGTTAATGAACTGGTGATTTGCGGTGCTGTAACAGGTTCATTGATGGTGATGACCAGAACTTTGGAATCATTTCCATATTCGCTTGAAGCTGTCAGGGTGACATTGACGACTGCCGCCTGTGATGGCGTACCATTGATGGTATGGGTTTCTTCGCTGAAACTCAAACCGGCAGGAAGGTTTGTTGCATTATACGTTATGGGGGCCGACCCGGAGGCCGTAACCGTATAGGTGATAAATTGCTGCCCTGTTGTACCGGTTGCGGTGAGTACACTGGTTATTACCGGAGGATTACCTACCGTAAGAACAAGGGTTTTATTATCTGTCCCATAATTGTTGGCTGCCGAAACCGGGATATTGAAAGTGCCTGCAGATGTTGGTACCCCACTGATCTCATGGGTTGTGGCATTAAATGTTAAACCTGCCGGCAAGTTGGTGGCATTATAGGTGACCGGACTTGAGCCCGTTGCCAATATGGTATAGTTAAATGACTGGTTGATAGGGGTATGGGCGATAAGAGTACTGGTTATAACCGGAGCTGAGCCAGGGGCGAGTATTGTGAAAGTCAAAGTTTTGGAGTCGGTTCCCACCAGATTATCGGCCGTCAATGCCACACTTTTAACCTGCGCCGTTGTGGGCGTTCCGCTGATGATATGGGTGGTAGCATTGAATGTAAGGCCTGCAGGAAGGTTGGTTGCATTATAGGTGATAGGGTTGGTACCGGTAGCGGTCATCACGTATGGTGTAATCGCAACACCAACTATCCCGGCAGCCGTAAGTGTACTGGTGATTGCCGGGGCAACCGGAGCACCGCAGTCCTGGGAAACAATGGTATATCCCGGATTATGCCAGGTAATGTTGGCACCGAAGGTTCCGTTTTTCGGACTGATGGAGGTCGCCCAGAAATCGATATAACCGGTAAATGTCACTGCCGAAACCTTGCTGGATGATGAACCAAGGGCATGTATTTGTGATCCCTGGGAGGAAGGGCCGGCAATATCACCCTCAATATCGAAAGTTCCGGTTTCAATAAGGCTTTGCAATCCAAGGGAGACATTTGCACCACCTGAAAAAATTGTCCTACCTGTAACCTTAAGATAAGCATTCGGATGGTTTACCAAACCAGGGTTGGATGAAGAGCCTGTGGTAATTTTAAAGGCTTCAGATGAAGTGCTGTTGATAAATAACTGGCAATAATTGATAATCCTGCCATTATTATTGGTCTGTGCCTTTTCAACAATGGTCAAATGGTATTCATTGATCAGTTCGCCTCTCACGTCCACACTGTTTGAGATGGTAAGAACACCCCAGTTATGGAGGGTTGCATCTGAACTGATTTGAAGTTTTTTATCACTTCCACTCTGGGCAAAGTTTGCGGTACCATAATTTTCAATGGTTCCATCCAATTCATTCTCAGGTATTGTAACAGACCCGGAAGGGGATACGATCAATGTTCCCGAACCATGAAGCGAAGTGATGTTGGCGCTGCCGCAAATACGCACGGTTCCACCCTGATTGATTGTCAATTGCAGATTGCTGATTGCAACACCAGGTTGTACAACGGATACCTGACCTGAATTAATTGTGTAGTTACCGCTGCTTGTGATAGCTGTACCGGTATTGCAATCGTTGGATTCGGTGCTTTTAATTCCGGATTTACCAAATGTATAACTCAACGTGGTACCGGTAATGGGCACAGCGATGTATTCATTCAGCCCGGTGGCGGAAATTTTTCCGACCCATAGTTCCTTTAAACGGGCAGGAACCCTCAAACTTGTTTTGTATTGAGCGTTAACATCGGTGGCCCCGGTGGCAATCACTTTTCCGTCAACTTTGGGATCCCCCTGATAAATCTGTATCACAGAGAGCATTTGTGTTCCCGGGTTCGAAATGCCGATGGCCACTTCCAGGTTGATAAAATTATCAAACTGAAAAGAGGGGCTTACTTTCAATTCGGTGAATTTTGTAGGAAGATTGGCAGGGGTATCACCAGTCTTCTTACAGCCAACCTGCATGAACAGGCTGAAAATTAAGATCAGGGAGACTGCCATGTTGGTGGTGGCTTTTAAAATCGAAGTATTTTTCATAATTAATTTTTTATATTGTATGTATATGTTTGAACAAAGGTAATGGAAAATCGTGCCAGAAACAAAGGTGGTGAATATAATGTTGATATCCAGAATAATAAATTAATCGTTTGATAATAAAAATGTCCCATTATGAGACTTATCTTAAAATGGGAGTTTCAGGAATGCCTTATCGGCAAAACCCCGAATATTTAAGCCCGTGAAAATTATCCCTATTTCAAGTAGAAACGATCTTATATACTTTATCAGCCTTACGAAGGAAGGTATTTACAGAGATGCTGCTTCGTTCACCCTTTACTGTTTTATGAACCGGTTTCAGGTCAACACGTATTTCAGGAACAGTGAGTTCGATGGATCCGGTGGTGGGACCCTGGATGTATATCCGGTCGCCAGGTTTAAGAGAGCCCGATTCCATTTTGATCTCTGCAACCTTCAGTTTGGTAAAGTAGTTGGTAATTTTTCCTACATATTCCTTTGACCGGGTTGCGACCGATCCATGCTGTTCAGCCCATTCACCCATTTTCCGGCCAAGATAATAGCCATCCCAGAATCCACGGTTATAAACAGTTTTCAGTTGTTCAGTCCATTTTTCAACCTTTTCGGTTGTAAAGACCCCGGCAATTACTGCATCAGCCGCCTCCCGGTAGCAGGAAACAACCGTTTTAACATATTCAGGGCTGCGGCCCCGGCCTTCAATTTTGAGGATGTTTACACCGGCTTTTACAATTTTATCAAGGAATCCGATGGTACATAAATCTTTTGGTGACATGATATATTCATTGTCGACCTCAAGCTCAATTCCGGTATCTGTATCGGTAACATGGTACGGGCGGCGGCAAAGCTGATAGCAGGCACCACGGTTTGCCGAGGCGTTGTAATGATCGAGACTCAGGTAACATTTTCCCGACACAGCCATACACAATGCACCGTGTGCAAAAACTTCGATCTTAACCGGATTTCCGGAAGGACCGGTAATTTTATGACGTTTTATGGCCCTGGTGATCGAAGCCACCTGTTCAAGGCTGACTTCCCTTGCCATAACGATTACATCGGCTGCCTGTGACCAGAATTTTACCGCTTCAAGATTGGTTATATTGGTTTGGGTTGATAAATGGACCGGCATTTTCACCGCTCGTGCATATTGGATCACTGCATGGTCGGAAGCGATGATGGCTGTAATTCCGTTTTTTTTTGCAGAGTCGATGATGCGTTTCATTTGGGCTAGTTCACCATCATAAATAACGGTGTTCAGGGTAAGGTAGGTTTTCAGGTTGTTGGCCTGGCAAATTCGTGAGATCTTTACCAGGTCGCGCAGGGTAAAGTTAACAGATGAACGGGCGCGCATATTAAGTACACCAACCCCGAAGTACACGGAATTGGCACCGGCATGGATGGCGGCCATCAGGGATTCCCATGAACCAACGGGTGCGGTGATTTCGATGTTTTGCAAGGGAGATGGTTTTTGCAAAGGTAAGGATTTTGGGCGAGTGGGGGAAAGGTGATCGGGTAAAGTGGTTAAAGTAGTAAAGTGGTAAAGTGGTAAACTGGTAAAGTGGTAAAGTGGTAAACTGGTAAACTGGTAAAGTGGTAAACTGGTAAACGGGTGGGAGGGGTTTTTCAGGGGGTGAGCCAGTTTTGGATTATTTTGGTTCCGAGGGGGGTCATGATTGATTCGGGATGGAATTGCACGCCGGTGATGGGAAGGGTTTTGTGGGCGAGGGCCATGATGCTTCCATTGGAGCGGGTGGCAAGGATTTCAAGGCATCCGGGAAGAGTTGACGGGTCGACAGCCCAGGAATGGTACAACCCGACTTCACTTTCACCAGGGATTCCCCTGAATAACGGGTGGTTTGGGTTGACTATTTTCAATTTTCCCGGCTGTCCATGAACTACCGCCGGAAGATTAAAGAGTGTTCCGCCGAAATGCAGTGCAATGGCCTGATGTCCCAGACAAACACCGAAAACGGGAATGATCTTTCCACCGGAATACCATAAATCCTCAACAGCTGTTAAAATGTGGAACATGGCCGGTTGTTCTTCCGGTAAACCCGGACCAGGGGAAAAAATGATCCGGTCGAATTGTTCAAGTTTACTGATCTGCAGTTGTTCGGGAGTGAGGATATTAATGTTAATTTTACAGGTTTTTCGCAATAGTTCAACCAGGTTCCAGGTAAAGGAATCATGGTTGTCGAGAAGGAGGAGAGAAAGCATTGTTTGATTTACGATTTACGATTTATGATTTACGATTTATGGCAATAGTATACATTTACCCGTTTACCCGTTCTCCCGTTTACCCGTTCACCCGTTTACCCGTTCACCCGTTTACCCGTACACCCGTTCACCCAAAAACCATGACCACCCATCACTCCATTTTCATTCAGCGTCCGGAAATCATCGATAAAATTAATCATTTTTCGGGGCGGGGAGAACCTTTTTTATTTGCAGTTGATTTTACCGGGGAAAACGGGTTTGTATTATCCCCTGAAGATGCAGATAAATATGGACTTCGATATGAGATTTCCGGGCATAAAAACTATCAGAAAAACATCGCTTTGAACCCATTGGTTTTTGAACTTTTTCCTGACAGTTTTGAAACGTATAAAAAAGCCTTTGATAAAGTGCTGTTTCATTTGAAAAGAGGGGATACCTACCTGCTAAATCTTACTTTTGCAACCCCGCTTAAGGTAAATCTTTCCCTGGATCAACTATTTGTTAACAGCAGTGCACCATTCAAACTTTTTGTGCCCGGCAGTTTTGTTGTCTTTTCACCGGAGGCCTTCGTTTGCATTGCGAATTCCCGTATTTCCTCCTGCCCCATGAAAGGAACCATTGATGCAGCCATTCCGGATGCAGCGCAACAATTATTGTCAGATGAAAAGGAGTTTTTCGAGCACAACACCATTGTTGACCTTATCCGCAATGACCTGGCAATGGTATCAACAAAGGTAGCGGTAACCAGGTTCAGGTATATTGACCGGATACATACCAACCGTGGGGATTTATTGCAGATGAGTTCTGAAATCAGCGGGGAACTGCCTCCCGGTTACATGAACAAAATGGGAGAGATCCTGTTTACCCTACTGCCCGCCGGTTCCGTAACAGGCGCCCCCAAAAAAAAGACAGTGGAAATTATCCGGGAAACAGAATCATATCATCGGGGTTTTTACACAGGTATATTCGGTTTTTTTGACGGGCAATCTCTTACTTCAGCAGTTTCCATACGTTTCATCGAGCAAACCGAAACAGGGCTGGTTTTTAAGAGCGGCGGAGGAATTACCGCCCTCAGCGATGTGGAAAAAGAGTATGAAGAGATGATAAAGAAGATTTATGTGCCGGTTGTTTGAAACGATACGGGTTGAAAATGGCAAGCCGCTTCACCTTGGGTGGCATCAGCAACGCATGGAAAAGGCATGCAAGGAATTTTGGCCGGGGAGCCAACAGCAGGAGCTGGAAAACCTGCTGAAAGTGCCATCTGAATTTTCTACCGGGATTGTGCGATGCAATATCTCTTACGGAGAGGAGATTGAAGACATCAGATATACATACTATTCAAGGCGCAGCATCCGGTCGTTGAAACTCGTATACTGCGATACAATTGACTACCACGTTAAATATCTTGACCGTACGATTCTCGGGAAGTTGATGGACATGCGGGGTGAATGTGATGATATCCTGATCGTGAAAGATGGACTGATTACCGATACCTCTATGTCGAACATCATTTTTTATAATGGTACAACCTGGGTGACCCCTGATAAACCGCTCCTGAAAGGTACTTGCCGTGAGCGGTTGCTGGAAGAGGGAATGATTGCAACGTCAGATATATGTGCAGATGACTTACATCTGTTCACCGGCTGCAAGCTGATCAACGCCATGCGGTTTCCGGAAGAGGAGGAGATGATCAGGGTGCCACAAATAGACTGCAAACCGGAGTGATGACTGTCATTCCGACCTTCCAGGTTTTTAAAACCTGGAAGGTCTATAAAGTCAATGAGTGGACTTAATCCTGAAATATCATGTCAAAAACATCGGAAAATATCAAAACGCTGTGTAAATTTGTAAAAAAATGACCGATGAAAATCAGAACAATCATTTATTTCATCCTTTTGGCCGGTTTGGTTGGCATTTCGGGCTGCAAAAGTGAAAACAAGGAGTTGAAAAAAGAGGCAAAGACCATGGCTGATTTGATGTGTAAAAGCATCGAAGCCATGAACAAGCTGAAAAGTGTTGACCCGGCCGATTCGGCCAAGGTGACCATATTGCAGCTGGAGTATCAGAATCTCCAGTCAGAAATGGCCATACAGAACGACAATTTCCAGGTAAAATATGGTGCAAAGACCACATCTGAGGAATTCAACGAAACCTTTCGCAATTATCTGAATGAATCGATGCTTGAGTGCAAAAATCTGTCGAAAAAGGACCGGGAGACTTTTGAGCGGGGGACGAAATAAACCTTATTTCAGCAGCCTGATCTGAAGTTCTTTCAGTTGTTCTTCCTTGATAGCCGAAGGAGAGTCGATCATCACATCGCGGCCCGAGTTGTTTTTTGGGAAGGCGATGTAATCGCGGATGGAATCGCCGCCGCCAAAGATGGTCGACCATCGGTCGAACCCGAAAGCGATTCCGCCGTGGGGCGGGGCGCCATATTCAAAGGCATTCATCAGAAAACCAAACTGGTCTGCTGCCTCTTCATCTGAAAAGCCCAAAACAGTAAACATTTTCTTTTGCAAATCCTTGTTGTGGATTCGGATGGAACCCCCGCCTATTTCGGTGCCATTGATCACCAGGTCGTAAGCATTGGCGCGAACGGCTTTGGCATCGGTGTCGAGCAAGGGAATATCTTCGGGTTTTGGAGAGGTAAACGGATGATGTTTTGCATAGAAACGGCGGGTTTCATCATCCCATTCGAGGAGCGGGAAATCGACAACCCACAGCGGTTTGAAATCACCGGGCTGAAAGAGATTCAGGCGTTTGCCCATCTCAAGACGAAGGGTTCCCAGGGCAGACAGTGTTTTTTCTTCCTTCCCGGCCATAACCAGGATCAGGTCGCCAGGGTTGGCATTGCATTTTTGCAGGATGGTCATTAAATCATCCGGGGAATAAAATTTATCCACAGATGATTTTACAATGCCATCGAGGCCGTACCTGATATAAACAAGTCCGGAAGCACCTACTTGCGGACGTTTCACGAATTCGGTAAGTTCGTCAATTTGTTTTCTCGAATATTCGCTGCAACCCGCAGCGTTGATGCCCACGATGATTTCTGCATCATCGAACACCTTGAAATTTTTGCCTTTTACCAGTTCATTCAAAGCGGTGAAAGTCATTCCGAAGCGGATATCCGGTTTATCGGATCCGTAAAGTTTCATGGCCTGGTCGTACGACATTCTTGGAAAATCGCCCATATCGATGTTCAGTACCGATTTGAACAGGTGTTTGGCAAGGCCTTCAAAGGTGTTGAGGATATCTTCCTGGGTAACGAAAGCCATTTCGCAGTCGATCTGGGTAAATTCCGGCTGGCGGTCGGCCCGCAGGTCTTCATCACGGAAACAGCGTACGATCTGGAAATACCGGTCGAATCCGGCTACCATCAGCAATTGTTTGAACGTTTGCGGCGACTGTGGCAGGGCATAAAACTGGCCGGGGTTCATCCGAGAGGGCACCACGAAATCGCGGGCACCTTCGGGGGTTGATTTAATCATGTAAGGCGTTTCGATTTCAAGGAATTGCTGGTTGTTCAGGTAATTCCTGGTTTCGATGCCCATCTTGTGGCGCAACTCCAGGTTTTTCCGGTTCACATTGCGCCGTAAGTCGAGGTAGCGGTACTTCATGCGCAATTCTTCGCCGCCATCTGTATTGTCTTCAATGGTGAACGGCGGGGTTTTCGATACATTCAACACCGTAAAACTGCCGACCAGGATCTCGATGTCGCCTGTGGCCATTTTCGGATTTTTATTGCTTCGTTCGGCCACGGTTCCTTTGGCAGAGATGACAAATTCACGGCCCAGTTTCCGGGCTTCCATGCAAAGGGCGCTATTGGCTTCAAGGTTGAATACAAGCTGGGTAATTCCGTAACGGTCGCGCAAATCGAGGAAGGTGAGGCCGCCCATGTCGCGTGAGCGCTGGAGCCATCCGGATAAAGTTACTTCGAGGCCAACATGGGCCATGGTCAGTTCACCGCAGGTATGAGTTCGGAGCATTTTATTAAGTTTAAGGTGTGGCAAAGGTAGGAAGAAAGAAGGAAAGGGAGTATTTTATAGTTATTTTCGGGTGAAACGGAATAAAATGTATGATTTTTTGCAAAAAAGGAAGGGTTTGACAAGGGATTTGGGATTTTTCGCAAATCGTACATGCAAACTGCCCCGGATTTGGGATTTTTCGCAAATAGCAAATCCGTTTTCCTGCAAATCAGTTTTGATTCGCTTCATTCCGTGGGTATCTTTGGTTTTTATAAAGAAAGAAATTATGGAAACTAATTTACTAATTGCAACGGGTCACGGGGGGATGTTCTTTTCCATCACCTATGTGGCTGCATTTTTAGTTGCAGCAGCTATGGCAATTTATGCCGGACTCAAAAAAGGGTATCCACTGACCACCTGGCTTTTAATCATATTATCCGGCGTGGTTTTTTTTGTGATCGGCAACAAGATGCTCACTTATACCCCCGATCAATGGGTCCAGATTTTTACCGGGCAAAATTTTCCGATGGCGGAGAAAAAGACAGTTTTAGGAGGGATTATCGGGATATTCGCAGGAATTTTTATAGCCAAAGCCTGTCTGCGCTTTAACCGTCCGGTACTAGATACACTTGCCATTGCGCTGCCTGTTGCCATGGCGATTTCGCGGGTTGGCTGCCTCATGGCAGGATGTTGTTTCGGCACCCCGACAACGCTGCCATGGGGAATTCAGTATGATGCAGCATCATGGGTTTATCAGGTTCAGCTTGCGCAGGGTTTGGTCCATCTTCATGATATAGCTTCGCTGGCGGTCCATCCTGCACAACTCTACCAGGTGTTAGGTTGTCTGGTGATCGCATTTATGGTTTGGAAGTCTAAAAAACAGTGGAAATCGGAAGGAAACCTGTTTTTGTTTTCGGTGTTGTGTTATGCAGTCTTGCGGTTTGTGGTGGAATTTGTGCGTGCCCCCGAAACCAATGCTTTTACCGGTGGCTACATCTGGGGACTAAAGGTCATTCAATGGCTTCTCATGGGGGCCATACTGCCCGGCACCTTTATCCTGATATACCGGGAATTAAAAACAAAATCATTTTCAGTGGTTTCCCCTCCGATCCATGTATCGGAACGGCGCCAGGTAATATTGATCATCCTCTTATCCATGATTGTTTTCACCGGTCGGCGCTGGTTTGACCTGATGGAATTAAACACCATCATGTTGTTTCTTATTCCGGTCGGTGCAGCTGTATTTGTAAAGGCATATCAACGGTATACCGTGGCCGGGTTCAGATGGGTTTTGCCGGCTCTCCTTATCGGGTGTATCAGCTTCATGGCACAGAAAAGCAACAAAGCCGGGAAGGAAAATGAGCAAACCGTGTTTACCGATCTCGGCCTGATCGGTATGGTTGGTAGTTATTATGAGGATGTTTCTACGGTTAGCAAGGTTTATATTCCCGGGAGTTGTAATTTACCGGGCCACTACAATACATCCACACTGAACCTGGGTACTGTGAAAAGAGACCTCTGGCAAGGCGGTCTTGATGTTTCTTACAATAAATGGGTGGGTAAATATAATAAATTCGCCATCGGGGCAAGGGGTTTTTACGGGTCTGAAACGGGTGAGTACGAAACTGATTATCCAAATAGTGCAACCTTTGGGATAAGTCCTTATGTCACCTTAGACTGGCAGTACATTGGCATACAAACCGGATTTACCCTTGGACAGACGAAACTTCCCATTGGCACCAAATCGCTGAATTCGTATAACGGGGGGGAAATCATTACAACCGATTACAATAATATTTACTTTATGCCCGGGTTAAGTGTGAGGCTCGGTCCACCCGAAATCCTGTTTGCAGAATTGAGTTTTCCGGGTTTGTTTCCATCCACCGCCCCAAATGCCTTGTTCAAGGCAGGTCTGGGAAGTGGCCTGGGAAAAACGAATGGAACCAAAATATCTGTTGGTTATTGCAACGGATTGTATGCCCAGGCAGCCTACCCCATCAAAAATACGGTTGTGCTGGAGGCAATGTATGCCGACAATTTCGGTAAAGGAATAGTTGCAAGCAGAATTTTCTCATTTGGGGTTCATTTCAGACTGGATAAAAAAACATCCACGGTAACAGAAAAACAGCCAATCCGTAAAAGCGTAGGAATTGACAGCAGGACATTCTCAAAACTAAGTGATGTTGTGGTAGATGTTGATGGCAACCTATATCATACCCTGGCGCTTGGGGCACAGGTATGGATGGCGGAGAACCTCAAAGTAACCCATTTTCGTGATGGGTCTGAAATTACAGGTATAACCAACAATGACAGTAAAATCCAATACAATTGGCTTGCTGCGAGTGACAGTCGCAAACTCTGTCCCACAGGCTGGCACGTTCCCTCGATGGTAGAATGGACATCCTTATTTAAATCGCTGGGAGGGGCTGATGAAGCCGGGGTTAAACTGGAAGAGAGTTTTACAGGAAAAGAACCGGCTGGCCAGTGGTGGTCGACGACAGAAACAGATGTGGAAATGGCGGAAAGTTTTTATTTAAACAATCAAACCATCGGGGTAATGTTTGCCAACGCAGCGAAAACAGATGGGTTATCGGTGAGGTGTATGAAGGATAATTGATGGGCTGGACCCATGAAATGGCACCTCAACCCCCGGCCCCTTCAAGGGAAAAGCACCTCAACCCCCGGCCCCTTCTCCTTGAGGAGAAGGGGAGGGGGGGGATCGAAACAATGTTGAAGATTGAAACGGTATGGCATATTCAGGCAAATCAAGGGAGTTTTTGCTACCGGTGAAGGAACACGAGGAAAACCGTTCAGCGGAACTCGACCGCCTGGGAATAACCATCATCAGGTTCACTAATGAGCAAATCATGCAAAACATGGAAACAGTGCTGAAAGAAATAATTTCCTTTGTAAAAGCCCTGAACCGCCCCACCTCCCCTTCTCCTTGAGGAGAAGGGGCCGGGGGTTGAGGTGCTTTTGAGGAGAAGGGGCCGGGGGTTGAGGTGCTTTACCCTCAAGAAAAAGGGGGGAAAGGTTTAACAAAATAAATCATGAAACGATCTGCGTTATTAAGTTTATTTCTCTGGCTCTGTTTGCCCGTCTCCAAAACGATCAACAGGATCAACTGGCGTTTTGGCCGTTCTTTTTGCTGTACCTATTCAAAAATGAAGCAGATAAAGGAGCATTTACAACCCGGAACGGTTATCCTGACGCACAAAAAATATGAGTTTACGACCATGTTTATTCCGGGTTACTGGACCCATTCAGCGCTGGTGGTATCAACCGACCGGATCGTCGAAGCTACAGGACTGGGGGTTTGCATGAATACGATGGAATCGTTTTTTTCAACCATTGATGATTTCATCGTGTTGCGGCCACGGTTCTGCTGTCAGGATACGATGAAAAAAGCTGGCGAGCATGCCTCTTCTCTCATAGGTTATCCATTTAGTTTCGATTTCCGGAATGCCGGTGATATGTTTTATTGTTCGGGACTGATTTGCTGGGTATATACGCAAATATTGAATGAAAAGGAGCATTCAGGGAACATTCCAAATTTACTCAGGAAGTTTAGAAACGGAAATATCATTAAACCCCATGATCTCTTTGCACATCAGGAAGCGTGGCAGGTTGTGGGCGGATTGGACCTCAACTCCTGCGGGATTGACCTCAACCCCCTGACCCCTTCTCCTAAAAGAGAAGGGGGGAAAGGTTTCACCATTATAGTAGGGTAAGAATTTGATGGTCAGGGTGTTTTTATAAGCGATAAATTGGAAGAGATCATTTGCTTAAATTGATAAAAAAATGAAAAAGGCGAAATTTATTCAAAAGGGAATCCTTTTTTTCCTGATTATGATTGGTGGCCATACCGGGGCTCAGATCATTTTAAAGCCTGATCCCAAAGTCACATTCAACAGGAGCAAAGGGATCGCGGTCATATCCTCCTCAACCAAAGGATCCTTCTATCTGAATGAGCATTTACTGACGGAATTAAAAGGGAAGGATACCATTTACATCATCAATATCACACCCGGGGAATATAAAGCCAAAGTTGTTTCCGGAAACGGTTTAACCAAAAAGAACATCACGATCATTGGGGGGAAAGTTATTGAAATACAACCCGGGATTGACTCCGTGCACATAAAGAACAATGCTTTTTTTTATGATGATATTGAAGAAAAGGTGACCGGGAAATATGTCTTTTTGCTTCATAACAGTTACTTCAATATTACTCAGATCGGCCTGTATTCAGCGCAATTTGGCGAATCATCAAAAGATGTAGCAAACAGGTGGTTCAGAACCCTGACAACGATCAACGGGTTTCAGGTTTCCCCGGGATTTTGTGCAGGGATTGGAATCTCTTACAATAACTACGAAATTCCGGCGGTATATAACAGCAATTATTATTACTCAAATAATCAATATCCTCAAACAGTTGCTGTATTCAATCATGTTTCGTTTCTCCCCTTTTTTGTTGATATCCGGTGCCATCTTTCAGGAAGAAGGTTTGCGCCCTTTATCAAACTTGATATCGGATATAACATTTTGCTTGCAAAAAAAAGCATGTCCGTTTATGAGGCCAATTATATTGGTGGCAAACTATGTACGATGCAAATGGTTGGCGGGGGTATCTGTTTCTCACCGGGTATCGGTTTCAGGATCGCAGTCACAAAATTGATACAGGTCATCGCTTCCATGGAATATTCGTACGAAAAGTCAAGGGTCATGCTGACTAACGGTACAACCGGCAACCCGGTTCAAAACATTGGGTTAAACTGGATAAAATTCAACATAGGTATCGGATTTCAGAAAAGGTAACAACATTCATCTTTCAAACAACCAAAAACCACCATATTATGAACAGAAAAATTATTTATCCGATATTTTCCCGGCACCTGATCTATTGTTTCATGGCGGTAATTTCCCTCCATTTTTTAACAGGATGTTCATATTATTTCAAGGTAGAAACGAAAACCAGGGTCACAGCCGAAGATATCCGGTGGGCGGATTTTGATCACAAATACATGATTCTTCACCATGGAGCAACGGCCTTGAATTTGAGCAAACCTGAAATCACCGATAATATGGTTTCCGGAAATTTGTCCATGTTGCCGAATTCCCGGTTACAATATAAATCCACAGATCCGGGGCGCGCAAACAGGTATAAAAAAGTTGACATAGACTTGATCATGGATCAGGTACATGTTTATTTGCAGGATTCCATTCTATCGGAAATACAGAATGGGGACAATATCAAATTTGATGTTTCCGCCATCGGGAAAATGGAGACCTATCAAAAAGCCAAGGGCCGGACGACAGCATCCTGGGTTATTCCTGCCATTGGAGGGACAGTTCTGGCAGCTGCCGGGGTTGTAATTATCGTTGCCCTGACAAAATCATCCTGTCCGCTGGTTTATATTAAACAAGACAGCAGTTTCACCTTTAGCGGGGAGATTTTCGGAGGCGCTATTTATTCCTCACTCGAACGACATGATTATCTGCCACTGCCCGGTTTTGAACCCACAAAAAACCGGTATGAGCTGAAGATTACCAACGGGTTGCCTGAAATCCAATATATAAACCTTGCCGAGTTATGGATTGTAAGCCATCCGCAGGATGTGAAGGTGCTGCCCGACCGCTGGGGGATGGTCCATACCATCAGGAAACCGGAACTGCCGGACGAAGCGCTTTCTTCGGCAAAATCCGACATTCTCCCGCGCATCAGCATGAAAGACCGGACCTGTTTCCAGTTTGATGAAGCGCCCGCCCTAACCGGTGATACAAGTGCATTCAATACAGCCGTGCTGACTTTTACGGTTCCTGCCGGCGCAGATACCGGCAAACTGGTAATCAGCGCGGGAAATTCGATGTGGGGGGATTATGTATTCGGGGAACTCACCAAATTATTCGGAAACCGGTACGAAGAATTTATCAGGTGGCAGGGAAAGCGCTCGCCTGAAAAAACGTTGCAATGGCAAAAAGACCAGCACTATCCTTTGATGGTCTGGCTGGAAACCGGCACCGGCTGGAAATTTGTTGATTATTTTGATCTGATCGGCCCGCTGGGTGCGAGGGATATGGTGATGCCGGTCGGTTTATCTGAAGCACTATTCACAAAAACCCCGGATAACGGGAGATCAGTAAGGATCAAACTTGAATCGGGGTTTAAATTCTGGGACCTCGATTACGCGGCCATGGACTTTTCGGGTGATACGCTGATAACGGTCGATCGTGTTCAACCTGCCTCTGCCATAAACGAAACCGGGCAGGATGTTATGCAAATGCTTTCAAAAAATGACAACCGGTATTACATTCAGGAGAAAACAGGGGAGGAGGGATTGATCATTTATAAGGATAGTCCTGAAATTCCTGGGATGAAAAAGTCGCTGTTTCTGCACACGAAGGGATACTATACCCATGTAAGAAACTATCCCAACCCGCCCGACAAAAAACAACTTCAGACAATGCTGGTTCCGGGAAAGTTCAGCCGGTTTTCAGCTGACAAGTATGCAGAATTTATGGAGAAAAAGATGGTGTTTGTTTCTGATCCAAGGTTGCCATGATTACCAGATATACAGCGCATCCCCAACAGATAATTACCGGAATCAGCAAAAAGCTGATCCGGCTCCGGGTTGGTTTTCACATGGCCAAAGTTGTTTACAGCCAATGCAAAAATGCGGTTTTGTGCATGAAAACACTTGAAAAGCTTGCGCAGCACCGGCGGCAATATGCAGGAGAAAAAATTAAGAAAATCGCTAAGGTTGACGGGAAATATTACTGGGATATGTACATCCCGGGATATAAATCTCAGGCCATAACCAATTTCTTTGACGGTGAAACAACCAGGACCCTGGGAACAGATAAAAAAAAGACCCGTTTCACCAACATACTTGTTGCCATGACCAAGCAATGCCCTTTGAAATGCGAACATTGCTTTGAATGGGATGCCCTGAATGGCAGGGAAACGCTTTCGTTACCGGAAATAAAAACCATCGTTGGCAAGTTTCAGGAAATAGGGACCGGGATCATTCAGTTAACCGGCGGGGAGCCTATGACGAAAGTGGACGACCTTGTTGAAATATTGCAATCGTCGAAACCGGGATCGGAATTCTGGATACTTACATCCGGCTACAATTTAACCCCGGAAAATGCCAAAAGACTTAAAAATGCAGGGCTTACAGGCGTGGTTGTCAGCATGGACCATTATAACCCCGATGTTCACAACCTGTTCCGTGGATCCGGAAAATCGTTTTCATGGGTTCAATCGGCGGTTAAAAATGCGATTGAGGCGAACCTTGTCACCGCATTGACAATTTGCGTATCAAAATCATTTGCCACAGAAGCAAATCTGATGAACTATGCCGATCTGGCCAAAAACATGGGTGTTTCGTTCATTCAGCTCCTGGAGCCAAGGGCTGTCGGACATTACGAAGGGCAGGATGTTTCCCTGGATCCCGGGCATGAAAAAATACTGGAAGATTTCTTTTTAAAAATGAATTACCAGCGTAAATACCGGAAATATCCGATCATCATTTATCATGGATATTACCAGCGTAAAACCGGATGTTTTGGTTCCGGGAACAGAAGTTTGTACGTAGATACCGATGGCGATTTGCATGCATGTCCGTTTTGTCAGACAAAAATGGGCAACGCCTTATACGACAACCTTAATGATGCCATCGAACAACTGGTTGCCACAGGTTGCCACAGGTATGCAGCTTCAATTTTTTAATGAATTGAACAATATGAAAAAGTTTGACATTACCCTGGAATCGCCTTTGCACGTTTCAGCGGAAAAAATAAAAACAATCGGTCAGATCCTGTATGATGATTTGCCCGGAAGAGAGGAAAATGGCCGTATCATCCTGAGCCATGTTGATACAAAATACACGGAGGTGAGTTTGCAGCAGCTCCGGTTTATCGTGGCAAATCTGCTGAAGGATTTTACCCGGCATGGAATCAGTTACCGGGAAACCGTGGTGTTGTTGAACTTCCCCGGGTGCAATGAAATGTACACCGCGTTGTTGTTTCTGGCATTGACCACCCGTGGTTGCAGGGTTTTCATGCCCATGTTTTCTGAAACAGCTGAATTTGACCACTGGCTTGAGGCGGCCAATGTAAAACACATCATCTTGCCCGAAGGTGAGGTGATGAGCCTGGAGGGGCACGACAAAGAAAAGGATTCGGTGAAATCCATCCGCAGGATTGCCAGCTCAGGAAAGATCCCGGTCCTTGATATCCTTGCTGATTTTGGGTTCATGGAAAACCTCCCGGAAAAGTGTTTGCCTGATGAGCCAATGACGGAGGAAGTAATAACAGCATTGCATCAGGTACAGCCATCGGATGAAGCGCTGATCATCACTACCTCAGGAACGACAGGCCGTTCAAAGCTGGTGGTTTACACCCACGAAGCTTATTGGCTCAATTGCATGGCCTGGCAAGAGGCTGGATTTTATGCGCAGGATTTGCTTGGTGGAACAGGATTTACCCCCATGTTCATGCACACCATGGGAATCAGGGCTTTTCTGAATGCATTGTGGACCGGTTCACCGGTGTGCCTGATCATTACCGAATGGTTTACCCGGAAACCGGAAACCGTAAGGTATTTGCTGATAAAAATGAAACCGGCACACATCACCGGCGGACCTGCTGTTTACAATGCATTTCTTGAACTTTACAGGTTATATCCTGAACTTAAATCAACACTGTCGCCATATTTGAAAACCCTTGTTTCCAGTGGGGCCGGATATAATTCCACAACGGCACAGGAGGTTTTTAATGCCATCGGGCTTCAACTCCACAATGCCTTCGGAACCACGGAAACCCAGCAGGTTTTTTCTACCCTGCTGAGCAAACCCGGCATCTTCGGCCATGGATTGCTGCCTCTTGGAAACCCACTGCCTGGCGTTTCTGCCGGACTGATCCGGTCAGAAGCCGGCAATGATTGTTACCAACTTTACCTGCGTTCGGTGTTTGGCCACAAGTATTGCATCGGGGAGGAGGATGGACAGGAATATTTTGATACCGGTGATCTGGTAACGCTTGTTGACGGGCAAAGCCTCCTGTTTACCGGTCGTGCCGGCCGGGATTTTTTCAAAGACTGTTTCGGGGTGAAAATCCCCATTGGAGCGTTGAAAGAGTATTACCACGGATTATATGGCCAGATTCTCCATGCCGAGTTTTTTCCAATGGTCAATTTCCCCGGGCTATCTTCACTTTTGTTTGTGGAGGAACCTGATCAGCAGGAGGGGATGGTAACCAATTCAACCACCCTGAAAAAATATGCAGGTATCATTGAAAGCATCAACGACCGGTTAAAGGAGCGGATTGAACCATTTGAATTTTATCACCGGCATATATGCAGAATTGCGGTTGTAAACCAGCCGCCGCCTTGTACCCGAAAGGGAACCGTTTCATCAAAAGAGATTCGTCTGGCTTGGCAGGAGTTGACAGAACGCCTGCAGGATTGCCGTAAAGATTCGAACGGCATAGAGATTACCGAAAGCCATTACCTGTCGACCGACAAATATTCAAGATACATCAGTCCGCAGATCGGCATGATGCTTTCAGCCTTAAAAATGAACCAGGTTTTTCATCGCGGGGAAAAAGATTCCCTGTTCACCTTTATCCGGGGAAAAGAGACCGCGATACTCGATCTGGCGGGAGGTTATGGAACAAACCTGATTGGCCATTCAAATCCGCTGATCACCGAAGCCATCACCGGGTTTTTATCATCGGGTAAAATTGCCTTGAATAATCAGTTAAGTATTCCATATTACACCGGGCTGCTGGCCGAAAAACTCAGTCTGCTGGTCGGACAGAAAACAGGCAAAAGTTTCAAAGTATTGTTTGGAAACAGTGGATCCGAGGCCATGGAGATCGCGCTTCATCACGCGTTGTTTGAATGGAAAAAACGGATCGGGAAAATGCGTGATTTCCAGTTTGAGAAGTTCGGGAGCCTCACATACCTGGATGTGGCATCGATCTGGCAAAGGAATGATGAAATTATCCGGAGGGCAAAAGTACGTCTGATTGCCTTATCCGATGCTTTTCACGGGCAAAGTACCGGTGCACGGAGCGGACTGGGCAATCAGAAAAAACGCACCGCTTTTTCAAATCTCCCGAAAATTGAGGCGATGTTTGTGAATGACCGCGGAAAAGAGTGGCAAAACCGGATAAAGGAGATCATAGAGAACTCCTTTGTTCAGTTGGAAAAAGTTGTGCAAACCAACGGTCATGCGGAGGTTGAAACATTCAGACTATGCACCGTTATCGCAGCCATTGCCGAACCGGTTATCGGCGAAGGTGGTGTGAGAAAGGTTGACCCGGAAGTGCTGGGGCACCTTGCCGGGTTTGAATTCCCGATGATTGCCGATGAAATACAGTGCGGATTGGGACGGACCGGGCAGTTTCCTGCCTGTACAAAAGCCGATTATTATCTCTTTGGAAAAGCGCTGGGTGGAGGTGTCGAGAAAATATCGGCTGTGCTGATAGAGAGCCAGCGGTTTCGGTTCGATTTCAGTGAACATTATGTCAGCACCTTTGCAAATGGCGAACTGGCGGCCCTTGCCGCGCTCAAAACACTCGAAATCGTTGAAAACGAAAACCTGCCCGAACAGGCATTCAAGGCCGGGAATTACCTGTTGGGTCGGATAACCCGGCTACGTGATCAATATCCTTCGGTGATCCTGGATGTGAAAGGAGAAGGCCTTATGCTGGGGGTTTATTTCAACCAGGCCTGTGGTTTGGAAAACGTGATGCTGCGGGCTTTGTTTAACACCGAAAAAGCCGGATATCTCTTTTCCGCATGGTTTTTTCACAAACACAACATCAGGGTTTTTCCAACCCTTTCGGCGCCTGATACCCTGCGTGTCGAGCCATCAGCCTATATCACAGAAGCGGAAGCCAACCATTTTTGCCAGGCACTGGAAGATCTTTGTCATATCCTTGCTGAAAAAAGGTTGTATGATCTTTTTTCATTTTTGATGGATGATGATCCCTTTGATGATCATAAAGGCGCCAAACCCGAGATCGGCCACTATCAGACAACTCTTGAAGTGCCGGTTGCAGGGGCAACGAAAGTTGCATTCCTGGCCCATTTTGTCGACCCGGTGAACGAGTTGCGCATGCTGGAGCCCGACCTGTGCCGGGCATCGGATACAGGTTTGCGAATCCTTTTCAACCGCATGCAACTGCTCATGGAGATGAAACCTTTCCGGTTGATCGCGAACAATCTTTTTAACGGGAAGATCCATTTTTCCTTTTATGTATTGCCGGTTGATTCTGCAGAACTGGAGCATCTGCACAAGAGCGGAAAAACCCGGCGGGTTATTTCGAAGATCCAGGAAACCATTGACCTGGCTGCAAAAGACGGAGCTTCCATCATCAGCCTTGGCGGTTATACCTCCATCCTGACTTGTAACGGGCTGTCGCTGGCCGAACCTGCCGGATGCCGTATCATCACAGGAAATACCCTTACGGCCGCTTCTGGATTGACCAACCTTCGGAAATATCTTTTTTCAAATCCTGAGTTTAAAAAGCCTGCCCGGATTGCCATTGTCGGTGCCACCGGCAACATCGGTCAGGTGATAGGGGAGATGATCAGTGAGCAAGGGGATATTTGCAGCAGTTTGCTCCTGGTGGCACGCTCGGCAAAACGGCTGGAGGCCATCGCCAGGGAGTTTGAACGGAAAAGGGAAAACAGCATCAGGATCGAAACAAGCACTGATTTGTCGGTGCTTAAAACGGCCGATATTCTGATCATTTGCGCCAACACCAACGATCCGCTTATATACCCGCATCATATTTCAAAAGAAAAGCCGGTGTTAATTTCCGATCTTTCGGTTCCATCAGCCCTGGCCGGCGAAACGGCATCGATGTCCAATGTGATCAGCATGCCCTTTTCAGCTTACGTTTGTATGCCCGATGATCCACGGGCGGTAATCAGTTCCTTGTCGCCGGCTGGAACGGTTTTTTGCTGTGCGGCCGAGGCCATGCTGGGAGGACTTGAACCCTGTCCGTTTCCATTAAAAGGGCATCTCTTGCCCGAATCGTTGAGGGGGATAACAGAAATGGCCGAAAAACATGGATTGTTCAATCACCTGGGAAGAATAAAGAGTTATAAAGTAACCATTTAACCATCACCATGCCTTCACTGTACAATTTTGGTTTATCGCAGGAAGATCCTCTTACGGAGATCAAAGGGCTGCATCTCACAGATGGCGATTCGCTGTTATGTATCGCCGGCGCCGGGGAGGTTCCGCTTAGCATAGCCGCGTTGAAAGACGTATCTGTTGTGGCCGTGGATGTTTCCGAAAACCAGCTTCGTTTATGCCGGATCAAGCAACACGCGGCAGTACTTTTTGAACCTCCTGTCGCAGCAGGATTTCTGGGATACAGGCAAATGGACAGTAAAAGGCGGGCTAATTTGTTTGATAAAAAAATCGTCCCGTCTTTGGAAAAAGAAGATTGTGATTTCTGGAAAAAAAATCGATCAACCGTTGAAAAAGGGGTGATCCATGCCGGAAAGTTTGAACAGTTTATAGGCAAAGCCTCCCTTCCGGCCCGAATGGTGATCGGGAAAAAGAACTTTTACCGGTTGTTTGAATGCTGTTCAACAGAAGAACAGGAGGAGGTGTTTGACCGTTTTTTTGCCGGAATAGTTCTTAAAACGATCTTTAAAACGGTATTTCATCCCAGGATTTATAAAAACAGGGGGATTGATTCAACCGGAATGCAGCATCAGAAGGATGGAAATATCGGGGATTTCTTTTTCAACCGGTTCCGCAATTTCTGTTGCAGCACCCCTGCCAGGGATAATTATTTACTGCAATATATGTTTTTCAGGAAATCCCTGTTTCCGGGCGCCCTGCCAGAGTACCTTAAACCGGAAAATCATGAAGCATTTCTGCAACGGCAACATCATATTTCGTTTGTTCCATCTTCCATGGAAAACATGTTAGCACAGGCCTTGCCCGGCCAGTTCAATAAAGTGCTGTTATCTAACATCGGCGATTGGATGTCGAGGGAGGAAATGGCAAAGTTGTTCACACAAATCCAGGAGAAAACCAATCCGGGCAGCCGGATGGTATTGCGGTATATTTATCTTGATCATCCAGTTCCGGAATCTGCATCATTTTTAAAACCAGATCACGGGTTCGGGATGGAACTCATCAAAACAGACCGGTTTCCATTCAGCTCAATCGTACCAATTAATATTTTAAAATGATGAATCTTTATAATTTTTTTACCACTAAGACACTAAGTACACTAATGTACACTAAGTTAAGGTTAACCAGCCTTCTTAGTGATTCTAAGTGATCTTAGTGCCTTAGTGGTTTTTAAGGGATGAATGTTTGCAGTTTTTTACCACAAAGGCACTAAGAGCACTAAGGTACACAGAGTTAAGTTCTAATCAGTCCTCTGAGTGGTTCTAAGTGATCTAAGTGCCTTAGTGGTTTTATTAGTATTAAATTGATTCTGCATGACGAACTATCACATAAAACCCATTGATTCATCTTACGGCACAACGATGCTGGAGATCCTGCGTGGCTCGCCGATCAATACCGACAGGATGACCATCTGCTTTGACCGGCAACCCGATATTTTTGCACTGGCACGATGCAAATACGATGATTTCTATTACCAGGGACTGTTTGACGGGGAAATCCTGAAAGGGTTCGGAATGGTCGGATATCATACTGTTGCGGTGAATGGCAAACCAACCAAAGTCTTTTGTGCCCGTGATCTTTACATTCTTCCTGAGGCCAGAGGTCAGGGGTTTGTGGCAAAAAGCACAGAAAACCATTTCCGCGAAAACCAGCATCTTTCACCGGTTGGATACGGATTGATCATGCAGGGAAATGAAGCAAGCATGCGGTTTATCGGAAAAAGGCCTGAGCGCAATCAATATTCACCGCTTTCCAGGATAATCAACCAGCTGGTTATCAATACAATTTTATTGACACTGCCGGTTTCCCTGAATCCCGATTATCGTATCCGGCGGGCACAAACGGATGATATCCCGGCCATTGTCAAACTTCTGAACAACGAACACAAAGACCGCCTGTTTGGAAATATTTACACGGAAGCCTCTTTTCCCGGCTATTTACAAAAAAACAGCGGGTTGTCCATCTCAGATTATTACCTGGCGTTCAACAGGAGCGGTCAGTGTTGCGGTGTTTGTGCAGCATGGGACATGAGCGGGATAAAACAAACCCGTGTACTGAAATATGGTAAGGCATTTCTCCCGGCAAAGATCGCCTACAAATCACTGTCGGTTTTATTTAGACTTCCGGCATTGCCAAAAACCGGTGATTATTACAGGGAAGTTAACATCACGGATTATGCGGTGAAGGATCGCGATCCTGTTGTGTTGAATGCCTTGTTAAAGGCTGTTTACAACGATTACCGGCGGCTTGGCTTTCATTTCATGGTTTGGGGAAGTTCGTTGGATGACACGATGTTAAGAGCTGCCAAAGGGTTCATGTATAAAAAAATTATTTCTAACATTATTCTTTTTTCAACGGAAGGCAAATGGCTAGAGGAGGGGGCGGTGAAAAACCAGTTGCCGTATATTGATATATCAGCGATTTGACGGAGGGGAGGTTAGCATTAAATAGTCACAGGGTCACAGGGTCACAAGGTCACAGGGTCACAGGGTCACAGGGTCACAGAGTTACCTGGTCACCTGGTCACCTGGCCACTTGACCACTTTGCCACAAATTCATTCTTATGAAAACTATACTTATCACAGGAGCAACATCAGGAATCGGCCTGGTTATTGCGAACCAGCTGCATCAAAATGGTTATAAGGTTTATGGCACAAGCCGGATGCCGGAAAAATTCAGGACAAAATTTCCGTTCGAAATCCTGGAACTGGATATTACCTCCGAAGAATCTATTCAAAAATGTATGGCCACCCTTTTGGCCAAAACCAGCACCATCGATGCGCTGATCAACAATGCCGGTATCGGTGTTTGCGGTTCGGCCGAGGAGACCTCCATCGAACAGGCGTATAAACAGATTGAAACGAATTTCTGGGGAGCTGTAAAAATGACGAGGGCCGTCCTTCCTTTTATGCGGAAGCAACGTTTTGGAAAGATTATTACGATAGGTTCTCTTGCCGGGATTATCGGGGTACCCTATCAAAGTTATTATTCTGCCTCAAAGCATGCGATTGAAGGGTTTTTTAAAACCTTGCGCATCGAAGTCCGCCCCTTTAACATTAAAATCTCTGTGATTGAACCGGGATTTTTCAAGTCAAATCTGCATCATACTTTTGAATATGCACAGCCGGTCATTCCGGATTACGACAATTTACGGAAAAATGCCCTGGCAGTGTTAAACGATTCCATCGAAAAAGCACGGACACCCGAACCCATTGCACGGATTGTTTTAAAGATTATGAAATCACAATCCCCTGATTTCAGTTATCGGGTCGGGAAAAACTCCTGGCTGGCACCCTTTCTGCAATTCCTGTTTTTCAGGGTGTATGAGTTCGGGGTGAGAGTAAAGTTTATGTTGTGAAGGGGGCAGGGGAGAGGTTTTAGTCAATTAAATGATAATCATATTACAAACCGGAATTTGCATTAATCAGGAAAAGCATAAAAAAAGCCACCTGTTCGGGCAGCTTTACGAAAAAAACGAAAAATATTGCGGGTTATTCGAAGTCGGCGGTGGCAGGGGTTACAGGCGCCAGCATTCCCGGATCAATTGTAACAGAAACGATGGTGTCCTGAAAATCAGCGGTGGCCGGGGTGACCGGGGCCAGCATTACCAGAGAGATCATATCAGAAGGCATTTCTTCAAAGGTTGCCTCAGCAGGTGTAAGGGGAACCAAAGAAACCATCTCATTCACAGTGATTATTTCTTCAAATGTCGCCTCAACCGGTGTTGATGGTGCAAGAGATACCAGGGTGATGGCAGAGGTTTCATTTATTACAGAAGTTGAAATGTTGTCATTTTCTGCGAAAAGAATACCAACCTGAAGGGTGAAGATTGCGGCTAAGATGATCGTTGTTGTTTTCATTTTGTTGTTGTTTTTGATGTTGATGCAGCAAAGATATACCGGGTTTTGTTGACGGATGGTATCGAATCGATTGAAATCAGATAAAAACCGGTGAAACGGGGATATAAATCGGTCAAGCAAAAAAACAGACCCTGCTTTGTTTGAACTCTTAAGTAAGATTTCAATAGTATCTTTAGCCACATTTAATTTGGAACACGAAGGGAAAAAAATATCAGGAGATTCACAATTAGTACTTACATTTGTAATGAGTTACACCGGACAACCCATCAGCAAACTCAGGCTTCCCACCCCGGAATTAAAAGAACACACACATAAAAACATGGAAACAACTAAAGCAATTGCTGAACTGGAGCGGGGAGTTTATTCAGCCCTGGAGACCTATTCCAATGTTCACCGGGGCAGCGGTCACTACTCGATGGTGACTACGCATTTGTTCGAGCAGGCCCGGGACATTGTGCTGGAATACCTGCGCCTGGACAAAGGAAAATACACGGTTATTTTTTGCTCGCAACGAAGTGCTGTTTCACTCACGAAACAACTTGACCCTGAGAATTATCAACTTCTGTCGGACCTTGACATTGGCCTCCATATTGGTGTAAGAGCTTTGGCGGTGAAAAGAAACAAGTTGCCGGGAGGCACTCCTTCTCTGGTCGGTGGAGGGACGACCAAACTTGTTTCCAAAGAGTGGATAATCTGGGCTGATATTCCCGACAGGTTCGAGGCAGGCACGCCGGCTATTGTTAATATCATCGCCTTTGCCAAGGCATTGAGACTGGTTCAGCAATCAGGAAAAAATCTTTTCTCGGATTGTATCTCTGAAAAGCTTACTGCCAGCAAAATATTGTACCATGACGAGTTTGAGAAATACGCCGGCCGGGAATTGCTGGTTGAACTCAGGCAGGCCCTGATAGGCCGCAATGTTCTTGTTCCAACAATTGCGGGGACCAGCAAATTTATCAATCTTGACAACAGCGCCAGCACACCGACATTCACGCCGGTTTGGAACGCATTCCGGCATGCATGGCATCAGTCGGAACAAGTAAAGCAAGAGATTATTCAGGAGGTAAAATCAATTTGTGCAGGCTTTCTGGGTGCCCCCCTGGCTGCTTATGATGTGGTATTTACCTCCAATACTACCGAAGCCATAAACCTTGCGGCCGAGAGTCTGAGCCGTGAATCCAATGATGATGCCGGGTCAGTTGTCCTCAACACACTCTTTGAACATTCCTCGAACGATTTGCCGTGGCGCATGTTTCCAAACTATTCTCTTATCCGTCTGTTGGTAAACGATGAAGGCTTTGTGGACCTGAACGAGCTGGAAACCCTGCTGGTCTCATATAACCAAAAGAGTAAGTACGGCAGGAAACGGATCAGGCTTGTTGCTGTAAGCGGGGCATCGAATGTGCTGGGCGTATGCAACAATTTGGCGGAGATAAGCCGGATCGTTCACCTGCATGGAGCGCACCTGCTGGTGGATGCTGCACAATTGGTCGCACACCGCAAGATCGATGTTGAAATGTGCGGAATTGACTATCTCGCCTTTTCAGCGCATAAGGTTTATGCACCCTTCGGGTGTGGTGTACTGGTGGTTAGAAAAGGGATGCTTCGTTTCAATTCCGACGAACTGGAGTTGATCCGGTCATCCGGGGAAGAAAACGCGGGGGGCATCGCAGCTTTGGGCAAGGCCCTTGTGCTTTTGCAGCGGATTGGTATGGATATTATCCGGGAAGAAGAACAGGTTTTGACAGGGCGGGCTTTGCCGGGCCTGGCGAAAATACCCGGGCTCAGGATATATGGGATAAAAGATCCGGAATCGCCGGGTTTTTCCCACAAAATTGGTGTCATTGTATTCGACCTGAAGAATAAAATGCCCAGCCGGGTGGCCAGGCAATTGGCTATTCAGAGTGGCATCGGTGTACGCTCCGGTTGTCATTGCGCGCATATCATCATCAAGCACCTGCTGCACATCAGTCCCTTCCTTGAACGTTTCCAGCGACTGATTCAAACCTTGTTTCCGAAGTTCAGGTTTCTTGGACTTGTGAGAGTGAGCATGGGCATCGAAAACAGCGCAGAAGATGTTGACAAGTTGATTGACGCTCTGGGTCAAATTGTGAATTCCTCACGGGACTCACTGGTAAACAAATCTGCTATCGGAACACCCATTTTAACGAAGGCGGAAGTAGATCAGCAGATAAAAGATTTCGTGATTGCTTCGGCTGTGAAAGTATATTCCACTGCGGGTGGAGATGCATCATAATGTACCTCAACTCCCGGCCCCAATACCACAAAAACAGATTCATCGCGCCCAAAAATGTTTAACTCAATGAAAAAAAACTACGTCTTTTTTTTTTCGTCTTTCTTTTGAATGGTGCATCCGCACAAAACTGGACACAACTGGCCCCAGGGACTGGTAAAAACCTAAACGCTGTGTTCTTTGTCACTGCCGATACCGGATATGTAGTTGGTGACAGCGGCATGATTCTTAAAACGACCAATGGGGGCAATGGTTGGATGCAACAGGATACAAATCCTCCCCATCCTTTTCACTTTTCATTTAAATCCGTCTTTTTCAGGGATCAAAACACCGGATGGCTTGCGGGACAATATGGAATTATTTTAAGAACAACAGATGGAGGTAATACATGGCTTACCCCGTTAAATCAAATGCCATTTACTGAAGTGCTGAATGCTGTGCATTTTCCCACACCAGACACGGGATATGTTGTTGGCGGAGGATATCTGACAGGTGGGTATGGCTGGCAGGATAAATCGTTTAATGCAGGACTTCATTGGCTCAATCCTGGTTCAGCTGGTTTAAAATGTTTAAGATCGGTTTATTTCACTGATGCATATACCGGTTATGCTGTAGGTGATAGCGGAACAATCATCAAAACAGTTGATGGGGCGCTCAGTTGGTTACCTCAAACTTCTGGTACATCCGGCAATTTGTATTCAGTTTATTTCACAGATGTGAACCATGGATATGCTGTTGGCGACAACGGAAGCATACTGAAAACCACCAATGGAGGGGCTGTCTGGACGATGATTCCATCAGGGACTTCATCTACTTTGTTTTCTGTTCATTTCAATGGGATGAATACCGGTTATGCTGCCGGTGACCATGGTACCATCCTGAATACCGGCGATGGAGGAAATACCTGGACTGGTCTTGTATCCGGAACATCACAACGATTGAATTCAATTTTTTTCCCTGCCACAAATACCGGTTATGTTGCAGGTGATAGTGGTACCATATTAAAAACCACAAATGGCGGGGGAGTTGGTACCGAAGAAGATACTTGCACCCCGAAACACATAACCATCTATCCAAACCCCGTAAAAGAAAAATTTTTCATTAACGTCTCAGTAAAGCAAGGGTTGACCCTTCTGTCGATATTCAGTATTGATGGTATAACAATGATCGAACAAGAGATTATCGGGCCCAAAACAGAAATAAATGCAAGTGACCTGCCGTCCGGAATATATTTTATCAGGTTGAGAAACGAAAAAATAGTTGAAACGGGAAAAATAATTAAAGAGTAGAAAAAAGAGGATTATCGGTATTGACTTTTGCTTTTCAAGATAGTATATTTACGACAAATTTCAATCATTATGGCTATTACACAAGCAATGTGGATCCACGGACACAGCATTAAAGTGGAATACCACGATAGGATCAAAAGCATCAGGCGGGCCGGGTTTTTTGCACGAATAACCGGCAAGCCCAATACCACCAATTGGTTCCACTTCAGCATCCCTACCACGGTGATTGTGAATGATAAAAGGCAGATGATAGATTCGGTCATGCTCCGGTTTAGATCAGGTTCGAACAAAGCCAAGGTCACCAATGTGGATATTTACGATGGGGACTGGAAGATTGCTGCATACGACAACCTTGGGCTCTACCCTGCGACTTTCGGTTTACAGCGGTTTAATGTTCCCGGAAAACCAGAAATAAGCTGGGGTGTCGGAATTTCCATTGGTGTGAGTTTTACCGGCACCACCGATGCACAAAACACCATTGAATTCAGTTCTGCGGGTTGTGATTTTAACCTTTTCGAGTCGGTTCGGCTCCATTTTAAAGTTCTCACAACACCTACTGTTTCCATCGATCAGATGCTGGCTTCCATGAGGGAAGTTTATGAACCGGTTGGGGTCAGGGTTGTGCGGATGAGTGATGAAAATCTTGATCTTCCATCCCTGAATACAGTAGATGTTGGCGAGTGCAAGCGCGGAATCACCACTGCGGAGCAGAATACGCTATTTAATCATCGGAACAACGTTGTGGCAAACGACGTTGTGGTCTATTTCGTTGAAGCAACCAATCCACCGTATAATGGTTGTGCCGCTCATCCTGATGGCAAGCCCGGGGCTGTTGTGGCCAGTTGTGCTACAAGGTGGACCATGGGCCATGAGGTTGGCCATGTTCTCGGATTGAGCCATGTTGACAACAATGACCGGCTGATGACCGGAAATGGAACAGGAAATATTACCAATCCACCCCCTGACCTGATCAGTTCGGAAATTACCACCATGCAGAACAGCAATCTTACCGTTAACCCGTAAATCCCATCAAAATGGCCATTTCAGAAAAAGATCTTCTCCTTGCACTTGGCAATGAAGAACCCCGATATTTAGAAATCCTTCCAAAACTCGATGAAAAAGCAATCGCCATACTTTCGGTTTTGTCAAAAGGGAATGACACCATGATGGCCACCAAGGCCATCTTTCTGGCAGGCCTGAGTAAAACGCTCTCCGGGGCTGTTATTGTTGAAACCGCTTCCAAAAGCGCCGTTAAGCTGAAAAGGATTGCCGCCGCCTCTGCGATGGAACATCTGCCGGAGGAAAAAAGAGAGAAAATTGCCTTAAAACTGATTGATGATGCCGACATCAGCATTCAAAAACTGGTGATCAGGGCTACCGGTAACAGTAAGTCGGTAAAGCTCAAGGAAAAATTTACCAGGCTTTCCAAAGAGAGCCCATCAGGGTATATCCGTGAACTCATTTCGGCACTTCCTCAACCAATGCCATGAGACAGGGGCATTAAGGACTGTTCAGATAAACAGATGAATAAAAACGAAGTATAACAACAAAAAAAATAAATCATGGCAATAGCAAACGCAATGTGGGCCCATGGTCATAGCATGGTGATTGAGTACCCCGACAGAATTAAAAGCGAATGGAGAGCAGGATTCTTTTACCGTGTAATCGGCAAAACCGGAACTACGAATTGGTTTCATTTTGCCATACCTACCACGGTCATTGTGAATGACAACCGCCTGGCCATTGACTCTGTATTGGTCAGGTTCAGGAGTAATTCGACCAGCGCTGATATTACCAACATTCATGTTTATGACGGTGAAAACAAAATCGCGTCACACGACGGACTCGACCTTTCGCCAGCAGCCTGGACCATGAACCGCTTTGCCGTACCAGGCAAACCTGAAATAAAATGGGGGGTAGGTATCTCCATAGGCGTGAGGTTTAATGGCACCACCGACAGCCAGAATACGATGGAGTTCAGTTCTGCCGGGGTCGATTTTTTACCGTAACAGGTTTAAATACACCCAGTTTCCGGCTTACCCATATTCATTCCGGCTTCCTGACGATAACCCGGTTTTGATTCCTTTTGAGGTACGATTTCATAGAATTTTTTATTGCAGGACCAGCCAATGAAAAGTGGTTGAGCCGGTTTTTTTCATCATGTTTTCACAGAGGATATCATAGCAGCGAATAGCACCTCAACCCCAGGCCCCTTTCATGAAAAGCACCTCAACCCCCGGCCCCTTTCATGAAAAGCACCTCAACCCCCGGCCCCTTTCATGAAAAGCACCTCAACCCCCGGCCCCTTTCATGAAAAGCACCTCAACCCCCGGCCCCTTTCATG
>CAIQUS010000028.1 GCA_903875045.1 uncultured Bacteroidales bacterium
CAATCCTTTTGAGCAAGTTCCACCATGTGATAGGCAAATTTTTCAAAAATGTGATAATCACGAAGCTGATTTGCCTTGGAAAGCACACTTCGGTTTATTGGTGTCTTCCCAAATCCAAGATGGAAGGATTTATTGGCATGTGCAGTAGTAATATCCGTCAGTTCGCGAAGGCTGTTGCAGCCATCCAACTGACCGAACATGAGAACAAGCATCTGGTTCCAGTATGTCAAATTCCATCCTTGGGTTCTATCGTTACATGTTGTCATGACGAGCCTTTCGAAGTATCGTTTGGGAAGAAAATCGGTGATTTGACTGAAAACATATTTGCCGCTGTTCATTGCACGCTACTATTTGGTATACCACCAAAGGTAATCTGTTCAAAAGTGCGACAAGGTTTCTGGCAAAATACATATTGGTTATGAGTATAATACGAATGATTTTAACATTTTTTAATAGACACTAGTGAAACAAAATGTATCGTAATTTCTAATTTCTAATTTCTAATTTCTGATTTCTGATTGTATCCATTCCTTTGCATTGACAAACGCCTCAATCCAGGGTGTTATTTCATCACCTCTCCGGTTGTTTGGATACCAGGCCCATTGCCAGGGAAGAACCGAGTCTTCCAGGTGTGGCATAATGGCCAGATGCCGCCCGTCAGCAGAGGCGATACATGCGGCGTCAAACTGCGACCCGTTCGGATTGGCCGGATAATCATGATAACTGAATTTCGCAGGTATATGATACGCTCCTTCATTCCCCGGGAAATTGAATTTTCCTTCTCCGTGTGCAACCCAAATCCCAAGCTTTGAACCTGTGAGGGTTTTCAACATGACCGAGTGATTTTCCAGAATATCAAGTCCAACAAAAGAACATTCGTATTTATGAGAATCATTCCATGACATCCAGGGATGCCTTTCATGATCCGGGTAAATTAAACCAAGTTCAACAAGTAACTGGCAACCATTGCAAACGCCCAGACTCAATGTATCCTTACGCTTGAAGAAATTATCCAAAGCAAGTTTCGCCCGTTCATTATAAAGGAATGCGCCTGCCCATCCTTTTGCCGAGCCAAGCACATCGGAATTGGAAAACCCGCCTACGAAAGCAATCATGTTGACATCTTCGAGGTTTTCACGGCCCGAAATCAGGTCGGTCATGTGGATATCCTTTACATCAAACCCCGCCAGATAAAGCGCCCAGGCCATGTCGCGGTCGCGGTTAACCCCCTTCTCCCTGATGATGGCCGCTTTCACCCCTGATGGTTTCCTTCTCTTCGGATCAATCCCGAATTGGCCGACTTTACCTGAAAAACGTTGCTGAAACTTGAAATCAAGTGGTTGCCGGCAATAATTATTAAACCTCTCCTGCGCCAGATTTTCACCTGACTGCCTGCGATCAAGCAAATAAGAAGTTTTAAACCAGGTATCACGGAGCGTGTCAATGTCAAATTGGTACAAGGCATCCTGTAAACTGATATTAAGTGACCGGTGGTGCGTTATTTTACCAATGGGAACCGCCTTGAAATTTTCCAATTTCCAATTTCCAATTTCCAATTTCCAATTAGCAATTTGTAACACCACCCCCGGCTTTTCACTGAATAGAATTTTCACAGGATCAACCTCTCCTATTGCAGCCAGGTCTATTTCAAGACCGATGTTTTCAATTGGGAAGCACATTTCAAGCAAAGTAGTGATAAGCCCTCCTGCGGCAATATCATGTCCGGCCAGTACAACCCCTTCGCGAATGAGATCCTGTACTATGTCAAAAACATGCGAAAAGCCAGCAGCATCAGTGATATCAGGCGTTTTATCTCCCAGTTGGTTCAATGTTTGGGCGAAGCTGCTGCCTCCCAACTCAAAACCACCGTCGGAGAAGGGAATATAAACAATCACCGAATCAACATCTGAGATTAAGTTTGGACTGATAACCTGCTTCACATCCGAAACCTCCCCGACCGCGGAAATAATGACCGTTCCGGGAGAGTAAACCACCGTTCCATCCGGGTATTTCTGTGTCATCGAGAGAGAATCCTTGCCAGTAGGAATATTGATACCCAAAGCAATGGCGAATTCGCTAACGGCCTTGACTGCTTCATACAGCCGGGCATCCTCCCCGGCATTCCTGCATGGCCACATCCAGTTGGCGCTGAGAGAAACACCCTTCAGTCCGTGCGTCAGCGGGGCCCACACCAGATTGGTCAGCGCTTTGGCAATGGCAAGTCTTGATCCTGCAGAAGGATCAATGATTGCCGCCACCGGTGCATGGCCCAGCGAGGTGGCGATGCCCTTGATTCCCTGGTAATCCAATGCGGTAACGCCGACATTGTTCAGCGGAAGCTGAATGGGACCACAGGTTTGCTGTTTGGCAATTTTTCCGCTCACTGCACGATCAACCTTGTTTGTCAGCCAGTCTTTGCAGGCAACGGCCTCAAGTTGCAGAACCTGGCTCAGGTATTCATATACATTATCGGTATTATATTCCAATTTCCAATTTCCAATTTCCAATTTCTCATCCCGCAGTATCGTTTTCGGAGGTTTTCCAAAGAAATCTGCAAGCTTCAAGTCAATGGGGCTAATGCCCTGACGCTTATCCTGAAAAATAAGTTGCTGGTCACCCGTAGTGTGGCCAACCAGATAGAATGGCGCCCGTTCCCGGTTGGCAATTTCCTGCATGAGCAGTACATCCTTTTCATCCAGGATCAACCCCATACGTTCCTGTGATTCATTGCTGGCAATCTCTTTGGCAGACAAGGTTGGATCACCCACAGGCAATGCATCAAGGTTAATGATCCCGCCTGTGGATTCAACCAATTCTGATAAGGAATTCAAATGACCGCCAGCGCCATGGTCGTGAATTGAAACAATCGGATTAATATCCATCTCGGCCATCGCCCGTATGGCGTTGAATACCCTTTTCTGCATTTCCGGGTTTGACCGTTGCACGGCGTTAAGTTCTATTGAATTGCCATATTCACCGGTGGCCACTGATGATACAGCACCTCCACCCATACCAATCCGGTAGTTGTCGCCTCCGAGAACGACAATTTGCTGGCCTGCTCTGGGATCTTCCTTCAGGCTGTCCTGTTTTTTGGCAAAACCTATTCCGCCGGCCTGCATGATGACCTTATCATAACCAAAGGTACGTGCATCCAGGATATGTTCAAAGGTCAGGACTGAACCGCAAATAAGCGGCTGACCGAATTTATTTCCAAAATCACTTGCGCCATTAGAGGCTTTGATGAGAAGGTCTTCAGGGGTTTTGTACAACCACCTTCGTTCAGGTATGTCTGTTTCCCATGAACGTCCTCCATCAAGCCGGGGATATGAAGTCATGTAAACAGCCGTTCCTGCCATCGGAATGCTTCCTTTCCCTCCTGCCATGCGATCGCGGATCTCACCGCCGGAACCGGTCGCAGCTCCGTTAAAAGGTTCGACCGTTGTCGGAAAATTGTGGGTTTCAGCCTTCAGAGATATGACTGATTGAATGTCTCTGATCGTAAAAAAATCCGCAACATTTTGTTTTTGTGGTGCAAATTGCTCAATTTCAGGCCCAAGAATGAAGGCTACGTTATCTTTATACGCTGATACAAGAATACCCGGATGCTCTTTGGCTGTTTTTTTTATGAGCCCAAAGAGTGAATCTGGCATCTCTTTGCCATCAATGATAAATGTGCCGTTGAATATCTTATGACGACAATGTTCGGAATTAACCTGTGAAAACCCAAACACTTCACTGTCAGTTAATTTACGGCCAATCTTCTGGCTGAGGCCGATGAGGTAACCGATTTCATCCTGGCTCAATGCCAGTCCCTCTTTTTTGTTAAATGAATCAATGTCATCAATGAATATTACCGGATCGGGTTCATGGATGATGTGAAAGATTTGCTGGTCGAGGCATTCGAAAACATTTTGCAGCATCGGATCAAATGATTTGTCGAATGACAAATGACGAGTGTCGGCTAAATCGTCATTCGTATCTCGTAAATCATAAATCGTAAATTCTTCAATCCGTACGATTCCATCGATTCCCATGTTCTGGGTTATTTCAACGGCATTGGTACTCCAGGGGGTGATCATTTCTCGCCTCGGACCGATAAAAGTGCCCTGTAAAACAGATTCGGCGATGCACTCTGCACCGCCGAAAAGCCAGCTTAATTTCTCCTGGTCCCTGCCGAGAAGCCTGTCACGGCTTTGGACAGCATAATAATGATCAATGTTCTTGAAAAATGTTATCATAAGGAAGTTTCTGCAATGAAAATTCAGTATTTGATATTCATTTTAACTTGTCAGAAACCGCTCGGCTTCAATGGCAGCCATGCATCCGGTTCCCGCAGCGGTAACTGCCTGGCGGTAATGGTGATCCTGTACATCACCGGCAGCAAATACCCCATCACTGCTGGTTTGTGTCGTTCCGGGCTTTGTTTTGATGTAACTCATTTCATCGAGTTCAAGCTGTCCCTGAAACAACTCAGTATTTGGTTTATGGCCGATGGCTACAAAAACGCCCATCACCCGGATATCTCTGGATTCGCCGGTTTTCACATTGCGCACGCGTACACCCGTTACTCCGCCCTGATCCCCTAAAACCTCTTCGGGAGCGGAATCCCAAACCATTTCTATATTTGCTGTATTAAGTACCTTGTGTTGCATCGCTTTTGATGCGCGCAGTTCGCCACGGCGATGGATCATATAAACTTTCTTGCATAATTTTGCCAGATAAGTAGCCTCTTCCGCAGCAGTATCCCCGCCACCAACGATGGCAACCTCTTGTCCGCGGTAGAAAAACCCGTCACAGGTTGCACAACCCGACACACCCATTCCCATAAATTTCCGTTCCGATTCCAGGCCCAGCCACTTTGCTGAGGCGCCGGTGGCAATAATCACTGTTTCTGCCAAAATGGTCCTTCCATCATCGGCTTTCACTTTAAAGGGCCGGTTTGAAAAATCAACCTCCGTTACCACACCAAAGCGAATTTCGGTGCCGAATCGTTCGGCTTGCTGTTTGAACTCTTCCATCATCTCCGGACCGGTAATCCCTTTCGGATAACCCGGAAAATTATCTACCTCGGTGGTGATGGTTAACTGCCCGCCGGGCTGCATTCCCTGGTAAATCACCGGTTTTAAATCTGCCCTGGCTGCATATATTGCAGCAGTGTATCCTGCCGGTCCTGATCCAATAATCAGACAACGGACGGTTTCAACGTTCTCGTTCATAAAATGGTTTTTTGAACTGCAAAAGTAGGAAAAAAAGGGGAACGGGAGAAGGCGAAGAAAGCGTTAAAAGAAAACCCCTGCCCTGATCACAAAAAAATTGGCGTCGAGGGTTCCTTTGCTCCTGACAAGATTGACTACCTCCCAAACCCGTGTCTGTTGAAACCGGTATCCAACCGCGAGTACCAGCACCACTTTGCTGGTTTTGAACTTTGCCCCTGCCCCGATTCCGGCCATGGCACCGCCTAAACCCATCCCTGTTTCACCCTTAACCCAACCGGGGGCATAGCCAACGTTGACATAAAAAAAAGGGGAACTCATGTATTTGAGAATGTTGGCCCTTAAATCCAGGTAAACAGGAATGAAGCCCCGGGTTTTCCATAGTTCCAGGCCTGTGCCGATCCCAAGCTGAATATACGGCGAAATGGTAAATCCATTCATGGTTGTAGCCATCATCGAAAACTGCTTTTGTACCGATGCCTGATTTCTGCCAAGCCCTTCGCTGTATCCCAATCCAACAACGAATTCCGTTATATTTGTAAATCCACGTGATTTGACTCCGGATTCGTCGCCGGCCCGTTCCGGAATGTTCTCTTTGCTTATCTTTTTTACATCGCTCATCTGTATCTCGAGGGTATCATGGCCCATAAAATACATTTTCAAAGATTTCCCCGGAATGAGTTCACTGATTGTTCCCCGCAGGAATGTTCCATTGTTCAGGTATACAACATCATGCTGTGTTCCCTGGGCGGGAAGTGTGGATAAAAGCACCATGGTGCAAAAAACAATCAGAACATGCCTGATAAAGATCATCAGATAGGGTTGGATCGGGTGGGGTTTTGAATTTTCTTTTCGTTGACTGCAAATTTAACAATTCATTCAGTTTTTGTGAGGTTTCTGCCTGTTTTTACTTAACATTGCACGCAACTCTTACAACCTGAAATCATGAAACTTTCCAAAATCATTCTTATCGGCCTATTATTTATAGGATTGAGCTGCCATGCTCAAAAATTTTATATCCGGGGAGGTCTTGGTGTGGCTGTCAGCACATCAGCCAGCTATACCCCTGATTATAATTTTGTCAACAACTCGTATACTGTATCACTGAAAAAGCAAGGGCTGGGTACTGGTCTGCCTGTCGTATTAGCTGCCGGCTACAAATTAAACGAACATTTTGGTTTTGAATTGGGTGTTGATTACTTTTATGGATTTCCGTTGAAACAACACATGGACCAGGCATATACATACTATTCTACCAATGATTCAAAATGGCGCGGTCAGATGTTAAGCATTGTTCCGGCGTTCGTATTGTCGCTTCCCCTGAAAAAAGTAAATCCTTATGCCCGCCTTGGCCTGAAACTTGGCGTGATGAACAGCGTGGTTTATGAGGATCATCAAGCATTCAGCACTTCAGTAAAGGCAACCGCTTTTACAGATATTCAGTCAAAAAGCAAGGAGTTCGGGGGTATAGCCATTGGGGCGCAGGGTGCCGTCGGAACCGATTTGGTGCTGAGCAGCCTGATTTCACTGTTCGTGGAAATCCAGGTGGATGGGATCAGTTACTCCCCAACCCACGGCAAAAACACGGAGTATATCCAGGATGGCGTTGATGTAATGAGCTCAAGGCCTGTCAAGCAAAAAGAATGGGAGTATAAGAAAGAGATCGCCTACCCCAATACCATCCCCGATGACCAACCGAATCAGCTGATGAAAAAGAATTACTATTTTGGAAATGTCGGTATGTTGGTTGGGGTGAAGATTAAGTTATAGGAGCAGGTGACGGGTGACGCGTGACAGGTGACGCGTGACAGGTGACGCGTGACGGGTGACGGGTGACGGGTGACAGGTGACGCGTGACGGGTGACAAAACTTCTTTCGTAATTCGTAATTCGTAATTCGTCAATGGCACTTATCCACCTTCATATACGGATAAGTAAACTCAGTTGAAGGGATCAGTGTTTCTTTGATCGTACGCGGATTGGTCCATCTCAGAAGATTCAGATGGCTTCCAGATTTATCATTCGTTCCCGATCCGCGGGCACCACCAAAGGGTTGTTGTCCTACCACCGCACCGGAAGGTTTATCATTGAAGTAGAAATTGCCTGCAGCATACCGCAGGATCCGGCAAGCCCGGTTTATAGCTTCCCGATCTTTTGAAAACACTGAGCCGGTAAGACCGTAAGGTGAAGTCTGGTCGCAGATATGCAGCGTTTCCTCAAAATCTTTATCCTTATAAACATAAATTGTCATCACGGGGCCGAATATCTCCTCTTCCATGGTTTTAAAATGAGGGTTGGTTGTTTTAATAATGGTTGGCTGCACAAAATACCCCTTTGATTTATCGCCCGTTCCACCAAAAATCACCTCTGCTTCCGATGATTTCTTTGCATAGTCAATATATCCCATGATGTTGTCGAATGAAGCCTCATCGATCACCGCATTCATGAAATGGCTGAATTCACGAACATCACCGACTGTGATCATCCCGACCATATCGCCGATGCGTGATTTCACATCCTGCCACATCGATTCGGGAATGTAAGCACGGGATGCAGCCGAACATTTCTGCCCCTGGTACTCAAAAGCGCCTCTGACGATGGCAACTGAAACCTCCTGTGGGTCGGAAGAAGGATGTACAAAGATAAAATCCTTGCCGCCTGTTTCCCCTACGATCCGCGGATAGGAACGATAGTTAGCCATATTTTGCGCCGCCATCTGCCACAAACTGTTGAATGTGTTGTTGGAACCGGTGAAATGGATTCCGGTCATATTGGGATGACCCAATACGGTCTTCCCGATCAGGCTGCCCGGTCCCGGGATAAAATTGATCACACCATCAGGAAGTCCGGCTTCCTGGAAAATTTTCATCAGGAAATAGTTTGAAAGCAATGAGGTGGTTGCCGGCTTCCACACCGAGGTGTTCCCCATCAGCGCCGGCGCCATGTTCAGATTCGATGCAATGGCTGTAAAATTGAATGGTGTTACGGTAAACACAAATCCCTCAAGGGGCCGGTATTCGATCCGGTTGATAATCCCGGGTTGTGAATGAGGTTGCTCCTTATAAATTTCGGTAATGAAATAAGCATTGAAATTAAGAAAGTCGATCGTTTCACAGGCGGCGTCAATCTCCGCCTGGTAGGCACTTTTTCCCTGTCCCAGCATGGTGGCGGCATTGATCAGGAAGCGATACTTCTTCGAGATCAATTCTGCTGCTTTCAGGCTGATGGAAACCCGGTCGACCCATGGAAATGACTCCCATTCCTGATGGGCCTTCAGGGCGGCATCGATGGCCATCTTTATTTCCGGTTCACCGGCGATATGATAATTGGCAAGCACATGCCCGTGATCATGCGGCATGACGACTTTTCCGGTCTTTCCTGTCCGAATCTCTTTCCCCCCGATGATCAGCGGGATATCCTGTACTTCGGAACTCAACCGGTCAAGTTCGCCATTCAAAGCTTTCCGTTCTTTGCATCCGGGTGCATAACTAAGGGTATGTTCATTCTGCGGACGCTCGAGATTAAATATTGCGTTATTCATTTAGGCTGGTTTTTTTTTACAAATTTAATAATTTTTCCGATATGTTATTTTTTGCATATCGGTATCAATTTTCAGGTTGCAAAAGTAATTCTTTATTTGGAATTATTCTAAATTGTCGTATCCAAGTGATCATACATTAGCTTCTGACCCCTTTTTGGGGATCGGTCGGATCGGGCATGTCGTGAAAAGTCATATTTTTGTACAAATTACATTTACATGGAAACAAAATTCAGCAACAAGTTATCCGATATCCGCCTTCATTACAAAATCTGGATGTCGGATCACCTGGAGACCGGAATTATGGGTGACGGAAAATGGCAGATGCTCAAACTGATCGATGAGAAGGGATCGATGAAAGCTGCCTGTGATGAATTGGGCTATACATACCGCCGTACCTGGGGAAATCTTAAAAAAATCGAAAAATTCTTCGGATTCCCGCTACTTGAAAAACAACGCGGCGGGAGCGATGGCGGCCACACGGTATTGACCGAGGAGGGTAAACGCCTCGTGAGAGCCTTTGATGCGTTCCATAGCACGGTTGACAGCCACATCCAAAAAGGTTTTGAAAAATTCATCCAGGACCTGAATTAATAAGTTTTTGATCAGTATTAACCGATCCTCGTAAATCGTAAATCATAAATCGTAAATCGCAAATAGCAATGGTTTTATTTGAGGATGCCCTGAAAACAGTACTTTCTCAGGAATTTATTAAAGCACATGAAATTGTTACTTTATCGGATTCATTGGGTAGGATTCTTGCCGGCGACATCTTTTCCGATATGGATATGCCTCCTTTTGACAAATCGGCTGTTGATGGGTATGCGTTTAACATCTCACAGGATATACAAAATTTAAACCCCTATCAGATTGTTGAAACCATCCCTGCCGGAGTTATTCCCAAAACAGCCCTCCAACCTGGTCAATGTTCAAAAATAATGACGGGTGCCATGATTCCGCACGGGGCTGATTGTGTGATCATGGTCGAAAACACAAAACTGGTTGGAGAAAACATGGTTGCATTTACCATCAACACTACCGCTAAAAACATTTGTTACAGGGGTGAAGACATCAAGGCTGGCAATCTTGTGTTAAAGAAGGGGACCTTGATCACACCAGCCCACATAGCAGTTTTGGCCAGTGTTGGCGTGATAAACCCAAAGGTGGCCATGCTTACGAAAGTAGGCATCATCTCCACCGGGGATGAACTCGTTGAACCTTCGGTTACCCCTGGAATGGCCCAAATCAGAAACTCAAACGCATATCAGTTGGAGGCTCAGGTCAGGTCTGTACCGGCCCTCCCCTCTTACTATGGAATTGCTCGCGATGAGGGCCCGGAATTAAGAAAAATGATCGACCATGCAATGGAAAGCAACGATGTCGTTTTACTGACGGGCGGAGTGTCCATGGGAGACTTCGATTTTGTTCCGGAAGTGATGGAGCAGGCGGGTATCAGGATTTTATTCAAAAGCATTGCCATCCAACCAGGAAAACCAACTGTTTTCGGACGTCACAAAAACACCTTCATTTTTGGATTACCAGGTAATCCGGTCTCCTCATTCGTTTTAGTTGAAACGATGGTCAAACCTTTTTTGTATCGTTTGATGGGGCATTTGCATGAACCGCTGGAGTTTATGCTTCCACTGGGGATTGATTATTCACGGCGGAATTCAGCCCGTAAATCGATGATTCCGGTGACTATAAAAGATGGAAAGGTTTTCCCTGTCATCTATCATGGGTCTGCACATATCAATGCATACACCGTTGCCAGGGCATTAATGATCATGGAGATAGGCACAAATACCATAAAGAAAGGCGACCAGGTTTATGTACGACCGATTTAACCGGAAGATCAACTACCTGCGGGTCTCCATCACCGACCGATGCAATCTCCGCTGCACGTATTGCATGCCTGCCGAAGGGGTTAAATTGTTGGATCACAAAGATATTCTGAGTTTCGAAGAGATTGTGGAAATCATCAGCGAAGCGGTCGGAATGGGCATAACTAAAGTCCGGATCACTGGTGGTGAGCCCCTGGTGCGCAAAGGCATCATCTCATTGATTGAAAAAATCGCCACTATAAAAGGGATCACTGATTTTGGATTGACAACCAATGGGATATTGCTATCCTCGTTTGCAGCCAGGCTCGCCGATGCCGGACTTCACCGGATCAACATCAGTCTCGACACACTGGATCCGGAAAAATACAGGACAATTACAAGGGGTGGAGATATACGAATGGTTTTTGAAGGGATCGAAGCTTCAAAAAAAGCCGGATTAACCCCGGTAAAAATTAATTGCGTGGTACGCAATTCATCGGATGAGCCCGATGCACAGGATGTAAGGGAATTTTGCCTGAAAAATGGCCTTGAAGCCAGGTTCATCCATGAGATGAGTCTGACGGATGGTTGTTTTACGATTGTTGAAAATGGCCATGGGGGTGATTGTCAAAACTGTAATCGCATCAGGCTTACAGCCGGTGGCATGCTACGCCCATGCCTGTTCAGTGATGTTCAGTTCAGCGTCCGTGAACTTGGAATCCGGGAAGCGCTTGAAACAGCAATCGGGCAAAAACCGCAAAAGGGAAGTGTGAACGTAACCGGAGGTTTTCATAATATTGGGGGATAATTCAGCCTGAAACGGATAAAATCGGACAACTAAAGAAATCCCAAATCCCAAATCCCAAGTTCCAAAGCCAAAGAAAAAAAAAGAAACAAAGAAATGGCGAAAACAGAAAAAATAATTTTGTCGCATGTCGATAATCTCGGCAAAGCCAATATGGTAGACGTTAGTTCAAAAAAAACACAAATTCGCACAGCCATTGCCTCCGGACACATCACGCTCAGTAAAAACACCATTGATCTCATCATTGAAAACAGAATGAAGAAAGGGGATGTTCTTACCATCGCCGAGATTGCAGGAATTCAGGGGGGAAAACGCACCAGCGATCTGATCCCCTTATGCCACCCGCTTCAAATCACCAAACTAGAAGTCAAAGCAACGATTGATCAAACAGGAGTGAAAATTGAAAGCATGGCGCGGTGCACCGGCCAAACCGGTATCGAGATGGAAGCACTCACGGCTGTTTCGATTGCCCTGCTTACAATTTATGACATGTGCAAAGCAGTCGACAAAAGCATGGTAATTGGAGAAATCATCCTGCTGGAAAAGAACAAGGAAGAAATAGTTTAACACGGAACGAAAGGCAGAAATCAAAAATCTGACCTGGCATAACACATTTGAACATGCAACAAATCAAAATAACCTCAGTAAATATTTCAGAAGAAAAAGGTACTATTAAGAAGCCTGTTCATCAGATACAGCTTACACACAATGGTGTTCTCGGCGATGCCCATGCCGGCCACTGGAACCGGCAGGTGAGCCTGCTCGGAACAGAAAGTATCCTGAAATTTGAAGCTGAAGCGAACAGAAAAGTTATTCCCGGTGAGTTTGCTGAAAACATCACCACCGAAGGTATGGATCTGTGGACTGCCCATCCGCTTGACCGGTTCACATCCGGCGATATGGAGATGGAAATCACGCAAATCGGAAAAGAATGCCACGGTACCAGCTGCGCAATCTTCAGGGAAACAGGAAATTGTGTCATGCCGAAAGAGGGCATTTTTTGCCGGGTGATAAGTCCTGGGATCCTGAACGCCGGATTGGAACTTGAATATCATCCGAAATTATACCGTATCCTGGTGATCACCCTGAGCGACAGAGCTGCAGCAGGGGAATATGAAGACCGTTCCGGTCCAAGAGTCCGGGAATTGGTGAAGGATTTCTTTGGATCACAAAACCTTCGTTATTATATACATGATTCGCTTATCCCTGATGATCAGCACAAACTTGAAGAGCTGCTCAACAAAGCCAAAGAAGAGCTCATTGATTTGGTCATCACCACCGGTGGAACAGGGATCGGCCCGAGAGATTTTACCCCTGATGTCGTCAAACTCATGCTTGACAAAGAAATACCTGGCATCATGGAGATGATCCGCATGAAATATGGTGCTGATAAACCTGCTGCATTATTGAGCCGTTCTGTTGCCGGTGTTATGGGAAAATCACTGGTGTTCACCCTTCCGGGCAGTGTTAAAGCTGTGAATGAGTACATGGCAGAAATTCTGAAGTCGCTCATGCATCTGATCTATATGCTGCATGGATTGGATACGCACTGAATCCACAACTACGTTGGAATATCCTGAATGTAAAAACGCTAAAACCTCACTGCACAGGTCGCCTGCAGGGAATACATCCAGTCGTTGAGGCTCCCGAAACTGAAAACTTTGCACTCCCCTCCTACCAGCCAGTGTTTGCTGAGTGGATAAATATATGCACCGGAAAGTTGGAAATTGGAGAGGGAGGTTGTTTTTGTGACTATTTTCTGACCAGCTCCGGAAACTTTGCTTGTGATAAATGCCATTCCCAGCCCCGCTCCCACATAAACACGATCAATGATACGCATTCTGACCAGAAGCAGCAGGGGAACCACCATCCGGTCAATCTGGACTGAAGTATCCGGTTTGATCTGGTTGGTAACCTTAAACAACTTATAATATCCTGTTTCAAGTCCCAGGCTCAGCCTGTACTCAGGCTCCCAAAGGAATTTAAAGGAAACACCAGCAAAATCCTTTTGAATCTTCTGGTCACCATAATCCAGATTATTGATATAGTGGGTCCACCCAGCGCCAACAGTAAGTGTATAATGGTTGAGACGTACCTTCTCAATATTCTTTTGTTGTGAAAAGACAACCATAGTAAAGAAAATCAATACCAGGGTAAAAATTGATTTTATTCTGCCCATACCTTATTCCTTTATATAGTGATAATATGCAACCACATACGGATAATTTGTCAGCATGCCGTCAAAAATCCCGTTATTCAAATAATTTTGTATCCAGCTGGGAGTGTCGATGGTCCAGCAAACTGCTAATCTTCCTTCACTATGCATTTGCTGAACAAGTTCATTTTGTGTACCAAGTGTCCATCGGGGAGCCCATACTTTCGCATTGACTTGTCGGACATCATCTGCCGAAAGTTCACATAAAGTAGGAACATTCTGGTAACCCGGATAGGCCAATACACCATTTAAAACATCGGTTGAGGGAATTCCCATCACGATCTTTACATCCCTTCCTTTATCTTTGGCTCGCTGCAATGCACGCAACTGCAAAGGAATAATGACAGGTACGGCTTCGGCACTCTTCATGTCCAGATACACAAAACGCAACAACGTGCTGTCAACTACGTAAGTCAATACTTCCTCGAGCGAGGGAATTTTTTCCCCATGAATAAGCCTGACAAAAGATGAAAGCTGGAACCAGGTAAAAGCACTTACATCGCCCGACAGCGGTCCTTTTTGTGTTAAACGGATGTTGATATCAGCATCATGATAGATGAATGGAACTCCATCACTGCTAAGACGCGGATCTACTTCAATGCCGGTGGTTCCAAGCTGCTCTGTAAATTTGACCATGGCAATGCTGTTCTCCGAAACCGGTAGACGGTCAGAATTTCGCCCTCCGGCACGGTGACCAAGAATGTAGAAATTGCTGTTTTTAACTTTTTCCGAAAACGGACGCAGATACTGGAGTGTCAGAACCTGGTCGGGCAGGCCGTTATCCACGCCGAAAGCCCCACGGATCATGATCTGCTGGGCAGCACCACCTGTCAATATCCCAGTACCCCCTTCCGATCTCGAAATATACATATTGCATAAACCGGTTGCATCGCTGTATCCATCGCGCCAGTAGCCTTGAATGAAGATCACCGAATCGAGATGACCAACTTGCAGGATAAAATGTTTCCCGTTTTTATTGACAAAAGAGAGACTGGTACGGTTCCATTTAACAATCATATAATCGCCAAACATCCCTGACCCGGAAGTTACCTGGTAAACTCCTTCCATCAAAAGCTTTGATACCTGTGGCAGTGGGTGAGTCTCCTTGATCATTGTATTCGGCCCCTGACTTGGAACAGGAACAACCGAATCCTTATTACAGCTGCATAAAAAGAGCAGCAACCCGATAATAATTAAATATTTAAATTTCATAAAATCCAGCTTAAATATAATTCAGGAACATTATAATACCGGTTAAACGTGGTAAAGATCATCCAGGTAGGCCAGTACGCTTTCAGATAATTATCTTTGATTCCAATCACAAAAACCTTGTTCTTATGGATCCGTTGTTCAATATAAAAAGCAATTGTGCCACCATTAATGAAATTTTTCGAATTGGTTATTTCATTTTCCCCTGATTTCGTTACTGCCCTGGTTATTACAACCATTTCCCCCTTTAGGGTAAAAGCAATTCGTTTCAACTTGTATCCTACAGAAAGGTTGGGATAATGAATCCACATTTGCGTGCTGTTATCAAACCCTCCCTGCTTAATTTGACCATACACAAAGGCAATATCCCATCCAACCTTAACGCCCAGGTTTTTATAAAGATAGTTAAAGCGTGGCCCTAAAGCCAACTGGTTGGAGACCAAAAGGGTTGTCAAATCACCTTCGATTGAAAAATTCCAGGGGAGACCAAAAGTGGTGTGAATATTTACCAGGGGTGCCTGGTATGAATTCTCAAGCAAATCCTTTGGTGGCTTAACAAATGAAAGACCTGCAGAAACCTGAAATCCCCATTTTTTATAATGATGCGGGAACTGCATGGACGGCCTCGTTATGTCGAAGGTATCTGGTGGAACGGGATCCTGCGCATAAATCATCAGGTTGCCGATGAAAAACAAAAAGATGGTAAGTCGAATATTCATTTTCCTGGTTTATGGTATTGTGTTTTTTAAGGCTATCAAAAAACAAAAATAGTTAATAATTTACAATCTCTCAAAAATCATAGATTATTCCCTGATCTTTCAATTTCAGTTCTCCTCTCATCAGTTATAATGACATTTCCTGATGAGAAACGTGTAAATTTGTACTTTTGGTTTGAAATCCTGAATGAATGCTGTTATTCCTCTCACTTCTGGGTATGTTTCTATCGGTAATACTGTTGTATTTCAATGCAAGGAAATTCACCTCAGCCATTTACCTCGGAGTTTTTTTCTTCCTTATCAGCCTTTACGGATTTACTCAGCATTCCATACTCTATTCTAAATCCGTTGTTCTTGTCGGCATTGTTTTCATCAATATCGGTTTTCTCTCTTACCTTATCGGACCAGCGCTATATCTGTATGTACGGAGTGTACTGACGGACCGGGCACGCCTGACAAAAAAGGATCTCTGGCATTTGTTGCCGGCCCTGATCTTCCTTTTTGCCTCCTTTCCCCACATTTTCACCTCCTGGTCATACAAGACCGCGCAAGCTGCCAGGCTTATCGAAAACATCAACAATCTGGAAGTGATCCGGGCATCATTGCTCTATGATTTCATTCCTGTTGGCATCATCTTCCTGAGCCGGCTGGTCCTGGTTCTGGGTTATGCCGCCGCATCCGCTGTTCTTTTCCTCCGCTGGCTGGACCAAAACAAGAACTCCGAAGTGCTTTCACATCAACGGTATATGGTGCAATGGCTGACCGTTCTGCTGGGATTCCTTTTCATCCTGGTGATATGTCAACTGGTTCCCATGACCGAGGCTTACTTGTTCGGAGACCTGAACATTTTTTTCGCCCTGGAATTACTGCAGCTGATGTCGGGCATCGGGCTTGCCGGATTGCTGATCTCTCCTTTCTTTTTCCCGGCCATCCTCTACGGGATGCCACGGGCCCTGGAAGTCACACCGCATCATGGGAACAGCATTGCACTGGGTGATGAGTTCCACACTGTGGCCGCAGCACAAACGAAGCCCGGTTTCGAAGCCGATTACCTCATCGACATCTGTAACAGAATGGACAAATGCATGGAGGAGTTCCAGCCATACTTACATCAGGAATGTAACCTGGCGAGCCTCTCAAGGTTGACAGGAATTCCGGCGCATCATCTTGCCTATTACTTCCGTGAAGTGAAAGAACAGCCATTCAATGAATATCGAAACGAATGGCGCATCCGCCACGCCAAAAAACTAATCCGTGATGGAAAGTCGAAGGAACTTACCCTGGAGGGTATCGGGAAGCTTTCGGGCTTTTCCACCAGGAACACTTTTTACACCTCATTCAAGAAAGTGGAAGGGATCTCCCCACGTGAATACATCAGCCGATAATCCTGCACCTTTGCGTTTCCTCACCATCATAGTAATTCGGAGAGAGATATAGCCCGGCATGAAAGATCTTTGAATGATGCATCATTTTTCAAAATCAATACAACTCCGGGGTATTAACATTTTCTCTTTTGGCAAACAACCGTCTATTTTTGCAAATCAGGTCTGAACTTACCCAACCAAAACACAAATCATGAAAAAGAAAACACTACTTTTTATTGCGACCCTGCTATGCCTTACAAGCTTTGCGCAGGATGCCGGTAAAGATCCCGTGAAGAAAGGGAAACGATTCTACGCCGGGATTGCATATCAATTTATGTCTGTCGACGTCAGGCTGTTTTCCCTGTCTCTGAACTCTGTATGGTATGGCTCCGAACAGGGAACCAACGACCTGAGTGACAACGAAATCGACACTATCAACAATTATGTCGACCGCCATTCACGGTTCAACACACTCGGCATTGAGGCAGGAATGTGGTTCATTGACCGTCCTGAATGGAAACTGCGCGGCAATATCTTCCTGGGGATCGCCGAGAATGTCACCACCGTTTACAACAAAGCCTCTGGCATCGAGGAGTATTCATTCAACTCCGGGTTTTCAAAACCCTGCGCAGGGGTCAGCATCGACTTCGGGTACCAGTTCAACAACCACTGGGGACTCTGGCTCCAGCCCACTGTAGTTGGTACCATGGGTAGAATAACCGACATCCGCGACCGCTCCAATGTGGAACCAGATTCGCTGAACTTCATCCGGTCGAAGGAGGACAATTTCTACTCAATATACCTCCGCGGCAGTATCATGGCCAGCTACACCATCGGACCCGTCACCATTTTCGCCGGGCCGGGGTATTATCAGGTCTGGACCAGACATGAATACAAACGCACCTACACCCAGATAACTACCGGCGACGTAATCCAGGAGAAGGTGACTTCGGTTGCTATTCCGAAATATCACTTAAACGGCTGCATCGCCGTATCCTGGCGTATCATCGAACAACTCACCCTTCATGCCAATGCAGGCATAGGCAACGACCTGATGATGAATGCAGGCCTTGATTTTAATTTTTAACTGGCATATTCCATGAAAAAACATATAACCATGAAAAAACTATTCTTTTTCATCATTGCAGCCCTGCCCCTGATTGGTCAGGGTCAGAACCTGACGCCGGAAGGCGTTTGGGCCGACGACAACCACCGTGACTGGTGCGACAAAGGGATCGGCACCACCTTCCTGAGTTACAACGGGGTCATTTATTCCTTCAACTACCAGGGGAACGGCACCCGAGGCGGAGGTCATTCCTATATGTACAACATCAACGAAACAAACCAGACCACGCAATCGGGGCTGGATAACATCAACCTCGACGATTACAAAGTCGGACCTTCCTCAGATAATGACAACCGGCTGGAATTTAAATTCCCCGGAGAGGGCAGTTCCTATGACGAAGGACCCGTGCTCGGTCGCTCTTTCACCTTCCAGTTCGATGGCCGGGCATGGTATTTCATTCACATCAAGTCGGCCGACCAGGATGAACACTCGAGCGTAGTCGCCAACGAAAGTTACGAATGCCTGGCCCAGCTTCCAAACACCACCTCGGTTAAATGCCACACCTATTACCATACTGCCAAGCCTGTTTCACAGGTTCTCAAACAGGGTGCCTTCCAGTTCGATAGCCTGTTGTACTTCCTGGCGATTGACAAAACCCAGACAGGCAATACCTGGCAGATCCAGGAATTCAGATACACTTCGTCCGATGGCGAATTCGATTATAACAACCTAAATACACAGATCTCCGGGTTGTACCCTTACCTCGGCAACCTTATCCGGCGGCTCGACATCAACGGCAACGAGTACATGCTGGCCACATTTTACGATCAGGCCGGTCACTTTCAGGTCGGCAAACTAATGCCGGGTATCACCAACGGCAAGCGAAGCTGGTCCTGGACCCTGCTGATTGATCAGACTCATAACAACCCCTTCACCGTGTCAATCGCTGCCACCACCATGGTAGAGGGGACCATCCGCGGAAAACGGGATTCAGCCAACATGACCAACAAAACAGGCTCCGACCGGCTGATTCTGTTCGGCGAATGCCTCTCCAAGTCAAGTGACGGAAATTACCATGTGATGTATGCTGAATACCATTTCAACAACGAAGTGCTCGAAAGGAATGGCACCGGGGAGATCGCACTTCCGACTTCGTACGGCCCTGCCACAGTGGACGGCTACTGGCATATGTACTCTACCTTCCAGCTCAAGCCGATGGATTATACACAAGCCATTTCGGGAACCGACGGATATAAGCAGTACATCTGGCTCGTGTATCCCGACAAGAACCGCCATTATCATGGAGCCATGTTCGAGTCGGATTTCTGGATCAGCGATCCCGACTGGGTCGAAAGCGGAGACCTGGACCAGGACGCAACCTACCCGGGGGTAAAGGACTGCTGGGCGCTGGTCGGCATCACCGATGGCCCGCCGCCGGTATCGATGAACTGGGCAAAATGGGACTCTACGTGGGGCTTCCCGGTGCCAGCCTCGACCCTGGAATTTGAAAGCGACTCCTCAGGCGCCTCCGAATTCCTGTCGCAAACCGAGCATGCATGGAGCATCGGCGAAAGCGTGGAACTGAAAAAAGCCACCAAAAGGACGAAAGGTTCTCTTAGCGAAAAATTCAAGTATTCAAGGACATGGGAGAACACTGTGTCACATTCGCAGGCCACCTCCACAACCTACACGCTACCCATCAGCCTGGAGGAGGAATCGCAGGATTACGGGTTCTACATTTACTCAGTGCCAACCATCCGGCGGTTCTCCTATGCACTTTATCCTTGGTGGGATAACCCGGCAAAACTCCATTATCCGAACATGAACTCTTTCCAGTATCTTTTTCAGACCATTGCAACCTCGATCATCCCCTACCCTGTTCCGCTCTACAATCACCCGTTCCATATAAGCGAACCCAACGGTAAGAATATGAAGGACTGGAGTGAATATGAAGGGAGATCTGCCCTGAACAAGGAGGCAGGCGACCACGGCCTGTGGCCTGTCATGCATGTGGACTGGACAAACCTGTCGGAGGGTTCGACAATGAATGTCCAGACGACGGTTGAGGATAAGACATCCGACAGTCAGACGAACAGTTGGGAGTTTGAGGTGGAAGCCAGCGCTGGCAAGCGGATTCCAAAGGTGTGCACCATTGAAGCCAAATTGTCAACAGGATACAGTGGAAGCCTGATGAACGAAACAACCACTACCTCCGAATATGGTCATCGCATTTCTGCGTCACTCAAGAAATTGCATTTCACCTCCCAGGGAATCAACCTCACCGGCCTGCATGCGAATGCTTTCCTTTTCAATCCTCAAGTCAACCCGAACTGGACGTACCTCGACAGCCTGAACGGTATGAAACCATTCTATCTTGCCTGGATCGTCACTTCTGCTAGTGAATCGCTGCTCCTTCAATCACCTCCGGAAGGAGAACTGGTTGACAATGAAGGAATCCTCTTCACATGGAGGCCGGAAGATGGCAACCTCCATGATTATGAACTGGTCATCGCCACTTCATCCAACATCTCCGATGTGAACACTGTTTACCGCAAGAAGACGAACGACCTGACCCAGCTTGCCGTAAACAACTTCATAGCTCAACCCGGAGTCACCTATTACTGGGGTGTCAAAGGGATCAATGTCGACGGGGTGATGATCTATTCGCCCATCCGCAGCTTCAGGATGAACAAATCCTTACAGGAGAACCCTTACCAGGAGATCCGGACAGTGATCTGCTCCAGCCCCGGAACCCTCAGCGATCTCCGGATCGTTGTCAGCCCATTGAAAGATGGTCCGGTGGCCGTTACCCTTACAGATCTCAGTGGCAAGGCAATGGCACGTAAAGAGGCCACAGGCTATTCAGGAGTTGCGCTGGCCTTCTCTTTTTCAGGTGAAAATCTGGCCCCGGGTATCTATCTCGCTGTGATCAGGTCGGGAGAGGACCGGGTTGTAAGGAAAGTGATTATCCGTTGACCCGGTGAAAGCTATCCGCTACACAACCTCCTGCCTGCTAATACTTTCAGCGATAATGCATGCGGTGCCGGAGTTTTGTTCAGACCCGGCCCCGCAGGCGCACCCTATGCTGGTGTTCGGCCTTTTCTATTTTTTGATTGGAGTGACACTGGCTCTGAACTACCGGTTTGGGCCACTATTTGGGATTATTTTTCCACTGATCGGACTTGGAGCAGGATTTTTTGTGATCGGCGTATCGAATTGGACCACGTTGCTCGGGACCCTGTTTGCCATCGATGCCATTGTTGTGCTTTGCTGTTTTGCCATGTTCCTTCGCCGAACAAGGTAGGCGAATGATCTACACACCCTTCTGGGATCTGAGGATCAATTTGGGATCCCCCCTGCGGTCTCCAGGTTAAATAAAAAACATGTAAACGATTGATTTACAGGTTTTTTTATTGGTTGATCGTACCCCGGGCGGGGGTGTGCACTCCGTATAGTGCAATTTCACCTTAAAGTCTGCTAATTGCACTTTTATTTACGGCGGACCCGTCGCTGTAACTTTTTCTTTGATAATTCTGGCCAATCCTTAGCTATTTAACCAAATCTACTGCCAATATAAAAATAAGCAGTACTTTTGGTTAAACTTTTCATCAAATGGATAAGCTACTTCTTGAGCGTTTTAATAAAAATGAAGGTTTTCTTCGCACGGCAGACTCATTGACCGCCACGGAAAAATATCATCTTCGGCGACTTATCAGAGAAGGTATTGTTAACCGGGTGAAACGTGGATTTTATCGGCTGAATGATTCTCCCAGGGCTTTCCATGAGTCAGAAGTCGCCAAAATGATACCAAACGGAATATTCTGTATGTTCACGGCATGGTCTTATTACGAACTATCTACCCATGTACCGGCAGAATATCATGTGGCCATCCCAAAAACCCTTAAAACTGTACTACCGGATTATCCCCCCGTAAAACTTTATTATTGGGGTACGGAGACGTTTGATATCGGGAAAACAGCGGCAGAAATGAATGGCTCAATGGTCAATGTTTACGACCTTGAAAGATCAGTATGTGATGCTGTTAAATTTCGCAACAAAATTGGCAACGATACTGTGAGCGAAATTCTTCATAACTATATCCGCCGGAAAGATAAGAATCTCGATAAGCTGATGAAATATGCTGACAGACTTCGGATTTTGTAACTATTCACCCCCTACAAATGTAGGGCATTAATTTGGGAGAGAGAATGCAAAGGATTCAGATTATTTTTAATCGCAGTGTCAATAATCGATCGCAGGATTGCAAAAGACTCAGCACCGTTGA
>CAIQUS010000029.1 GCA_903875045.1 uncultured Bacteroidales bacterium
CGATGCAATTCTGGGCAGAAGATGACATTCCAATCGAGAAGTTACTGCTCAAAGGCACTGCAAGTTTATCTGATGCAGAACTGCTCAGTATCCTTATCGGCAGCGGAACTCCCCAGGAAAACTCTCTAGACATTGCTCAGAAAATCATGGCTTCCTGTCAAAACAACCTCTGCGAATTCTGGAAACTTGGAATCTCCGACCTTCAGAAAGTAAAAGGCATCGGTAAACAACGCGCCTGCCAGATTGCTTCCATGTTTGCGCTCTCCCGCAGAAGAAATGCTGCCGAGGTAGTTGTCAAACCTAAAATCTCAAGCAGCAGGGATGCATATACAGTTTTTCATTCCCTGATGGGCGAGTTGCCTTATGAAGAATTCTGGATGCTGCTGCTGAACCGGGCAAACAAGATCATGAAAACGGTTAAGGTTTCCGAAGGAGGAATTTCAGGTACCGTAGTTGATCCTAAAAAGATATTCTTTATTGCCCTGGAGAATCATGCGTCGTCGATCCTGCTTGGGCACAACCACCCCTCTGGCCAACCTACTCCAAGTGAGGCAGATATGAAAATAACAAAGAAACTCAAAGATTCCGGCGCATTACTGGAAATTTCTGTACTTGATCATATCATTGTTGCTCATGATGTCTATTATTCCTTTGCAGATGAAGGTTCCTTATGATTTTTAGCCTCGGGAAACCGGGGCTTTTTTTATGCTTGTATTGTCAACAATGTAATGCTTTGGTATTGCCAGGAAGTAATTTTTGAAGTATTTATTCTGGGTTGTATTTGATACGAAATTTTGGTTTAATTTTACAATTACCAATTCAAAACACAATCTTATGAGAAATCTTTACAAATTTTTAGTCGTGCTGGGCTTTTTGCTATCTGTACCGGCTTTTTCCATTTTTGCCCAGGTAGGTATCAATGACGATAACAACCCGCCGGATAACTCGGCGATGCTTGATGTGAAATCAACCACCAGAGGGTTTTTACCCCCGCGAATGACTACAATGGAGATGAATTCCATCATTACCCCTTCCCAAGGACTTCTGGTTTACAACATCACGGTGAATTCATTGTTTTGGTTTAACGGATCAACCTGGAAGCAGTTTAACGAACCATATATGGAGACAGACCCTGTTTTCACGGCTCATCCTGCCAGTGGAATTACAATCGGGAACATTGGCAACTGGAATACAGCCTATGGATGGGGCAATCACGCCACGGCAGGTTATTTAACGAGCTATACTGAAACGGATCCCATTTTTGGAGCACACCCTGCCAGTGGAATTACAGCCGTGAACATTGGCAACTGGAATACAGCCTATGGATGGGGCAATCACGCCACGGCAGGTTATTTAACGAGCTATACTGAAACTGATCCTATCTTTGGAGCACACCCCGCCAGCGGAATTACGACAGGGAACATCACAAATTGGAATTCAGCATATACGAATCGAATTGTATCGGCAGCCGGAACAGCGCCATTGACCTTATCCATATCAAGTAATCAATTGTCCGGGTCAATTACAGCAGCTAATTCAACGACAAATGGTTATTTAACATCGACCAACTGGAATACCTTCAACAACAAACAAAATGCCTTGACTTTCGGGAATGCAACTTCGAGTGATCTGACTATAACCGGAGGGAATGGCGCCATCATCGGTAGTGGCATGACCTTATCTGTCAATAAAGGAAACCTTATAGAAACAACTTCTTCTGTTCTTACCATTTCCGGCGGAACCGGATCCGTTTTAGGCAGCGGGGTGTCGGTACAGGTAAAACAATCAGGCACCAGCCAATCTGGCTACCTGAGCAATACCGACTGGAACACATTCAACAACAAGCAAAGTACACTGACCTTTGGAAACCTTACATCAAGCGATATCACTGTTACCGGGGGAACTGGTGCTGTTAAGGGTACCGGCGCCGGTCTGACTATCAATAAAGGGAACCTGACTTCGGCTGATATTACAGTCACTGGCGGTTCCGGCTCAGTATTAGGTACAGGAACTGCTTTGACCATTAATAAGGGCAACATCACTTCCCCGGATATGACCATCACAGGAGGTTCATCTTCAGTTCTTGGCACCGGAACATCATTGACCATCAACAAAGGCAACCTCACTGAATCAGGCTCTTCTGTATTGACAATTACAGGCGGAGGGAATTCTGTTGTGGGAGCAGGCACTGCAATACAGGTAAAACAGGCCAATGCAAGCCAATCGGGTTACCTGAGTAGCGGTGACTGGAATAGCTTCAATAACAAAGTTTCAAGTCAATGGACTGCCAATGGTCTCAAACTCCACTATAATACAGGCAATGTTGGCATCGGTACATCGAACCCTCAAAGCAAAGTTGACATTGCAGGAAATGCCGTGATCGGCTCATCGTATTCGGGAACCAATGCTGCTCCTGTTAATGGACTCTTGGTTGAGGGCAAATTGGGTGTTGGTACACCTTCACCAACCGCTTCTGCTTCATTTGAAGTTACCAGTACTACAACCGGTGTTCTTCTTCCCCGCATGACCCGCATTCAACGCAACGCGATCGCGAGCCCTGCCGAAGGATTAATGGTTTATTGCCTCAATTGCGGAATCAGCGGTTCGCTGAGTATCTTCACCAATGGATCGTGGATGACCTTTTCTCCATGCGCAATTGCTGCACCTGCAGCAGATTCTCCGGTGATGTCGCAGGGACAGATTATATGGAATTGGCTGGCTGTTTCCGGCGCTGCCGGCTACAAATGGAACACGACGGCTGATTATGAAACAGCGGTTGATATGAACACGGCCATTACGAAGACCGAAACCGGCACCATTTGCGGAACAACATATACAAGATATATATGGGCTTACAGCAGTTGCGGTGAATCTGCCATGACAACCCTTACAGCGACTGTTCCTGCTGCCGTTCCTGCGGCTCCTGTCGCTGCAGCGCATGTTGATACGCAAACTTCAATCGTTTGGAATTGGAATAGTGTGCCTGATGCTACAGGCTATAAATGGAATACGACCGATGATTACGGATCGGCTATTGATATGGGAACTGCCACCACCCGGAGTGAAACCGGAATTACGTGTGGCACGGCTTATACCCGTTATGTATGGGCATACAATGGCTGCGGCTACTCACTTTCGGCTGCATTAAATCAATCTACCGTGGCTTGCTGGGCTTGCGGAATTTCAACGATGACTATCAACCACGTTGCGGGAGCTGTTGCTCCGGTTACAAAAACTACAACCTATGGCACAGTTACCAATATTCCCGGTGAACTTACAAAGTGTTGGATTACCAGCAACCTTGGCTCCGACCACCAGGCAACTGCCGTGAGCGATGCCACGGAGGCTTCTGCCGGATGGTACTGGCAGTTTAACCGTAAACAGGGTTACAAACATGATGGGTCAACCCGGACGCCTAATACAACTTGGATCAGTAGCATCAGCGAAACTTCAGATTGGTTAACCGCCAACGACCCGTGCAACATCGAGTTAGGCACCACCTGGCATCTCCCAACTTACACGGAGTGGTATAATGTTGATAATACCGGCGGCTGGACCACGTGGACAGGCCCATGGGGATCAGGCTTGAAACTCCATGCTGCCGGGTACCTGTACGGCAGCGATGGTTCACTGAGCAGTCGCGGCTCCTACGGCTACTACTGGAGTAGTACGCAGGGCGATGCCACTAACGGCTGGTACCTGTACTTCAGCAGTGGGGGCAGCTACATGTACTACACCAACAAGGCGTACGGCTTCTCCGCCCGCTGCGTCAGAGACTATTAATTCATTTGATTTATTTGTCTATTTGACAATTTATTTTTTTACTTTTATTTTTCATAATACCGCGTAGCGGTCGAATTTTTGCGGTAAGTGAGGGCAGAGCCAAGATTGTTTGAGCTCTGCCGAACAGAGCAAAAATCACGTAGTAATTTTATTTTGAAAATGGGTATTCAGGAGGCAGTAGCGAAATCTGCAGAAAGTTTGACCATATATATTGTTAAAGAAGCGCTCTTCTGCAATGTTTATGAGCAGAGCGCCTGGCGGTTTATTGAATTGATAAAACCTTACAAGCCAATAAAGAAAAGAGTTAAGAAACTCAATATGGATGTGGTATCAATCGGTTTTCCAAAATCGCAATTGTATGCCATTTCTGAAATCGCCCGCCAAAATGGTTTTACATTGGCTCAGGAAGAATCTGGTTCGCTCACTATAAAAATACCAGTTGAGCCATATATCAACTTTGATGAATGGAAGCAAAGCATACCCTTAAACCTGATGGAGAAGCCTTGTTTAACTGATCAAAGTATTTCGGGAAACCAGTTTGAATGGTTTTCAATCGTAAAAGAGGTAGAATTATACACTGTGGCAGATCACACCCCGATGCAAAGCATGCAATTTTTAATTGATTTACAGAATAAAATAAAATTGGTGAAGAAAATGCCGGAATAAACACGGTCATGGCTGTGTTTAGTGTGCAGAAGTATAGTCTGGTTGCCCGCTAATGGCGTAAATACCTTGAAAACGTTGGAATAGAGGATGCCGTTAGCTAAAAGCTGGTAGTGTGTTCATTTACATTCTGCCAATTGTAGAGTGGCAACTTTTTGTGTTGATGCTGCCGGGTACCTGAACAACAGCGATGGTTCACTGAACAATCGCGGCTCAAACGGCAACTACTGGAGTAGTACGCAGAACGATGCCACTAACGGCTGGAACCTGAACTTCAACAGTGGGAACAGCAACATGAACAACAACAACAAGGCGAACGGCTTCTCCGCCCGCTGCGTCAGAGACTTTGCCTTTACCGTGGCCCTCATCCATTGCGGGTGAGGGCTTTTTTAAAACAAAAACATGGCGTTATACATCGAACTTCCGGTATTTAAAAAGTCATACGATCTTGTAATCGAGTTGTTTGATTTGTACACAAACCTGCCAAAATCATTTAAGTATACGCTGGGCCAGCGCATTCAATTGGAATCTATTGAAATGATTGTTAATATTTACAAAGCAAATGCCCATGGTGATAAGATCCCGTTTATTTTAAAAATCAGGGAGCATATTGAAATTATCCGGTTGTTGATCCGGATTTTGCATGACACAAAGCAAATCAGCCTGAAACGAATGGTTCTTGTCAATGTAATGATCGAAGAAATAAGCAAGCAGTTGGTTGGCTGGCAAAAATATTGCGAAAATATTGGCTGATCTGTTAATTGACTTGTTCAATGCATACTATTCGGCCCGAAGTAACAAGCGGAATACCTATAATGCTCTGAAATTTGAACTTTACTACGAACACAATCTGATCGCACTTTGCGATGAAATTATAAACTGCAGGTACGAACCACGGCCAAGCATCTGTTTCATCGTCAATAAACCCGTAAAACGGGAAGTGTTTGCAGCCGATTTCCGCGACAGGATTATTCATCACCTTATATTCAACTACATTTCCCCTGTTTTTGAAAAGCGGTTTATCAACGACAGCTATAGTTGCCGCAAAGGAAAGGGAACCCATTATGGCATACAAAGAGTAAACCATTTTATCAGATCCTGTTCTGATAATTATCACAATGATTGCTATATCCTGAAGATGGATATTCAGGGATATTTTATGTCGATTGACCGGTCACTACTTTATGAGACGGTAAGCCGGGTGATCATTAAAAATTCCGGGAAAATCAACGGCGATATTGAAACCATCCTTTATACGATTCGCAAAACAATTTTCAACGATCCGGTAAATGGTTGCATTATTAAAAGCAAAATGAGTGAATGGAAAGGGTTACCGCCTTCGAAAAGTTTGTTTTATGCCGGAAAAAACCAAGGCCTGCCTATAGGGAATCTCACTTCACAGTTGTTTGCCAATATTTATCTCGATAAATTTGATCATTTTATGAAGCAGCAACTCAATTTGAAATATTATGGCCGGTATGTGGATGATATTGTTGTGGTTCATGCTGATCAGTATTATTTGAAAACGGTCATCCCTGCTGTACGTGAATACCTGATAACAAAGCTCATGTTGAAGTTACATCCCCGCAAGATTTATCTTCAACATTATACCAAAGGAGTTGTTTTCCTGGGTGCGGCGATCAAACCATACCGCATTTATATTGCCAGCCGCACCAAAGGCAATTTTTATTCAGCCATTCAAAAACAAAATGAAATCGCGAGACATCACAAGCCAACAAAAGAAGAAAGAGGAAAATTTTTGACCAGTATGAACTCTTACCTGGGCATTATGAAACACTATAAAACCTACAAACTGAGAAAAGGGATGTTGTTCCTAAAGCTGTCGGGGTGGTGGTGGAATTATTTGTGTTTAAAAGGTGGGATAGCTAAATTTGTGCTAAGGAAATAGTCAAAATAATAAAGCATTTCTCCGTTCGATGAACTTCAATTTTCGAAGTTTTTCGCGGAGCTTCTTCCATAATTGCTATTCCAGACTTTCAATCCATTCACATACTATCAAGTTTCAACCTGATGAATATTTCACTCCATAAAAATGATAATCCTCCCCGGTTGCCTTCGTTCCTTTGCCCTCCAGTTTTCCACCGATTTCCCCGATTTATTCAGCACCAGTCCATTTCCGATGCGTTTTCAACATGTTTGCATAATTGAGATGAAAAAGAGTAAAATTTCTATGCAAAGGAATAATCTCATTCCGAAAACAGGTAAGTAAAGGATTTTCTCGGCATATCCTCAGTGCCTTCCGGTATTCCAATTCCTCCTTGACTTCCCCTCCATGAGATTTAATATTCATGCACATAATTTAACCCTAAAAATCTCAGTTTATGAAAACATTTGAAAAAAATTACATCGGAAAAGGTACCC
>CAIQUS010000030.1 GCA_903875045.1 uncultured Bacteroidales bacterium
ATTGGAAAACAACGGGCCTGCCAGATTGCTTCCATGTTTGCACTCTCCCGCAGAAGAAATGCTGCCGAAGTTGTTGTCAAACCTAAAATTTCCCGAAGCCAGGATGCCTATACAATTTTCCATTCCCTGATGGGTGAGTTGCCTTATGAAGAGTTCTGGATGCTGCTGCTGAACCGGGCAAACAAGATCATGAAAACGGTGAAGGTTTCCGAAGGCGGAATTTCAGGTACCGTAGTTGATCCTAAAAAGATATTCTGCATCGCCCTGGAAAATCATACAACCTCGATTATTCTCGGGCATTGCCATCCTTCGGGGCAGTGCACTCCAAGTGAAGCAGATATGAAAATTACAAAGAAACTCAAAGATGCCGGCGCGTTACTTGAAATATCTGTACTTGATCATATAATTGTTGCCCATGATGTCTATTATTCCTTTGCTGATGAAGGCACCATGTAGATTTTTTAGTCCCAGGAAACTGGGACTTTTTTTTATGCTCGTATGTCTGAAAGGAATAATGGGATTGTGTCAGGATAGTGTATTCCAAAAAAAAATGATCTGATAGCCTTGATATTGGAATGTTGGTTTAATTTTGCTGATTGCGCTCACCCTTATATAGCGCATAATCTAAACCACCTGCACGATTTTATCACGATAAAAAGAAATGGTATATGAGCCTTTACGAAAAATTGCAGAAAGCCACCAGCGAGGAAGATGTTAAAGACGCTTATATCAAAGCACTTGGCTTAAAAGAGTATCAAAAGAACCTGATAGACATTCAAACCAAGGAAATTTGGTTCGAAGCGAAGCAAAACGCTAAACTATCAAGTTATGCGATGTTCACTCAATTAATGCACTACGTTCAGGATGCACTGAATAAAGGAGATTATATTCCGCCCTTTTTAGCGATCATTGATACGCACAAAGCTGCCATTATGAAAAGTGAGGATGTATTACCATTCCTTGCTAAAAAGACAATTAAATGGGGTAAATCTGCAAGCAGTTACACACAGGAGGCTTTAGATGCTATCTCAGCACACATCGGAACCCACTTTGTCTCTTTCAAAATTGAGACCCATGAGGATGAATTTATCAGCACAGTAAAAAATGCCATTCAAAAAGGTGATATCATCCGAACTCAAATTACACCAAGTAATCTTAAACAGGTCTTTGACAAATGGGTATTAATGATTGGACGGGAAATCAAAGGTATTGCGGAAGAAGATTATGCCCTTCTCTTTTTTGCAGACATTATGAATGATGGTACGGTATCGACCCATGATAATCTGACCGCTGAGCTTATGCATAAAAACAATGCTCCGGTTTTCCTTTTGGGTGGAAGAGTTTACGAATTAAGCAATAAAGAGGGTTATCGTCAATTTTGGGCAATATATCACAGGCCGCCAAAAGCAGAATACCGCAACTATTTGCTTGAGCGTCGTGATAGTTTGATACCACTGGATGAACGCAGTTTTAAAGGTGCCTTTTACACCCCGCTTGCCGTGGTAGATAAAGCCTATGATAAACTCGCTGAAACGCTGGGCGAAAACTGGCAAAACAATTATATTGTGTGGGATATGTGTTGCGGGGTTGGCAATCTTGAAGTTAAGCACAGTAACCCGCGTAACATCTATATGAGTACTCTGGATCAGGCAGATGTTGATGTAATGAAAGCCACCAAAACCTGTGTGGCCGCGCAGCGTTTTCAATACGATTACCTGAACGATGACATCACGGATGATGGAAAAATTGAATACAGCCTCACAAACAAAGTCCCGGAAGGATTACGCAAAGCTATTGTGGAAAGGAGAAAAATTTTGGTGTTGATAAATCCGCCTTATGCAGAATCAGGCGATACCGTTGGGAGTGAAGCTAAGTCTAATGTGGCTACAACAAGTATTGCAAAAAGCATGAAGGATTACGGTTATGCTACACGAGAATTATTCGCCCAATTTGTTGCTCGTATTGCTCAAGAGATTCCTACAGCCACGCTCGCGATGTTTAGCAAGATGAAATATGTTAACTCATCGAACTTTGAAAATTTTCGTAAAATCTGGAATGCCAAATATCTTGGTGGATTTGTTGTTCACAGCAAAGCTTTTGATGGATTGAAAGGGGATTTTCCTATAGGATTTCTGGTCTGGGCAACAAATCAGTACAGTCGTGAAAAGAGCCCCAGTATTGAAATAACCACCGAAGTCTTAGATAAAAATGCGCAAGCTATTGGAGAAAAAAAATTTTACAACGTGCCAAGTGCAAGCTTTTTAAGTAATTGGATAATAAGACCCAGATCAAACAAGGTGGACGTAATTCCTTTGAAAAATGCGATAAAACCTGCAACTGCAAGCAAAGATTTAAGAGGTACAAAATGGGCGGATGATGCTATAGGCTGTTTGGTTATTAAAGGTCCAGACGTTCAAAATGCATCAACTCAAGCAATTTTATCATCTGGCTATGGAAGTGCAGGTACCATATTTGTAACCACTCAAAACCTCTGGCAAGCTGCAATTATCTTTGCTGTTCGCCGGGTTATAAAATCAACATGGCTAAATGACCGCGATCAATTTTTAAAGCCGACAGAACCCATATCAGAAGAGTTTAAAAACGATTGTCTTATCTGGATGCTATTCAACGGTGGCAATCTTACTGCCAGCGCTAACGACCTTGAATGGAACGGCAAAAAATGGTCCATTGTGAATCATTTCATTCCCTTCACCGAAACCGAAGTGAATGCACCTGATCGTTTTGAATCGGATTTTATGGTCAGATATTTATTGGATAAATCTTTATCTAACGAAGCCAATCAGGTGCTGATGGCGGGTAAAGTCTTGTGGCAGGCCTATTTTGCACATACAGATGTAAGGACGGTGAGAGATGACCTGAAGTTGAACCGCTGCGATGTGGGCTGGTATCAAATCAGAAAAGCCTTACAAGCTCGAAATGCCAGCGGTGATTTTACTCCTGTCAGTTTCAAACCTTTTGAAGAGGTTTATAAAGCTTTGACTGAAAAATTACAACCACAAGTATATGAGTTGGGGTTTTTGAGAAATTGATTGGTCCCGGTTTGTTTGGTAATTTCACACTCTTGTATTTGACGTTCGGTTTACGAAAATTCTTCGTGATCCACCAGTCTTGCGATTCCAGCGTTTCAGCCCATTCACATACTTATCCAGCCACTATCTGCTGTATATTTCTCAACACAAAAATGACAATCCCCACCAATTGCCTTCGTTCCTTTCCCCTCCAGTTTTTCACCAACTTCCCCGATTAATTAAGCTATGTGCAATTCCGATGTGTTTTTCTACATGTTTGCATGATCGAGATGAAAAAGAGTAAAATTTCTATGCAAAGGAATAATCTCATTCCGAAAACAGGTAAGTAAAGGATTTTCTCGGCATATCCTCATTTTATTGCGGTATTCCAATTCCTCCTTGACTTCCCCTCCATGAGATTTAATATTCATGCACATAATTTAACCCTAAAAATCTCAATTATGAAAACTTTTGAAAAAAATTACATCGGAAAAGGCAC
>CAIQUS010000031.1 GCA_903875045.1 uncultured Bacteroidales bacterium
CCCGGTGGTTATTTTCAACCGTCCAACGGCTGCCTTCAGCTACTTCAGCACCTACTGCCCGGCGGGCAAAGTGACCTTTACCGACCAATCGACCGCGGCAGGGGCACCGGTAAACAACTGGTACTGGGTGTTTGAGCCCGGATTCTTCTCAGCGGCGGCTAACCCGGTGTATACCTACTCCACCCTGGGCGCCAGTTATCCCATATCGCTTATCATTCACGATATGAACGGATGTGCCGATACCATCGACTCCACCATTTATGTCAAACCAGGTTTTGCATTCACCTTTACCGCAAACACCACATGCCTGGGCGACTCCACCCATTTCCAGCCGGTCAACCTGGCTGCAGGTGATTCCCTGCACGAACTGCGCTGGACCTTCGGCGAAGCCTCTTCGGGGATGAACAACACCTCCTCGCGTTATCAGCCGGCGCATAAATATGCCAATCCGAACACATACACCGTCAAACTGAAGGCGTACAATTCCGATAACTGTTCCGACAGCGTGTTTAAAGAGGTTACCGTTCACCCATTGCCGGTGGCTGATTTCTCCTTTAATTCTGGTCCTCATTGCGACAGCCTGGTCACATTCCAGAATCTTTGCTCTGGCAATGGAGTCAGTTTGGACAGCCTTGTCTGGCGGTATGGTGATGGACTGAAATCAACCTTTGTCCCGCCAATCCCAACATCTGTTACCCACCACTATACAGGATATGGCTATTTTACAGCGAGTGTTACAGCTTACAACCATAACGAATGTGCCAGTACCGATTCGGCCATTGTGAGTGTTGCCTGCATCTCTGCATCTTTTGTTGAGCGGGATACTGTGCGGTGCCAGAACACAAGGGTTATGTTTGCCGACAGTTCCTCCCCGCGCAATCTGATACATTATTGGAAATGGATTTTCGGAGATGGACAGGATACAACTTATACAACTTATACCAAAGGCATCAGCCATATCTATTCAACTCCGGGAACTTTTCCGGTCACTCTCATTGTAAAAACCCTGAATAGTAGTGCTGGAATAAGTGATACTTCAAAACTTTTTGTAGTCATTAAGCCATCACCCATTAATGACTTCAGGGTTGACTCGGTATGTAAGGGAGATTCATCCTATTTTATCAATTTATGTGATAGCAATGGAGTGCATATATCATCCACGCGCTGGAGTTTTGGTGACCCAACCTCCGGAACAAATGACAGCTCGCATCTCATCAGCCCGGTTCACAAATATGTTGTTCCGGGAAACCATAACGTAACCCTCATCACACGTAATAACCTGGGCTGTACCGATACCCTTCGCAAAACAGCCAGGGTGCATAAGCTTCCACAAGCGGCATTTACAAATTCAACACCTTGCGAACGCTACGATATTCAGTTCTTTGACCATTCGGTTCCTGGCGATACCAACATTGCAAAGTGGTGGTGGACCTTGGGCGACCCAATGCATCAATATGACACGCTTTATACAAGCACTGTTAGTTCAAGGTTTGACTCAGCAGGCACCTATCTGACTTTCCTGAAAGTGCAGGATCATTATGGATGTACAGATACGGTTTACGCCCCGGTAACAGTTCTGCCATCGCCCATTGCGGCCTTCACCATTACCGACAATATCGACGGAAAAGAAGGCAAGATCAGGTTAAACAACGAATCCTCAGATGATGCCAAGGGGTTCAAATGGATATTCGGCAACGGTAAAACCTCCACGGAGGTTACCCCGGTGGTTACCTATACCTCCGACACACAGCCATACACCATTGAACTGATTACATGGAATGCAGCCCTGTGCTACGATACCACAAGGTTAACATACGAATTCATGTTCGATAACCTGTTTGTGCCCAATGCTTTTTCGCCTACCAACCTCAATGGTGGTTTGGGATGCAGGGAGTTTAAGCCCAAAGGGATGAATTTAAAGGATTATCATGTGATGGTGTTCGACAAGTGGGGGCATCTGTTGTGGGAGTCGAAGTTGCTCACTGACGATGGCAAAGGCATGCCGGCAGACAGCTGGGATGGCACTTTTAATGGAGAACCCATGGCCCAGGATGTTTACATGTGGAAGATCAGTGCAACCTTTAAAAACGGCAAGACCTGGGAAGGCTCGGATGCCGGCAAAGGCAGCACGACGACTATGGGAACGGTAACACTCATCAGGTAAAATAGGAGACAGTATAATGAAAAAGATTAAAATAATTATTCTGATATGTGTCATGTTTGGAACGGCCAATCAGCTTTTGGGCCAGGATCCCAACTACAGCCAATTTCTGAACACACCCTTGTACTACAACCCGGCTTATGCAGGATTGTACACCGGGGTGCGGGCCAGGTTCTCGTTTCGCGATCAGTGGCCAGCATTGCCTTATGATTTTAAAGCGTATCATTTCAGCCTGGATATGGGCGACCGTAACCTTCCCGGCTCGGGGGGTATCGGGTTGATTTTGAATACTGACAATGAGGGGATCGGATTTATCAAGAATTTCAACCTGGGTTTATTGCTTTCGGTGAGGATTCCCTTCTCAGCCTTTATGATAGGACAAGTCGGCATCAAGGCCTCCTGGTTGCAAAAAAGTGTGAATTGGAATGACTTCGTGTTTTCTGATGCCCTGAGTGAGAAATACGGAAACATCTATGCAAGCGGATTTATTCCCCCCGAAAACAATGTGCTCAATTTACCCGATTTCGGCGTGGGAGGGATTGTTCAGTTTGCCAATGAAACGGGTGGCTTGTCAGGAACTGTTGGCTTCGCGGTGGACCATCTTTTTGAACCGGACCAGTCGTTTCTTCAAACAGCCAAAGCACCATTGCCACGTAAATGGGTTGGCCATGCCGACATGATTTTTGCCGTTGGAAGCTCTTCCGGATTTAACGTGATGGATGATGATGCCCTCAAGATCAATCCGGGCATCATCTATCAAAGTCAGGGCGGATTAAACGCCCTTCAGGCAGGACTTAACATGACAAAATTCGGCATCTACCTGGGATGTTGGTACAAAGGCGCGTTTGGCAACTATTCGAATGCAGCCATGACTTTCATGGGTGGTTATCGTTACCCTTTTTATGAAAACATGAGCATCAAATTCACCTACAGTTACGACATGCAGCTCACCGGAGCGCTCCAGGGTACCGGCGGGGCACATGAAGTCAGTCTGATCCTTGAGTTTGGAGGTGTCAGCATTTTTGGAGGTGTATCCAGATCCTCCGGGGGCAGGATGCCCGGTGGACGGGGAAACTCCGGCTCCAGGCTGGAATGTCCGGAGTTTTAAATTAATTTGATCTAAACAAGAATTACGATTGCTTTTGTTGTATCTTTGCACAAACGTATTCTTAATAATCATATAAACAGATGGTTTCACTGAATAATCAACGTGAAACATCAAACACCTCCTGGATAAAAATTGTAACGAATTATAACCGCCCCGATGCTGTAAAAAGCTGGTGGCAATTATCGGTTAACCTCATCCTTTATTCATTTGCCTGGTTTTTGATGTATGAAAGTCTATCCATTTCCTGGTGGATTACCTTTGGGCTTTCCTTTCCGGCAGCCGGTATACTTGTCCGGTTATTTATCATTTATCATGACTGTGGGCATGGCTCATTTTTTTCATCACGAATACTTAACGATTCTGTTGGAATTTTCATCGGAATTTTAACATTTACCCCCTATTACAGCTGGTCGCAACAACATTATATCCACCATGAAACGGCTGGGAACCTTGATAAACGAGGCACCGGGGATGTTTGGACCATGACGGTTGATGAATACCTTCATAGTTCAACCTGGCAAAAAATCATGTACCGGTTTTACCGGCATCCTGTCACTATGTTCGGGATCGGGGCATTTTATGTATTTGTGATCGGCAACAGGTTCACCAAGCAATATATGGATAACAAAGGCCGACTTGGTGTATATGCCACCAACCTTGGATTACTATCGTTCGCGGTATCAATGAGTTTATTGATCGGAATAAAAGCATTTATCCTTATTCAACTCCCAATCATCGTGTTGGCAGGAATTTTCGGCTTTTGGCTCTTTTATGTGCAACACCAGTTTGATCCAACCTATTGGTCACGCTCCGGCAATTGGAATTATAAAAAAATGGCCCTGGAAGGTAGTTCTTATTACAAACTGCCAAGAATTCTGCAATTTTTCTCAGGAAACATCGGGTTCCATCACATACATCACCTGAGCCCTATGATACCAAACTATAAATTAGCCCGGTGTCATCATGAAAACACCCTGTTTACTGACATTAAACCGCTAACCTTTTGGGCCAGTTTCAAAACCCTCTCCTTCCGCCTATGGGATGAAAAAAATCAGAAGATGGTAAGTTTCAGAAAAATCGTAAATCGTAAATCGTAAATCGTAAGTCGTAAAGGCTATTTAATCACCACCAGTTTTTTCACCAGCAGGTTGCTCTCAGTTTTCAAAATAATATTGTAGGTTCCCTGTGATGCCGAAGAAAGATCGATCTGATACTCCTTCGCGCCTTTGAATCGATTTTCAAAAATAACTGTTCCATTCAAGTCCTGAATACTTACATCCATTGGGCGACCATCTGCCTGGCCCGGAACAATGGTGAAGGATCCGCGTGTTGGATTTGGGAAAATCCGGATGTCGTTCACTGCAACTTCTTCCATTCCAATTGTTGATTTGGCCTGTGTAACAGTAACTGTCTGAACCGGCAAGCCTGCCACCGTAACTTCAATATTCGCAATACGTGGCTGATTCGCAGTATTTTGAGTGTAATCAGCTACGATAGTTCCGTTCCCGGAACCATTCGGTGTGAGCGTACACCAGGTTGCATTGCCGACAACAACCCAGCTTGTATTCGATGTAACTGAAAAAGCAGTGCTTCCTGCAACCGCAGTTACGTTTTGATTAAGCGGGGTAATTGCAAGTGTTGGCAAGGCTCCCGACTGGGTAACCGTTACATTTTGAGAAGCAATTCCAGGGGCAGTGATTGTAATGGTACAAATTCTGGGAGTCACAGAAATATTTTCCTGATATGTGGCCACAATGATCCCATTGTTTGAGCCAGAAGGCGTAACGGTACACCATGCCACATCGTTTATAACAGACCAGGTTGTATTGGATGACACAATAAACTCAGTATTTCCTGACGGCGATGGTACATTTTGATTTGGTGGTGTAACAGAAAGCATCGGAGCTGCGCCTTCCTGGATCACAGTAACAATCTGACTGCCTGCACCCAGACCGTTTACGGTAATGTGTGCAATTCGCAGATCAACAGACAAATTCTCACTATAAACCGCGGCAATCGTATCATTTCCTGTCCCTGAACTTGTTACGGAACACCAGGCTGCATCGCTTTCAACCGTCCAACTTGTGTTGGAAGAAACGATAAATTGAGTATTTCCGGTCCATGCCGGTACGTTTTGATTGTCCGGGGTCACAGCAATAAAAGGAGCAGCCGGTGTAATAAACTTCACCTTCGCACCTGTTGTGGTTCCACCTGAACTGACAGCAACGATTTTAAAATAATAGTTCGTATCGCTCAACAAGGCTGCAATATCAGCACTCACATCCACAGTAGTAATACCTGATCCGGCAGACACAGCAGGTGTGGATAAATTCATTGCCATGGGTGTGTTCCCGTACTCGAAATGGTAATCTGTTTGTAAACCGTTGGGGTTCACGGTACCGTGCAGTGTTGCAGTGGTTGGGGTTATTGCTCCGGCAACGAGGGTGGTGGCAAATGGAGCAAAATTGTACTTGAATGATGCGATTTTTGTTTTCCGGCTACCGCCACTTCCAATGTACTGGGTTGTAAACCAGAATGTTTTATCATCACTGGGATCAACAGACACCTGAGCATAGTCGCCCCATCTGTTGACGCCTGTCTGAGAGTTTGCTCCAAGCTGGATCGTATCTTCCGTAATATCAAGAATACCTGAAGCACTTGCATAAGCTCCGGCCGACTGGCCGCAATAGAAAATACTCGGGTACATCGCAGTACTTGAAACAGAATAACCAAGACCTATCTCATTGAAACCGTTAAGCATAATACTGCCCATCCAACGACTGTGAAGATCAGGTGCATAGGTTCCCTGCTGTCTGACCTCCCAATTGCCTGTACTTTTACGAAGTTCATACCACCGGATGCCTGCATGGCGAACACCATCAACATTGACAGTATGGCAGCAAACAATGGTTTGATATGAACCAAAATTGCGGTATTGCGGCACATTCATAATCACTTGTGGAATTCCATCAACACGCTGGCTGGTTCCTTTCTGCTCAATGTTGTTCCAGTTATTGCCGAAGTTGCTGTTGAAAGGCTGCACATCCAGCTGCTGGGTACGCACCAGGGCAGAATTTGAAGGTGTCGTCCAGTCAACGGTTAACTCATAAAGCCAGAGTTGATCTGTGCCTCCGCCCAATGCATCATCATTGAAAGCAATGTACATTCCGGGTGTTCCGTCAGGAGCCAGGGGACCGTCATTATCAATCGGAGGCACACACATGAAACCGTCAACAGAGCTCGGACGCCACGGATTGTTGAACCCCAGTCCCTGGGCAGTTCCGCCAACCAGCATCTGGTTGCGTTCAAACACATACATGTCATTTCCTGAGCTGTTGTTGTCGCCCATGTAATAGCCATCGCGCCAAACACTGAATTTTGGATAGTCGGGCATGGAAGCCACAGGAAATGAATACTGATACCAGGTTCCTGTAGGGTCGTTGGTCGTTGAAACCGCCATGAGCATGTAATTGGTTCCTGAATTAGGAATAGAAAATTCTGTAGCAACATAACGGTCGGCCACTTCATCATATAAAATAATAGGATCACCATCGTTGCGGTTGGCGCCTGGTACCCCTCCGAATAATAAATTCATATTCGTAGGTCCTGCAACCAGTGTGCCTGTCTTGTCATAAATGGCATAAACCGTATTAATGGTCTGCATGAAATGATTCGGGCCGGATGTTCCATTGCAATCGGGCGGATAATATGGCGATGTTTGTCCATCAAAATTCACGATTGGCCCTTTGTTGCCCACCGTCGCACCCATAAAATCCTGCCAGGCAGGGTCGGCTCCTTTGGGCAACGCCGTTGCGGCATAAGGGAAAATGCGGTTTTTTAAATCCTTGTTAAGGGTACGCTTAAGCCCTTTCAATTCCAACTGATGAAATTCATCGGCTGTTATCGCAGGAAGATCGCGCAGAGGCTTGGTCACCCCAAGTAATGTACCGGTTATTATTTCCGTTGAATGTACCGGGATGTTCTGTGCCTGCATATCAAGCATCAACAAAGAAAGTAATGCTGCAAAAAGTAAGTTTCGTCTCATGAAGTGTGTGTTTGTGGATCGTTTTGCAAATTTAATAAAAATCCCTCATGTTAGGGTCTTTGGAATAGAAATAGCTTGACGACAAAATGATTTAATTTAGTCTCTGAGCATATATTTACTTACCTTTATCCACTATTAAAATACTGCCAATGGAGATCGACATACACACCCTGGTAATCATGTTAGGATTCACCCATCTGATGCAGGTATTGGTTTTTTTTCACCAGTTCAGAGTCAATAAAACTTATCATGGCATCGGATGGTGGTTATTGTGGAGTGCTGCTGAGGTGGTTGGTTTTGGTGCCATGCTCTTTCGCGATATCCCTTCATTGCTCCCGATCGTTATCATCACACAAAATTCGATGATCGTGGCCGGAACTTTATTCATATATATTGGGGTCAGGCGATTTTTCAACCTCAAAACACATCGCAACATACTGCTTTCTATTGGGGCTGCGTTTTTAGCCGGACTGCTCTTTTTTTTATTCATTCACAACGACATTCAGATGCGCTCCGGCTTTGTGAGTCTTACCCTGGCTTGCATTTCCCTTTTAACCGCCCATAGTTTGTTCATCCATAAAACTAAGGCGATTAATGCCTCTGCAAATTTTCTTGTCGGAATATTCCTGGTTCATGGCAGTATTTTTGGATACAGGACGGTGATGATATTTGCCGGTACACCGGTAGATAATTTTCTTGCTCCGATGCTGTTTAACATACTCCCTTATTTCGATGCACTCATCGTAAGCCTGATGTGGACCTTCGGTTTTGTCATCATGATCAATCAAAGGTTGAATACCGAGATTTCGGAGACTAAGCAGGAGCTGCAATTAATTTTCAATACCAGCCCTGATGCTGCAAGCATTACCCGTATGGAGGATGGTAAAGTTGTCGATATCAATGATGGTTATACGACTATCACCGGATTTAACCGTGAAGATATGGTGGGAAAAAATACACCGGCCATCAATATCTGGAAAGATATCGCCGACCGCAACAAGGTCGTAAGCATTCTAAAAGAACATGGGCATTGCGATAATTACGAAGCTGTTTTTACCCGAAAAGATGGCAGAGAAATAACCGGGTTAATGTCTGCAAAAATTATTTTCCTTCACGGGATTTCTCATATTATCAGCATTTCAAAGGATATAACCATGCGGAAACAGGCGGAAAAGGCCTTGGAAGAAAGTGAGCATGAAAAATCAGAACTGCTTGAAAAACTGAATGAAGCCCAAAAAATAGCGATGATCGGCAGTTGGGAATGGAATTTGGAAACCGATCATGTATGGTGGTCAGAAGAGTGTTATCGGATTTTTGGGGCAACTCCTCAGGATTTTACCCCTGACTTCAAAGCAAATCACAAGTATATTCATCCCGATGATTTGGCGAATTATGACAAACAATTTGACCGTTCTTTACGTACAGGGAAACCCTTGGACTTCAATGTAAGGCTGATAGCCACTGATGGTGTGATCAAGCATTGCCAGTTCAAAGGGCGGATTCTTATGAAGGATGTTTCCAGGGTCCATCGTTTTGTCGGGACAATTATGGATATCACAGAACATAAACTTTCTGAAGAAAAGTTACTGAAAGCGAACCGCATATACTCAGTGATCAGTCAGATTAACCAGGCAATCGTTCACCTGAAGAGTAAAGATGATATTTACCAGGAAGTCTGCCGGATTGCAGTTGAGACCGGAAAATTCCGGATGGCATGGATCGGTCTGGTAAATGAACAATCAAAAATCGTGGAACCGGTAGCCTTCTCTGGATTGGAAAATGGATATCTGACCTCCATTCATCCAATTTCCAGCAAAGACATTCCTGAAGGACAGGGCCCTACCGGAACATCGGTCAGAAAAAAGGAACACCAGGTTTGCAACGACATTAAAACCGACCCATCCATGTCAATCTGGCGGGATGAAGCTCTCAAACGCGACTTTCGGTCATCTATCGCAATACCAGTCAAATTTTACGGCGAAGTGATCGGCGCTTTTTCTCTTTATTCAAATGTATCCGTTTTTTTTGATGAGGAAGAAATCACACTGCTAAATGAAGTAACCGATGATATTGGTTTTGCCCTCGAAGTATTTGACACCGAAGAAAAGCGCAGGAAAACTGAAAACGAGTTGATGGTTAGTGAAGAGTATTTCAGGAATATATTTGAACATGCCGCTGTTGGCAAGTCCATCACGGGAATGAACGGCCAACTTAAAACCAATCAGGCATTCCGGCGTATTATAGGTTATACGGAAGATGAGTTATCCGCACTAAGGTGGCAGGACATTACACATCCGGGCGATTTATCCAGGGATGAAGATATGGTTGCCTTGCTCGGTTCCGGAAAAAGTTCATTCATGCGATGGGAAAAGCGTTATTTCCATAAGGATGGCCATATCGTATGGGTTGATATCAGCACAGTACTGCAACGGAACGAAAAAGGAAACCCACTCTATTTTATTACAACAATCCAGGATATTACCGACCGTAAGGAGGTAGAGAAGCAATTGGCGCATACCAGAGCGCTGTTGAACGCAGCCTTTCAACAATCACCCGTACCGATGGCCCTGGCTTCAGTGCCCGGCAACATATTAACAATTTTAAACAATGCCGCTGCAGATTTTTTTGGAATACTCGCATCGGATTATGTTGCTAAATCTTTAAATAATTTAAAATTCCCATGGAAGGATTTTACTGCCGATGGCATCCCCATTGAATTTGACAAATCACCAATGCTACTGGCAGTCAATGGTATTGTGACTAAAAACAAGGAAATACTGATCGAAAGGGCAGATCGTACACAAAAATGGGAGCTTGTCAGTGGGACCCCGATCTATAGTTTAGATGGAAATCTCATTGCAGGAATGATCATTTTTCAAGATATCACAGAACGCAAGTTCGCTGAGAAAGAAATTACCAAACTTAACGCTACCCTGGAACAACGTGTTGAGGAACGTACAGCTCAGCTGCTGGCTGCCAATCAGGAGATGGAGGCCTTTTCGTATTCTGTTTCCCACGATCTCAGGTCACCCCTCAGAGGCATTCATGGATTTACCCAGATCCTGATGGAAGATTACTCAAACAGCCTTGACGATGAAGGCAAGCGGATTTGTTCAGTCATCAGAAATAATTCCTTAAAAATGGGCCACCTGATCGATGACTTGCTCGCATTTTCACGGTTAGGCAGGGTTGATATAAAAATATCAGCAATCAACATGAAAGATTTGGTTTATTCCATTTTTACAGATGCGACTGATGCAACCTCCCGGACAAAGATCGACCTGAAAGTTGATGAACTTTACCAGGCACCGGCCGATGCAGTCATGCTCCGCCAGGTTTGGTCAAATCTTTTATCAAATGCCATAAAGTACAGTTCCAAGCGGGAAAAATCAATCATTTCAATTACATCCCGGATCGAAAAAGACAAATGTATTTATTGTATTTGTGATAACGGGGCAGGTTTTGACATGCAGTATGTCAGTAAACTCTTTGGGGTATTCCAACGGCTCCACAGCGAGAAAGATTATGAAGGAACAGGTGTCGGGCTGGCTATCGTTCAACGCATTATACGGCGGCACGGCGGCGAAGTGTGGGCCGAAGGTGAAATGGACAAAGGTGCCTCTTTCTATTTTTCATTACCCACAACCGGACTACCCCGATAATTCCCTGTTTGTTGTTTGATTTGCAATCTCCCGGAGTTACATTTTATGTTTCCAGAAATCATAAATCGTAATTTTTATATCGTAAATCCTGCATAAGTACTATTTTTGCCAAAAAATACCACTCAAATGAAGATACTGAAAGAATTTAAGGATTTTGCCATGCGGGGCAATGTGATCGACCTGGCTGTGGGGGTGATCATCGGCGCTGCCTTTGGAAAAGTTGTAGGCTCACTTGTAAATGATATCATCATGCCCCCGATCGGGGTTTTGGTCGGCGGCATGGACTTTAAAAACCTGGCCATCACACTTCGGGATGCCATCATGGATCCGGCAACAGGCAAAGTCGCAAAAGAGGCTGTCACCTTAAAATATGGAAATTTTATCCAAACCCTGGTCGACTTCACCATTGTTGCCTTTGCAATCTTTATGATGGTTAAAGCTGTTCTCAAAATCAGCAAAAAGAAAACCGAAGATGTCCAGGAGATCCCCCCTGCTCCTACCAAAGATCAGGAACTGCTTATGGAAATCAGGGATCTTTTGAAGAAATAAATACCATTTACGATTTATGATTTACGATTTACGAATTATGATTTAACCTTTCTAAAACTTTGTTGGATATGAATAAAACCATTTTACTTTTATTAATTGTCATACTGGCAGGCAGGATTTCAGCACAGGAAATTCAGAAAACAGCAAAAATAAAGTCCGAAGCACTCGCGGAGGTTCAGGCAGACACGTCCAAAAAACACTGGCTTATCCAGGGAAATGGTTCACTCCAGTTTACACAAGCCGCCTTTTCCAACTGGGCTTCCGGAGGGCAGAATTCACTTGGTCTTGTTACCTGGGTAAATTTCAAGGCAAATTATAAAAATGGCAAGCATGTTTGGGCAAATACAGTCGACCTGGGTTATGGCTTCAATATCCAGGGAAAGGTCAACTCGGCAAACTACCGCAAAACGAACGATAAGATCGAACTGACCACTGCCTATGGTTATGAACTTCACAAGAATAAAAAGTGGTATGTAACAGCAATGGTCAATTTCAGGACACAGTTTTCTGCAGGCTACGATTATCCCACCGATAGTACAACCACTTTACTATCTCAATTCATGGCACCCGGATACCTGGTGGCAGGTGTCGGGGTAACCTATGCTCCCGTGAAATGGCTCTATGTATATCTTTCTCCGTCCTCTGGCCGTTTCACCTTTGTAACAAACCAGCAACTTGCCGATTCAGGTGCTTTTGGCGTAGAACGTTCCTATTCCGACGCATCCGGTTATCATCACGGAAAAACCATGCGTGGTGAATTTGGCCCTTATCTCCACGCAGATCTAAACGCAAATCTTGCCAAAAACATCAACATTTCATCCACCCTTGAGCTTTTCACTGATTATCTGCACCAATTCGGAAATATCGATGTCAACTGGAGCGTTCTTCTTAGCTTGAAAGTCAATAAATGGCTGGCTGCCTCCGTTCAAACCCAGCTGATATATGATGATGACATTATGATAAAACCTGACCCGACAGAACGCGCAAGGCCTATGACCCAATTCAGAGAGATGATTGGAGTAGGATTGACCTATAAATTCAAATAACCCCCAACTGCAGATACAACCTTTATAATAAAATTTTGTATTTTTGTAAGAAAAGAAAATCACCATGGCACATCATTCAGAACACACCGAACACCTCACACACGATGAGTTGAAGTTCAGGGAACACACAGAGCGTGCGGGTCACTTCATCAAGATCGACCTGTTCCGGTCGGCCCGGGAGGAATACAAAGCAGCATTGCAATATCATCCCGGCGATGAAACATGCCTCAGGCAGATTGATGCCATGAATGCCAACATTTCCCGCGACCGGAAAACAGTACTGGTTGTTGCTCCACTCGTCATTATCCTGATCGTGGCAGTAGCATTGCTGGTATAGTAAGACTTCTATCATAATTTGTGGAAACCATGAAGGAAAAAAAAATCAGACAACTCGCTCTTGTACGTAATGACCCCTGGCTTGAACCGGTTGCACCGGATATTACTGCACGTTACGAGCGTTATCAGCAAACGTTGCAGGAAATTGAGAAGAATTGGCACAGTTTGAGCGAATTTGCTGATGCTTATCTGTTTTATGGATTCCATTATGACCGTGCCCTCAAAGGCTGGTATTACCGGGAGTGGGCACCCAAAGCACAGGATCTTTATCTCTTTGGCGACTTCAACAACTGGCAGCGATACTCCCACCGTCTTACGCCGAACAAATATGGCCAGTGGGAGATATTTCTTCCCGACAACGAATATAAAGACCGCTTTACGCATCAAAGCAGGGTCAAGGTCATGGTTCATTCCGATGCCGGCTGGCATGAAAAAATTCCGGCTTACGTACATCGGGTCGTACAGGATCTCCCAACACTCAGTTTTTCGGGCCAGCATTGGGCACCCCCACGGGCATTTGATTGGTCTGGCGAACATTTCGACATCAGGGAGCTGAACGAGCTTCTTATTTATGAGTGCCATGTAGGTATGGCCCAGGAGCAGGAATCGGTTGGCACATTTGCTGAATTTGCAGATCACCTGATCCCGTATATTAAAAATTCGGGTTATAACACCATTCAGCTGATGGCCATTGCCGAACATCCCTATTATGGTTCCTTTGGCTATCATGTAACGAATTTTTTTGCTGTCTCCTCCCGTTTTGGCACACCAGAGGAATTGAAATATCTGATCAAAAAAGCGCATGAGCAAGGTATTGCCGTACTGATGGACATTGTTCACTCGCATTCCGCAAAAAACACCATGGAAGGGCTAAACCAGTTCGATGGCTCCGAGGACCAGTATTTTCATCCCGGCGACCGCGGAAATCACCCCCACTGGGATTCTAAATGTTTTAACTATGGCAAGCGGGAAGTTTTGCAATTCCTGCTATCCAATATTAAATACTGGCTGAAAGAGTTTCATTTCGATGGATTCAGGTTTGACGGGGTCACTTCCATGATGTATTTTGACCATGGATATCGTGAAGTATGGGACCGTGATGGTTACTTTAAAGATGGTGTTGAGTGGGATGCATTGACTTACCTCCAACTTGCCAATACACTCACCCACAAGGTCAAGCCCCACGCGGTAACCATTGCCGAAGATGTGAGTGGCATGCCCGGACTTTGCCGCCCGGTGCGTGATGGAGGAATCGGCTTTGATTACAGGCTGGCCATGGCCATTCCTGATTACTGGATCAAGGTTTTGAAGGAAAAGAAAGATGAAGAGTGGGATATTCATGAGTTATGGTCAGTGATGACCGATCGGCTGCCCGATGTAAAAACCATCGCATATTGCGAATCGCATGACCAGGCCCTTGTTGGTGATCAAACAATTGCTTTCAGGCTGATGCAAAGTGAGATCTATTTTAAAATGAGTCAGAAAGATGAAAGTTTCATCATCGACCGCGGCATTGCACTCCATAAAATGATCAGGCTCATTACGATCGGTCTTGGTGGTCAGGGTTACCTCAATTTTATCGGCAATGAATTTGGTCACCCTGATTGGGTTGATTTTCCACGCGAAGGAAACAACTGGAGTTTCCAGTATGCCCGCCGCCAGTGGTCATTGCTGGCAAACCCCGACCTGAAATACCGGTTCCTTGCAGCCTTTGACAGGAAAATGATTGCACTGGTTGATTCCTACAAACTCTTCAACACTGGTTTTGGCGACCAGTTAAACATGGACGGGGATAATCAAACCATCATATTCAAGCGGATGGGACTCATTTTTATTTTCAACTTCCATGTCAGCAACTCGGTTCCCAACTACGAATTTGCAGTTCCTGAGCCCGGTGATTACCGCATCATCCTGAATACCGACAGACCCGAATTCGGCGGGGCCAACCGCGTAGATGACCATTTGGTATACACAACTGTGCATCATCCGGAGGATGATACACATCACCTCATGATTTACAACACCAACCGCACGGCGCTCGTGTTTGAAAGGGTAAGCTAGCCTTCAATATTTTCGTATCTTTGCCCGATAATTCTGAGCTAAATTTACGATCCTATGAATTTCCCTTTCTCTCCTGCTATCATCAGAAAAACCATTTTGATGAGTGCGTTGGTAACTATGGTACTTTTCCTGAAAACGGCTTCAGCCAACCCTGATACAACCTGGTCAGTTTCATTCAGATTAAACATGACGAAGGCTGTAAACGACCACATATTCATGCCTGACTCCGATTATGTGTACCTCTTGATGGACCATGACATCCAACCTGTCAAACTTATTCCCGGGCCGGGATATATATATTCCGCCACACTTTTGGACCAGCTTGATTCAGGAGCCACCTACCATTATAAATTCATGATCAACAGTTCTCCTCAGGAAACAGTAACACGCTCGTTTATTTCACAACCCGGCATGTTGAATTTATCTGCATGGTGGAACGATGAGCCGCTCAACATTACCACATTCATTGTTAACATGACTTATGCTGTCCAATTTGGCTGGTTTAACCCCGATTCAGATTCAGTTTCCGTTGCAGGGACCATGAACAACTGGCAGGGATCCCCAAAAATGCAACGGATCGGCACATCACTTAATTATACCTGCACCAACACACTGCTTGATCCGGGCTCCATTCAACAGTATAAATACCGCATCAATCAAGGAGATAGTGCCAAGGGACAGGCCGAGTTACTGTACCGGCCAAACCGGATCGTCCGTATCCCGGATACCTTGCTGGAGCTAAATAATGATTACGACAATTTCAACCCTGCAAAGCGTCTGATGACTTTTAAATGCGACATGGGGTATTATGTCAAAGCACACCATTTCGATGTAACCGCCGACTATCTGGATATTGCGGGGAATTTTAACGGAAATGGTGCCAATGATGCTTTGTTCGACACAGACCATGACACTATCTATTCTCTTGACCTCTATATGGATACAGCCTGGATTCAACAGGGACCGCTGACCTTTAAATTCCGCATCAACGGCAACCAGGGCAGTACTGAGTTAACAGGAAAACCAAATCGCACTTATGTGTTTCATGATACCATTCATCAGAACCCTAACCTCTTCGGTTGCTACTATAATAACCTGGATCCTTCCATTCCAACACCTCCGTGGGTATTCAATGTTGACATCCAGGGTTTATCCATTTACAAGAAATTTCTGAGCGGGGTTTACGGGTACGAAAACGTGAATGGGATTCCTGAAGGTATTTCCACTTACCGGTGGCTGCGGAGCAACAATGCCCAGGGGCTGAATGCCATTGCCATTGATTCTGCTTTGAAAATCACCTATACCGTAGATACACTCGACATCGGGAAATGGCTGGTTTTTGAAGTCACCCCAAAGGCGGTTTCCGGCGATTCAGCTACTGGCAAACCTGTTCGGGCTATATCAGCCCAGATTTCAGCATGGGATGTTGGCCTGGATGAAAACGCAAAACTCATCACACGGATTTTTCCCAATCCTGCAAATGACTATATTAATGTCGCAGCAAAGAAGGAGATTGATCGGATTGAACTGATCAGTTGTATGAGTCAGGCTGTTCTGGTAAAAGAAAATATCGGATCGGCATCTGTCACTCTGCCAGTCCGATATTTACCTGCCGGGATATATGTGCTGAAGGCCACCACAAAATCCGGCCAAACGGGCATTGTGCGGGTGACTATCTTGTAACAGACCTCATCAGATTATCGAATACAACGCAGCGAGAAACCATAAGATTTTCCGCCATTGGTCATATTGCTGGCACTGCTGACGAAATAGAGATCCAGTCCAGTTGTAGCACCACTTTGTGTTGAACTCCAATAGGTACCATAAACACCCCGATTATCTAATGTACCGCTAATGTTCAAATATCCGGCGGCATGCATTTTTAATAGCGATGCGTAAGGACCATTCCAATTTATCCAGCCTCCGCTCCCATCAACATTGGTCCATTCAGTGTTAGTTGGAATCCGCCATCCCGCACCCAGCTCGATTGCACATGGGTCGCTGGCAATTGTCCAATCAGATGATTCACTGATAGCACTATTCCATACAGTATTGGGTGTTCTGTTGATGCCATCATGCATGTAACCCTGCTTACGGTTAAATTGCCAATACCAGCCTGCTGAAAGTTCGGTTGCATCACTGACAGTCGTCGCCTGCTGGGTGGCTCCAAGGTTTTGAGTAATCCAGCATTTAGAGGTCTCCCCGGGTACATTGGTTACAGTACCATAGGTGACTGTTTTATCAACAGGGGCAACTCCACCAGCTGATATATGATTTTTTACAATTGGTAAACCGCAAATCCAGCAATCTGCCGTAACCTGGGTTAATGTAACTGAAGTGGAATAACCGCAGCCATTGTATGCCCATACATAACGTGTATAGGATGTGCCGCAAATCAGTCCTGTTTCAGTTTTGGTTGTGGCGGAAGCCAGATCAGTTGCCAAAGTGTAATCATTGATAGAGTTCCATTTATAACCAATCGCATTCGGTACCGTGTTCCAGTTCCAAACAATGGAGGTTGGTAAGGCAACATTTGTCGCAGCAACTGGTACGCCCGGAACAGCAGCAGGGACGGTGGTTGTGAGTGTCGTCATGGCTGATTCACCGCAACCGCCGTAGGCCCAAACATATCTTGAGTAGGTAGTACCACAGATAGTTCCTGTTTCTGTTTTGGTAGTGGTGGACGACATGTCGATGGCCGTTTCATAATCGGTCGATGTGTTCCATTTGTAACCTGATGCGCCTGGTACAGGTTGCCAATTCCAGATGATCTGACCTTGCGACATGATTGGTGTGCCGGCAGAGGGAGCAGCAATCATACACGGTGAAAATGTCATCCATGAGCCACTGGTAAAAATACTCAGTGAACCGGTTGTCCCGCAGTTTGTGCAATAGACCATTAAACCATCGGAAGGAAAAGCAATTGCATTGCGTTGAGCCCGGGTCATCCTTGGTAAAAGCACCCCACTGTTTGTACTTGTTACTTCCAGGGCAGCTGACGGGACCGGAGCAGATGTTCCAATGCCAACATTGCCACTATTATACGATATATGCTGAGGGGTGGCAATCCACGGGCTGGAAATTTTATTATTGAATGTATTCCAATCCGCTGATGTCAAAAAACCATTTGCTGTATCACCCGCTGCTGTAATTGATCCAGTTAAGACATTAGCAGTCAGGGAAAGTGATAAGGGTCCGGCTCCGGAGACTGAAACAATGCGATTTGAATATGCAGAATTCCAGTTTAATATTAAACCAGAAGTAATGCCATTCGCAGGATGAGCGGCAAAAATCGGATCTGTTTCTGTATAAGTATCAATAAACCTTTTCCAGGAAGATCCGTTATACCAAAACAGCGCATTTGCATCTGTGTTATAGACAAGGAGTCCTTGAGCGGGACCGGAAATGGCATTCATCTCAATCTGGGTCATACGAGGCGGTAAAAATCCTTTGCCGGTGGATTTCACCTCAAGCATCGCAGATGAGTGTGGCATAGAATTGTCGGAATTAATTCCAACCTGTGCAATAAGACCCATTCCGCAAAAGAAGAACAGGGTTAGAAAATATATACTTTTTTTCATGAAAAGAAATTGATCGTTAATAAATTAATAGAACTTAGTTAGGGTAAAACCCTAACAATACATCATTGTCAGTGAATTATTTAGCCAAGGTACGTAGAATCTTTATAAATACGCAAAAAATTACAAAATATTATAGACTACCAGGTTTACAACAAAAAATTTAAATTTTCACTTTCATGAAATTCCTGGGCCTCCATTCCGAACCGGAACAGCCTCAATGGGCGGGTTCCTACCAGATTCATGGTGTCGCCGATAACTTTTAGCAGACAACCTTCGCGCAAACCTACAACCGTAACCTCACGGTTTACTGTCAGGAACTCCAAAATCCGTTGCTCACGGGTTTCACCGGCATGGCCCTCAGGGTTGGCATCAAGGTAATGCGGGTTGATCTGAAACGGCACAAACTTGAGGCAGTTGAAGGAAGGCGGTTCACAAATTGGCATATCGTTGGTGGTTTTCATGGTCGGGCAGGCAACATTGGCACCGGCACTCCAGCCAACAAACGGGATCCCCCTGAAAACCTTTCGACGGATCGCCTCCATCACGCCAAGCTCCTGCAGCATCAATGTTAAGTGAAACGTGTTGCCTCCGCCGATCACAATGGATTCTGCTTCATTCACTGCGATTACCGGATTGGGTTCCCGATGAATGGAATGAAGGATAAATCCCATCTCTTTGAAAATTTTCTTTACGCGGTCTTCGTAAAGGTCGAACGATTTTTCTACACCGGAGGAAGTCAGGTTTACCCCGGCATAAGGAATAAACAGCACTTTTCTTACTCCGAACCCGGAAAGAAAGTCCTTGATATGTGTGCGTGGCCAGGCAAGATATTCCTCTCCTGCGTTGGTTGAATTGCTAATCAATAAAAGATTTCGGATCATACATAAAATTTAGGCCATAAAAATAAGATAAAGTTCTTATTTTTGAACACTGAAACTGATAAAATTATAAGAACTGATGAAGAAAAAAACTGCATTGAACTTTTGGCAAATCTGGAACATGAGTTTTGGGTTTTTGGGAATCCAGTTTGGCTGGGGACTCCAGATGGCCAATATGAGCGCAATATATTCTTATCTTGGTGCCAAGCCAAGTCAGATTGCGCTTCTCTGGCTTGCAGCACCGGTTACCGGAGTCATCATTCAACCACTTATCGGGCAGGCAAGTGATCGCACTTGGACAAGACTGGGTCGCCGCAGACCATACATCCTTGTGGGAGCCATACTGGCATCCATCGCCTTGATATTCATGCCCAATTCTCCAACTTTTTGGGTTGCAGCAGGGCTGCTTTGGGTACTTGACGGAACCATCAATGCCAGTATGCAACCTTTTCGTGCGATGGTAGCCGACAATCTGCCGGAGGAACAAAGTTCAAAGGGGTTTGCCATACAATCACTATTTATAGGTCTCGGAGGAACAATCGCTTCTGCACTTCCCTGGATGATGACGAACTGGTTTGGTATTGCCCAGGATACTGCGGGTCAGGGTCATATTCCCACCTCTGTCACTTTATCGTTTTATATTGGCGCTGTCGCTTTTATTGGCGCAGTTCTGTGGACGGTTTTTACCACCAAAGAAATTCCGCCTGATGAGAAAGAACTTGCCTTGATCCGTGCCCAAAAATTCGACTGGACCCTCGGAATGGGAGAGATTATCAAACTTTTCGGCCATTTGCCCAAACGAATGTGGGAACTGGGACTCGTCCAATTCTTCACCTGGGTTGGAATGTTCTGTTTATGGGTCTATTTTTCACCGACAATTTCAGGCAATGTGTTTCATGCACTCGAAGGAACTGTGGAAATGGAATCTTCCGGTTCCTGGGCAGGTTTCTGTTTTGCCATGTACAACGCAGTCTGCTTTTTGTTTTCGTTCGTCCTCATGCGGGTTACAAAATTTGCCAGCCCGAAAATGATCCACGCACTTTGCCTTGCAGTTGGTGCCGTTGGGCTGCTCAGTATTCCCTTGATGACGGATAAATATGGATTGCTCTTTTCCATGGCCTGCATCGGTGTCGCATGGTCAAGTATTCTTTCCATGCCGTATGCCATGCTAACCCCCGCTTTACCTACTGATAAACTGGGAGTTATGATGGGAATCTTCAATCTGTTCATCGTCGCACCACAAGTTATTGCTTCAAGTCTTCTTGGGTATTTTATCGGGTTTTTCTTTGAAGGTAATCCCGTAAGCGCGATGTTTATCGGAGGAATTTCCTTTGCCATTGCAGCAGTAACAACACTGCTTGTTGTAACCTACAAAAATAACAGCAAGGTCATATCTGTTTGATCAGCTTCATGCTGCCCTATCACCAGTATTTATAAAATTCAGCGTATTTAATCCTAATAGTAATTTAATTCTCTACCTAAAATGATGAATGAACGCACATCCGGGATATTACTGCATCCAACTTCATTACCCGGTAAATATGGAATCGGAACGCTTGGAAAGGCAACTTTTGAGTTTATCGATTGGCTGGTAAAAGCCAGACAGCAATATTGGCAAATCCTGCCATTGGGACCAACCGGTTATGCCGATTCACCCTATCAATGCTTTTCGGCGCATGCCGGTAACCCCAATCTCATCGATCTGGATATCCTTGTGAAAAACCGGCTCCTCCATGTTGATGACCTGGCAGATTATCCTCATTTTTCAAATAATTCTGTTGATTTTGAGGCGGTTCAACAAACCAGGCTGCCTTTACTGAGAAAGGCTTATCATGCTTTCTCCCTGTTTGCTGACAACCTTGAAAAAATGGCTTACCGCAATTTTTTGAAGGACCAGTCCAAATGGATCAACGATTACGGTCTGTTCAGGGCCATCAAGGCCAACCGTGATCAAAAACCCTGGTATTTATGGGAAAATCCCTTGAAGATGAGGGAGCCGGAAGCCATCAAGGCTATTCAAACACTCCTTCATGAAGAGATCGATTTTCATAAATTTTTGCAGTTCCTGTTTTTCAGGCAATGGAATGCCGTTAAAGAATATGCGCATAGCCATAAAGTGAAAATCATCGGGGATATACCCTTATATGTTGCCCTCGACAGTGCAGATGCCTGGTCGAATCCCGAGATTTTCGAATTTGACAACGACCTTAATCCAATCCGTGTAGGCGGCGTTCCACCCGATTATTTCAGCACAACCGGCCAGCTGTGGGGTAATCCCTTGTTCCGTTGGGATGTATTAAAGGAGACAGGTTACCGTTGGTGGATCGACCGTCTTCGGACCAGTCTCTTTTTATATGATGTCATTCGGATCGACCATTTCCGCGGATTTGCAGCTTATTGGGCAGTGCCCTACCATGAAAAAACCGCGATCAACGGTGCATGGATCCCATGCCCGGGCAAAGAATTCTTTGATGCACTCAGGGTTGAATTCGGCGATCTGCCTATTATTGCCGAGGATCTCGGGGTAATCACACCGGATGTGGAAGAACTTCGTGACGGGTATGGACTTCCCGGGATGAAAATCCTGCAGTTCGCCTTCGATTCCTCGGAGGCCAACGACTATATACCGCACAATTATGTTAAAAATTGTATTGTCTATACCGGAACCCATGACAACGATACTGTAGTGGGCTGGTTTAACTGCGCCTCTCAAGACGATCGCAGATATGTACTTGATTACCTGAACACAGGTGAACACGACATCCATTGGTCGTTTGTTCGGCTTGCGTGGTCGTCGGTGGCTAATACAGCCATTGTTCCGATGCAGGATCTGCTCGGGCTTGATACTTCCGCACGTATGAATTTACCGGGAACAACGCAAAACAATTGGCAATGGAGGGCGCAGGCAGGTGATTTCACCCCCGAACTTGCAGGAAAATTAGCACATCTGACTATGCTTTATGGAAGGACAATGAAATCAAAAAAATAATTTTATGCACCGACTGACGCTTTACATTTTATTGCTCTGCCCTCTTATTAATTTTTCACAGGAAATCACCCTCGACCGGGTTGAACCGCCATTCTGGTGGACAGGATTCAAAAATCCTGATTTGCAATTGCTTGTTTACGGAAAAAATATTGCATTAACAACGGTATCAGTTAGTTATCCGGGTTTCGTCCTGAAAAAAGTGAACAAAGTTGAAAACCCCAATTACCTTTTTCTGGATCTGACAATCAGCCATAACGCAAAACCGGGTATTGCAACCATTCTGTTTAAAATAAAAGATAAAGAAACCGCAAAATATCTTTATGAATTGAACCCCCGCAAAAAAGGATCGGCCCAACGGAAAAGCTTCACTTCCCATGATATCATATACCTGCTGATGCCCGACCGGTTTTCAAATGGGGATGCGGCCAACGACTTAGCCACTTTCATGGCCGAGCAGGTTAACCGCTCAAATCAGGATGGTCGCCATGGTGGCGACATTAAAGGCATCATGAACCATCTTGATTATTTTCAGGATCTGGGCGTAACCACTTTATGGATCAATCCCCTGCTTGAAAATAATATTGCCAAATATTCCTACCATGGATATTCCACCACCGATTATTACAAGATCGATCCCAGGTTCGGCACCAACGAAGACTATGTAAAGCTGAGTGAGTCCCTTCATCAGCGGGGCATGAAACTCATTAAAGACATGATCTTCAACCACTGCGGCATCGGTAATTGGTGGATGAAGGATTTACCATCAAGCGACTGGGTTAACCAGTGGCCGGAATTTACACGCACCAATTATCGTGCAGGCACTTTTACAGATCCTTATGCTTCACAGTCAGACAGCAACATGTTTGTGCGCGGATGGTTTGACATCACCATGCCCGACCTGAACCAGGCCAATCCTTATGTTAAAAATTATCTCATCCAGAACAGCATCTGGTGGGTTGAATATGCCGGACTGGATGGCATCAGACAGGATACCCACCCATATCCGTTCAAGGAAATGATGGCTGAGTGGGGAAAACGACTGCAAACAGAATATCCCGACTTCAATGTGGTTGGAGAATGCTGGCTGAATTATCCGGCATCGGTAGCTTACTGGCAAAAAGGTTCGAAAAATAAAGACGGATATGATTCCTGGCTACCTACCGTTTTTGACTTTCCATTGTATGATGCACTTAACAAAGCCTTCAGCGAACCTGAAGGGTGGAATACAGGCATCGTGAGGCTTTATGAAATCCTTGCCCAGGATTTTTCTTATCCCGACCCGAATAACATCGTGGTGTTTGCCGATAATCATGATGTGAACCGCTACCTCGATTCACAAAAAGATGATGTTTGGAAACTTAAAATGGCTATGGCATATATTCTTACAACCAGAGGTATTCCCGAAATCTATTACGGAACTGAAATTCTGATGACATCAGGCCCCGACAAATCGGGAGACGGCAGCAAGCGTAAAGATTTTCCGGGCGGCTGGGCAGGCGATTCACGGAATGCATTCACTGCACAGGGACGAACAGAAGCGGAAAATGACATGTACAATTATCTGAGTAAACTTATTCACTGGCGGAATGCAAATGAGGTGGTTCATACCGGCAAATTCAGACATTTCATTCCGGCTGATGGTATTTATGTTTATTTCAGATACAACGATCAATCAACGGTTATGGTTGTGATGAACAACAATGAAGAGACAAAAACAATCGAAACCAAACGATACAACGAATTTCTGAAAAGGTTTAAATCAGGCACGGAAATCATCTCAGGAAATTCGTTAAATGATCTGTCAAAACTGACTATCCCTGGAAAATCAACGCTGATCATCCAACTTAAATGACCCCTTCACTAAATCGTAAATCGTAAATCGTAAATCGTAATTCCCACTCTATGTTAGCCATCCAAAAACGCCTCAGTAACATTTTTTACATCATCCTCGGCCTGCCAAGCACTGCCATGGGTTTTGCCCTGTCGATCCAGATTGCCGTATTAAGCTGGATTTTACGGACAAAGTACAACCTTGAAATTGACCAGATCGGTATTGTTTGGGCTGCCGGCCCCATTGCCGGTATCCTGGGGCAACCCATCATCGGGTTGATCAGCGACAAAGCTTGGTTTTGGGGTGGACGACGTAAACCATTCATTATCATTGGCGGTATTTTGGCAGCCCTGATGATTTTTGCACTGCCCAACATCGATAAAATCAGTAATTTTTTCGGCATTGCCAGCATCATGGCTGTTGCCGTTACGGTGGCACTCACACTCGACCTTTCCATCAACATCAGCTTCAACCCTACCCGTTCGATCATCGCGGATGTGACCCCCGATGGCCAGCCACGCACCAAAGGATATACCTGGATGCAATCCATCTCCAACCTTTTCGGAAGCGGGGCATACCTGATGGGCGCTTTGATCGGAAATTACTTCCTGATTTATGCCGGAGTGGTGATCGTGCTGATCTTCTCCATCGGTCCGCTTTTATTCATCGAAGAACCGCGTGAATTGGCCACCTCAGATAACAATGAGTCGTCAGGTGGGGCTGCTAAGAAAGGAAAAACCATCGATAAAACTGCTGCATCGCCAACACAATGGGGTGAACTGTTTAAACTCTACTTTGCCCATGGGTTTTCATGGCTGGGCATTCAAACCATGTTTGTTTACATGTTTGCCTTCCTGGAGCAAAAACTTCCTGCCATGCAGGACATGTCGGTGGCTGACCGTAATATGCGTCTCGGGCAGATGATCGGGTGGTCCTTCTTCATCCTCAATGCGGTTGGTGCGATCTGGCCAGCCTTTCTTCTGGAACCTTTGAGCAAACGGCTCGGGCGGGTGAGAACTCAATCACTCATGGTCGGAATCATGGCGCTGGGCTATTTCGGTATTGTGATGCTGGCAACCAACACCTTTATGCTTTATACCATGATGTGCATCCTCACCTTCGGATGGGCGGCAGTTGTGAGCCTGCCATTCGCGATCATGTCAGAAAAAGTTGACAAAAGCAGGATGGGCTTTTTTATGGGAATTTTCAACCTGTCGGTGGTGTTGCCGCAACTTATTGCCAGTTCACTGGTAGGCACCATGATCAAAAATGCAAGCGACAAAGGGATTGTCTTCATCATCAGTGGAATTTCACTGGCTGTTTCTGCTGCACTCTGGCTGTTTGTCTCCGAAAAGAAAAAAGCCTGAAACTAATTGTATGAAGGCGATTAAATTTTTCCTGCTTTGTATTTTTATAGCATCCGGTGGTTATCTGAAAGGCCAATCCTTTGCTCAATTCCTCGACCGGTTGAATTCATTGCCTGAAACCCAGCGGCAAGCTGTTGCCGACAGTTTTATGAATGCAGGCCATCCACTTCCGTTTACGGAGCAAGACACCCTTGTGCATTTCGTGTACAATTCGTCTGCCCAATCGGTGGCAATGGCCGGTGATGCGACAGGCTGGAACCCAAATAAAATTTTCACCAACATCACAGGATCGAACTTCTGGTATTATTCCACCGTGTATGAAACGGATGCGCGGCTCGATTATAAGCTCGTCATCAATGGTTCCAATTGGATACTCGATCCAAAAAATCCGAATACCTGCGCCGGAGGCTTCGGCCCCAATTCAGAACTGCGGATGCCAGGTTACGTGGTTCCTCCGGAGATCAGCTTTTACAGTCCCATTCCGCATGGCACGCTCAGAGATACCACCTTTCACAGCAACATTCTGGGCAACAACCGCCAGGTGCGCATTTATCTTCCGCCCGGATATCCGTCAGGTAGTCAGGCCTATCCCGTTATTTTGTTTCATGATGGTTTGGATTACATCAATCTTTGCAATGCAAACAACATTTTAGACTATCTGATTTCCAAAAACCTCATGGTTCCGGTTATTGGGGTATTTGTGCCCGCGGTGGACCGTTCCGCTGAGTATGCAGGCAGTAAAATCGACAAGTTTACCGAATTCATCACCAGTGAGTTGATGCCTGTTATTGATGCAAAATACAAAACGAGCAAAGACCCTTCAAAACGAGCCATGGCCGGGGCCTCCGACGGGGGCAACATCTCGCTTTATATCGGCATGAAACACCCGGAGATGTTTGGAAAAATTGCGGCACAATCCAGTGACGTCATTCCCGTCATCAGTGAAACCTTTGCCAACGGTCCAATGCTCAACCTGAAATTATACATTGATATCGGCACGTACGACATTGGCATTTTGATTCCCATGGTACATGGTTTACGGGATATTCTGCAGTCAAAGGGTTATGATTACCAGTACCAGGAATGGCACGAGGGTCACAGCTGGGGCAACTGGCGGGGGCATCTGCGGTTACCGCTGTTGCAATTTTTCCCATGGTCGAGCGGGTTGAATGAAAACCGTCCGGATGACAACCCCCATTTGATGCCAAACCGGCCAAACCCTTTCGAGGACCACACGCTGATTCCTTTTTCTGCGCCGGTCGGTTCAAAAATAGAACTCATGCTTTATGACCTGTCGGGCAGAAAAGTTGAAACCATCTTTTGTGGTTCAGTATCTGCCAAAGACAATTCGATTGAATATTATCACAGACAGCCGTCCGGTCAATTTATCTTAACTCTGAAAGAAGATGATACGATCCGGGACAGCATGCTTATTCAGGCTTTATGACCTTAAAAGCAAAAAAAATCAAAAAAAAATGAAAATTAAAAATTTTTCCATCTTCGCAGCCGGCCTCTCAATGGCCTTATGGGGTTGTTCGTCAAACAATGACCTGCCTGTGGCGAAAGATCCCCAGATGATCAAACTTTCGGCACCGATCCTGATCAATGCCGATTCAACGGTTATTCAGCTTGCCGATTATCTTTTAAGACCAAATCAGATCGATTCACTTGAACTTGATCCGGACCTAACTGCTGCAATTTCAGCTGATTCGGTCCAGATGGTGATCAAACCTTTAAACAGGGATTTTCCAAAACTTTCCGTACTGAAAATATGGTCAAAAGGATTCTCCTATTCACTGCTCCTGGAAAAATCAACCAAGATGCGGTACCGTTACACTTTTGATCCAGGGAACAAAAAGTACAAGCGGGTACAGATCAAAGGCCAGATGAATGAATGGAATGCCGCATCGGGCTACCTTTTTCAAAAAGATGGTAAATGGCACATCGACTTCCAGCTTTTCCCGGGCAAATACCAGTACAAACTGATTATTGACGGCAAGGAAAAAACAGATCCGGGCAGCCGGGATTCTGTGAGCAACAACAATGGGGGATACAACTCGCTTCTCACCCTGGGGAATCTTAATCCCGCCGGATTACCTGGTTTATTTACCTCCATCGGCGACGGAAGAAAAATTGTGATCGGTGTGAAAAACAAGGCAGATTCAGTTTTTGTTTTCTGGCAGAATTACCTCCTTGACCAGAAATTCTGGAAAAAAGACAGTGCCGGAATTACCATTGAAATACCTCGTAAAGCCAAAGAGTTTGATCGTAGTTTCATACGGGTGTGGGCATACAACACTACCGGGTTGTCAAACGAAATTCTTGTGCCTTTGCAGGATGGGAAAGTGCTGGCCGATCATAAAAAGCTGACACGTGCCGATCGTGAAGCGATGGTCATGTATTTCATCATGGTCGACCGGTTCAAAAACGGAAAACCGGAGAATGATGCCCCTGTCAAGGACAAAGACATTGACCCAAAAGTGAATTATATGGGAGGCGACCTGGCAGGGATTACAAGGGCGATTGAAGACGGTTATTTCTCCAATCTTGGCGTTAACACCTTGTGGATATCACCTATTACACAAAATCCGCTCATTGGCTATAATGAATATCCGGCGCCACACCGCAAGTTTTCAGGGTACCATGGTTATTGGCCAATCACCCTGACTACGGTGGATACGCGTTTCGGCAATGCCGATGAGTTCCATAAACTGGTCAGTGAGGCACACAGTAACAACATCAACATTATCCTCGATTTTGTTTCGCATCATGTGCACCAGGAATACCCGGTTCTCAAAGCGCATCCCGACTGGATCACCCAGCTCGAACTTCCCGGGAACAGAAAAAACCTCAGGTTATGGGATGAACAAAGACTCACAACCTGGTTCGATGTATTCCTGCCAACCTTTGACCTTACCAAACCCGAAGTAGCCAACATGGTTTCCGACTCTGCCCTGTTCTGGATCAGGGAGTATAAAATTGACGGCATGCGCCACGATGCAGCCAAGCATGTTCCGGAGAACTATTGGAGAATGTTGACAAAAAAGTTAAATGAGCAGGTGATCATCCCTGAAAACCGGAATTTGTACCAGATTGGTGAGACTTTTGGCAGCCGTGATCTGATTGGAAGTTACATCAATCCCGGGATGATGGATGCCCAGTTTGAATTTAACCTTTACTGGGATGCCAAGAATACCTTTGCCATGGATAACACCTCTTTTCGCGATCTGAATTATTCGCTCCAACAGAGTTTCAGTTATTACGGAGAACATAACCTGATGGGCAACATCACCGGGAACCAGGATATGCCGAGATTTATCTCATTTGCAAGCGGTGCGCTCAGTTTCAATGAGGATGCCGGGGAAGCCGGCTGGAAACGCGACATCCAGGTGAAGGATACCACAGGTTACCGGAAACTTGCATCGCTTGAAGCCTTTAATATGACCATTCCCGGCATCCCCATCATTTATTATGGAGATGAACAAGGCATGGCCGGCGCTGGCGATCCCGACAACCGCCGCATGATGAAGTTTGACAACCTCAATAAAAATGAGCAATACCTCAAGATCATCACAGGAAAACTGGCACACCTCAGGAATTCCAATCTTGCATTGGTTTACGGGGATTTTACCGCACTAAAGGTGAACGAACGTGTTTATGTGTACCTGCGCTCCTATTTTGACAAAGCCGTGATTGTGATTTTCAACAAGGATAAATCGTCAAAGAAAATCGAATTCGACGTACCGGCCCGTTTCACTTCAGCCACTTTCATGGCACAATTTGGCAATAAATTCACGATGGAAAAAGGAAAAGTAAACCTCGAACTTCTGGGGAATTCATTTGAAATATTATCAAATTAACTGATCAAAACGCGAAATATATGAAAACACTTTCATTTCTGCTGTTTGGTGCAATCCTGGCATTAACCGGATGCAACCGGCCAGCCGCAACCGAAAACATGAGCCCTGCTGCCCACGTTAGCTGGAGCCGCAATGCCACCATTTATGAAGTGAATATCAGGCAATACACACCTCAGGGCACCTTCAAAGCTTTTGAACAGGAGTTGCCCCGGTTGCAAAAGATGGGTGTTGACATCCTGTGGCTGATGCCCATCAATCCTTTGGGGGTTAAAAATCGTAAGGGAAGCCTGGGTTCGTATTATTCTGTGAGCGATTATCTGGCGGTAAATCCTGAATACGGAACGAAGCAGGATTTCATTGATGTGGTCAAAAAAGCCCATGAACTCGGGATGAAGGTGATCATCGACTGGGTGGCCAATCACACCTCATGGGACAATAAACTGATTGAAAACCATCCCGATTGGTATAAAAAAGATTCTTCCGGAAAAATCGCACCACCTGTCCCCGATTGGTCCGATGTGGCTGCACTTGATTTCAGTCAGCCAGCATTGCGGGAATACATGACAGATGCGCTGCTTTATTGGATCAAAGAGGCAGATATCGACGGCTATCGCTGCGATGTGGCAGGGATGCTTCCGGTCTCTTTCTGGAATGAGGCCATCCCTAAGTTGAAACAGGCCAAACCAGTGTTTATGCTTGCTGAGGAAGAAAAACCAAAAATGCATGATACCGGTTATTTCGATGCAACCTACTCCTGGCAGCTTTACCATATTATGAATCAAATTGCTCAAAAGAAGAAAACTGCCGATAAAATTGACTCTTTGTTTGTCGTTGAAAACAAAGAATATCCAGCCGATGCCTTCAGGATGCGTTTTACTTCAAACCATGATGAAAATTCATGGAACGGCACCGAATATGAACGATTGGGAGAAGGTGCCCGTACTTTTGCTGTTCTCACTTTTACCTTCCCTGGTATTCCACTGGTTTACAGCGGACAGGAGTCGGCATTAAACAAGCGTTTGCGGTTTTTCGATAAAGACACTATTCCCTGGGGCGGTTACCCGCTTGAATCGTTCTATACCTCGCTGATGCAACTGAAAAAGAACAACAACCTGATTGCCAGCGGTGACAGCAGCGGACAATTTATCAAAGTTCCTACCAGCAACGATAAAGCAGTTTATGCGTTTCTTCGTAAAAAGGATGCCAAACAACTGTTTGTGATCCTCAATTTATCGGAAACTGACCAGACCCTGACATTAAACGGAAGCGATTTCGCCGGGAAATATAAAGAGCTTTTTACCGGACAAATCAGGGAGTTTACAGGCGGGGATAAAATAACCCTTTCGCCCTGGCAGTATCTGGTTTACGAATAATGATGATGAATTTTATATTATTTCTATCCCTTCCTGTCGAACGACTTCCAGTATTATTGAATTGTCTTCTGTTTGAAATCTTTTTTTACCGATCGCAACAGGTTCAATACGATAGTCATTCCTGTATTTTGGCGACCACGGTTTTGATAAAATAACGTCATCATCAGTATCAAAGGCATCTGCGACCAGCAAAACATCAATATCACTGCTTTCTCGAGCCTGGTTTCGGGCATAGCTTCCAAATAAATAGGCCTTGTAGATGACAATTCCTGCTTTATTGAGGTTAGCAACATACTGGCGGGCAATATTTAAAGCATTTTGCTGAAGCATTGGAACAGAATTTTAGTTTCATTAAGGTACTCCGATATTTTTATCGGCGATGGCGCTTTAGGATAGTATTCAGGGTAACGCCCTTCGAGTTGATATTTCATTAAAATTTGCATAAAGCCTATCTGATCTTCTGTAATTACGATTTTGGAGATATCTGCAAGGTGGAACAAATCATGTGTCTTAGAGGGAATGTCCCCAGTTTGCTTTACAACTAATGCTTTTAAGACTTTTTCGATACACAAATGACAGAAAAACATGCCTTCGATGTATTTCCTGGATGCAACAAGTATCTCAGCAGTTTCAATGTTACTTGCGGAAGAACCTAGCCAATATTCGATTTGTTTTGCAATATTGATCATATAATCAAAATAGATTTAATGATTTTCAAAATTACAAAAAAAAATGAAAAGACCCTTCTCCTTTCGGGAAGAGGGTTAATTCAGAAGTCACGTATGCAGCGCGTGGGTAAGCCGAGCGCTTTGTTGTTGCTGCTCATGCTGCAGTATCCACTCAGGAAGCCCAGACTCCAGCCATGGGTGGTGGAATTCTGGGTACTACTCCAGTAGTAGCCGTAAGAGCCTCTATAGTTCAATGAACCATCGGTGAGGTAAAGGTACCCGGCAGCAGGGAGTTTTAAAGCAGAGCCGTAAGGGCCATTCCAATCTGTCCAGTTACCGCTGGCATCAACGTTGGTCCATTCGGTGCTGGTAGGGATACGCCAGCCGTTTCCAAGTTCACTTGCACAGGGATCGTTGGCTGTTATCCAGTTGGAACTTTCGGATATGCTGCTAATCCAGGCAGAACCGGGTATTCTTGAGCTGATATATTGATAGCCCTGTTTGCGGTTAAACTGGAAGTACCAGCCCGCCGAGGCTTCGGAGGCATCGGATACCACAGTAGCCTGCTGACTGGCACCAAGGTTTCTGGTAATCCAGCATTTGGCAGGTTCACCGGGAATGCCGGTAACAGTGCTGTATGTTACTGTTTTGTCAACAGGGGCAATGCCACCGGAGGCTAAATGGTTAATGGTAAAGGCAGAACCGCAAACAATATTTAACAATGTTGATTGCATCAATGATGTTGAAGCAGAAGAACCGCAGCCATTGTATGCCCAGACAAAACGGGTGTAATATGTGCCGCTGGAAAGTCCGCTTTCAATTTTCGTGGTTGATGTTCCCATTTCAGTGGCTGTTGCAAAATTATCGGTTGTATTCCATCTGTAACCAATGGCATCTGCAACAGCATTCCAGTTCCATTCTAAAGTTGTAAGCCCGGGAACATGGCTTCCAGATGATGGTGAAACCGGTGACCCTGCCGGGACCATTTGTGATAAAGTAACGGGAATGGAAATTCCACATTCATCATTAACCCAAACATACCTTGTATTGGTAGTACCGCATGAAATTCCGGATTCCGTTTGGGTTGTAGCCATTCCCATGTCAAGGGCTGTGCCATAATTTGCGGTGGTATTCCATTTATAACCGGTCGCACCGGGAACTGCGGTCCAACTCCAGACTATCTGGCCAGGCGAGAGAGCAAATGTACCGGCAGTGGCCGATGGTGTATTGCAGGGGAAAAACGACCGCCAGAAACTATTTGAATAGATGCTCAATGCACCATTCTCAGTGCAATTGGTACAGAATACCATCAAACCTTCTGCAGGACTTGCAATGGCATTACGCTGGTCAAAGGTCATTCTTGGCAGTAAAAAACCTTTATTATTGAAGTTCACATCCAGTCCAGCCGATTGGTCAGGTGTACTATTATCAGCATTGATGCCAACCTGGGCAAAAAGGTAAAAAGAAGGGATAGTTATGAAAAAGCAAAACACGATAATAAACTTGTAAAGGTTTCTCATAGGATTGGGTTTTCAGAATTTTACAATTTTATAGAAATGGGCATAAAAAAGAGGCTGCCCCGGATTTTTGAGACAGCCTCTTATCTTCATTCAGTTGAGATCAACTAGTTTTTCACCAGTTTGTATTTGTAAATCGGTTTACTCAGGTTGAGGGTAACGGTATAGTTTCCTGCACCATCCGGAACTGAGATATCGGCACCGCCTGGCTCAAGTGAGCCATCACCACCATTGTCGCCATAATTCAGATCCCAGCCTTTGTTGGCACGGAATTTAATTTTGGCAGCTGTGAGGTTTACTGTAACAGTCCAGACTTTGTTTACGGCATCGTAGGCCATGTCAGTATCGGTATCCCATCCACCCGGTGTTGCATCACCAATCAGTCCCCAGGTAGTTTTCAAAAAAGTATGGGTCAGAGAAACCATATCAACATTGAGCTTATAATATCCGGCTTCTACAGCCTTGATATTGGCTCCACCAGGCTCCAGGGAACCATTGGCACCATCATCGCCCCAATTGTTGTTCCAGTCACCTTTGGCATATTTGAACTCCGTATTGGCATCCGGAAAATTCATATAACCTTCGTAAAGATCGTTTGATCCAACCGATGCAATGGTGGTAAGGGAATCACCAGGGTTCCAGCCCTGATAACTGCCCGGCACGTTAAGTAACGGATAAACGATGGGAGCATAATAAGGTGTGATACTTTGCTGAACTGCAACAGAATAGACCGGTTTAATGGTATCAATGATATTTCCGTTGATATCCTTGACAATGGTCATGACCCTGAACTCCATCGGGAGTGCTTCAGGAACACTGGGGTCAAACAGCAACGGAAGAAGTTTACCATTGAGGTCGCTTGTCAGCACCGAAAAGGTAAGCAGGGTATTCACAGCGCCCAAGGCGGTTGCATGAGAAAAATTATTGCCCTGTTTATCCATCTGAAGGGTGTAGGATGGTATAACCTGTGCGCCATAATTGGCAGCATTCCAGGTATACTTCAGGAGCACATTTTTATTGGCGGTATCAAGTACCAGGGCAGCCCCGCCCGGAACCGTCAACCCGGATGGTGCACCCGGGGCGGATTTCAGAACGGCTTGGGTTTCGTCTTTCTTACATGACAGTAAGCTGAACAAACCAATGGCCAGTATTATTAATGATAGTTTTTTCATAATTTATTGGTTTTTACAGATTAGTATCCAGTATTTTGTTTAAGATTGGGATTGGCTGTAACATCCGATGACGGAATTGGGAAGAGGTTATAATAGGAAGGTACTGACTGACCTTCTTTCGATCCCCCTTTCCAGGGCCATACATAAGATCCGTTACTGAACTGGCCAAAACGGATCAGGTCGGTTCTGCGGTACCCTTCCCAGTATAATTCACGGGCTCTTTCATCAAGGATAAATTCGAGGGTCAAGTCCGTTGATTGAATTTTACCACGCTCATCCTGGCTATAGGCGCGCATACGCAGGTCGTTGATCAGGTTGAGGGCAGTACCAAGGTCACCACCGCCACCGCCGCGTAAAACTGCTTCGGCGTACATCAGGTAGACATCAGCCAGGCGGAACATGGGGAAATCGGTATCAGGGAAAGTCAAACTACTTCCGGTGGTACTGTCACTCCTGAGGTTGGTGAATTTTGGCACAGCGTACCCTTCGGTAAAGGTGCCTATATCATTGATCTCAAGCGATTGTCCTGCTGAATAGAACATACGGCGGGTATCAACCAGCGGAGCCGGCGGAGGTGTGTTCAATTCAATTTTGTATGTATAATCAGGGCTGCCAAGTTTCATGGTTACCTTATATTCGCCTGCAACAGGAATCGCAATATTGGCGCCACCTGCCTCAAGAATTCCATTGGCACCATCATCACCATAATTAATATCCCATCCGCTGTTGGCACGGAATTTCACTTCTTTGCCTGCTCCACCGGCGAGGTCAATTACAATAGTCCACTCATCCGTGGTAGCATCGTAGGTCATTGGCTGGTCAGAATCCCATCCATTGGGAGTCGCAGATCCGATAATACCCCACGTCGTTTTCACAAGTGAAAAGGTGAGAGCAACTGTATCAACATTGATTTTAAAATATCCGGCTTCCGGAACGCCAATGTCGGCACCGTTATGTTCAAGAACACCTGCAACACCACCCCAGTTAACATCCCAGTTTGGTTTTGCAGTGAATTTGAATTTTGCATCAGCGGCTAAGTTGATATATCCTTCATATTTCCCATCGCTGGCAACAGAACCAACTGTTTTGGCAGTGGGAGGATCCCAACCCTGATATGATCCCGGGCAATACAGTACCGGGTACGCACGGCTTTTACGAGGTGTGGGTGATGACCAGGGCATATCGCCCGGTACCGGAAATTTATTCACCAATGCGCTGGTGGTGCGTGTTCCGCCCCATCCGCCATCGATTCCGTAATTACCGGCAACCATGCTTCCGCCAACGGCTGCATGAATGATAAAGGTGGTTCCGCCCCAGGTTTGTGATCTTGTTCCATCGAAGTTGACCATAAAAATTCCTTCTGAGGAAAGGTTGTTGTCGGCGGTAAAATTGTTCTTGTATTCAGGTTCGAGGCCATAACCATCGGCAATAACCTTGTTGCAATAGGTAATACATTCGGTATTTTTGGCTTGTCCGGTGTAAACCTCTGCATTCAGATAAAGTTTGGCAAGAAGCGCTTGAACTGCACCTTTGCCGGCACGGCCATATTCGGCACCTTTTACACTTGTCATCAAAGGTTCGATGGCAAGAAGTTCGCTTTCAACATAGTTAAAAAGTTTATCACGGGTGATCCTGGTTGGGAAGAACTTTCCAACAGGATCATTTTCGGTTACGAAAGGCACGTTGCCAAACATATCCAAAGCGTGATAGTAACTCAATGCTCTCAGGAAGCGGGCTTCTGCGCGATATTGCTCGATTTCAATTTTGCTTGCACCTGTAATTCCACGTGAACTTAATTTATCCTCGGCAGATTCCCTGATAAATTCGTTGCAAACGCAAACCTGGTAAAAAATCCGGTAATACATTGCAGAAATAAACACATCGGAAGATCCCCAGCTTTGACCATGAAAGTTCTTGATCGTCTGGTCATTCCAGCCAATTACGGCTTCATCGGTGGTCAATTCCTGGTGATACCAGTAACCACGAATGTATTCGCTGAAACCCTCATCAATCCCTCTGATATCTGGTTTTCCGGCAGGGCCCTGCTGGCCTGTCATCGACAAACCTGCATATAATTTGGCTAATACCTGTTTGTAACCGGCCTGGTCTTTATAAACGTTGGCAGCGTTCATGTCGTTCGGATCGATGGGCTGAGTATCCAGATCCTTGACACAGGAGGCAAAAAACACGCTTAATGCCACCACCATGAATGTTATTTTGAATATTCGTTTCATTTTATATAAATTTAAATGGTTACAGTGAAAGGTTTACACCCAGAACAAACACCCTTGAACGAGGATACACATTGTTGTCGATCCCTGAACTGATTTCAGGATCAAGTCCATTGTATTTGGTAATTGTGAAAACATTGTTCACGGTGAAAGACAGCCTGAGCCCACCAGTGTTTTTGATCACCTTTCCGAAATCATACGTTAAACTCAAATAGTCCATTTTGAAGTAGGAAGCGTTCTGGATATAATAATCTGACAAATATTGCGGATTGACGAAGTTTACGTCATACACATCTGATGTAATATTGCCAAGATACGGTCCTTCAGGACGATACAGGTTGGAATAAACTCCCCTGTTAGATGAACCATTGTTATACATATAATTGCCAATAGCAGCATGACCGGCAGTAGCGAGTGTCAGCTTCTTAAAAGTCAAAGTCGAATACACACCAAACGTTGATGTGGGGTTCGGGCTTTTGTAATGATAGCGGTCGGCATCTGTAATTTTACCATCACTATTGCGGTCAACATACAAGCCTTCAATGGGTTTTCCGGCTTCATTATAAACCTGCTGGTAAACAAAGAATGAATTAACAGGCTGACCAACGCTATTGATCTGGATCGTGCTTCCAACACCACCGGCAATATTACCGGTAAAACTTCCAAGGTATGAAGGATCATCAATCGCAGTAAGTTTTGTAATTTTATTTGTATTGAAAGCCCCATTCACACCAATATCCCATTTCCAGTCCTTGGTTACAATGGCTTTGCCACTCAGGCTGAATTCAACACCCCTGTTCTCCATATCACCGATGTTTGTGATGATCCAGTTGGTTAGGTTGGTACCGGCAGGCACCTGGATTTCGTTGATAAGGTCATTGGTTTGGCGGATATAGTAATCGAGCGAACCGGTGATCCTGTCCTGCAGAAAACCGAGGTCAAGACCCACGTTAATGGTAGTGGTTGTTTCCCATTTGATATTGGCATCATATCCGTTGGGGCGCATCGTCCTCAGCCAGGTATTTCCAAACTCATACATGGAATATTTGTCGCTGATGGTGTAGATTGGCAGATAAGGATACCAGTTATCCATAATGTCCTGCTGACCTGTTTTACCCCAACCCAACCGGAGTTTCAACTGTGAAAGCACCTTTGAATCCCTGAGGAATGCCTCCTCGTTGATTTTCCATGCGAAAGCAGCTGATGGGAAAAGGCCCCAGCGTGTGCTCTTCGAAAATTTTGAGGAACCGTCATCACGTAAAGTGAAGGTTAACAGATACCTGTTGGCAAGTGTGTAGTTTAAACGTCCGTAAAATGAAACCAGGTAATATTCTTTTTTTGACTGGATGGTATTTGCATGGACAGTATCGTGGGGTACATTATTATTATATGTATTATTTTCAACATAGAAATGTTGCCAGGAGTATCCAGCCATCACATCAAACTTACTCTTGATGCTCTTAACTTCTTTTACATAGTTGAGGTAGAAATCGAGTACACTGTTCTTTTTGGTCTGATCATATTTATTGTCAAGCCCTTTGTCAATCCAGTTGCCGGTATAAGTTGTTGGCACTTTAATGGTTCCGTTGCTCTTGGTATAATCGAGTCCAAGGTTCAGGACGGCACGTAAATCAGGAAGGAAATGCAGTTTATAATCCAGCTGGGCATTTCCGAGGAAACGGTTAACAGTTGATTTGTCTTCACGGAGTTCAAGCATGGCAACCGGGTTGGCAGGTGCCTGGCTTACCGGTAAAGTATCGCCTGGTTGTAACCATGCCCAATATCCGCCAAATCTATTGTTGGCAGTAACCGGTTTTGTGGGGTCAAAATTGATAGCGGTTCCGATAGCACCCTGATTGGCAAACCGGTTTTTCTCATTCATATATTTTGCATTCAGATTGACCTTCAGGTAGTTCTTGAAGAAGGTCGGATTGAGGTTGGCTCCAAAAGAGATCCGCTGCATGTTATCGGTTTTGATGGTTCCGTCCTGATAGGTGTATCCTACTGATACGCGATAGGGCATCGTGCTCACGGCGCCTGAGAATGCCAGGTTGTGGTCGGTGCTGATAGCCGAACGGAAAACCTCTTTCTGCCAGTCAGTGTTTGCTGTGCCAAGAAGTGAATCAACGCCTATGTTGTTTGGGTATCTTTTCAGAACCAATGCACGAAACTCATCTCCGTTGAGGACTTTGGTCATCTTTGGAACAGTTCCGACAGAGACATTCCCTGAATAGTCCAAACCAAATTTCTTACTTCCTGCTGTTCCCTTTTTGGTGGTGATGAGGATAACCCCGTTGGAAGCGCGTGAACCGTAAATAGCTGTAGCCGAAGCATCTTTGAGTACCACATAGGTGGCAATGTCATCCGGATTTAACATACTGAGTGAACCACGGGCACCGGAAGTTCCGGCATTGTCGATGGGCACCCCGTCAACAACCACTAACGGGTCGTTGGAAGCATTGATAGAAGAACCACCCCTGATGCGGATAACAGCATCACCACCGGGTGTGCCCCCGAGGGTTGTAACCTGAACACCGGGAATTCTTCCGACAATGGCTTGTTGCGGTGAAGTGATACGGCCCTGGTTGAAATCTTTTTCCCCAAGAGTAGCAACCGAACCGGTAGCATCCTGACGTTTAACAGTACCATAACCGATAACGACCAATTCATTCAGACTTTTCACGCCGGTAGCCAGTGAGATGTTTAAGCTGCCCTGGCCGGTATAGGTAACCTCCTGTGTGGCATAGCCAACATAAGAAAAAACCAATACATCATTCGCCTTTACCTTCAGGGAATATTTCCCGTCAATATCAGTTACAGCACCGGTAGTAGTGCCTTTAATAACAACCGTTGCTCCCGGAATAGAACTTCCGTCTGATGCATCTGTCACTATCCCTGTCAATGCAACCTCCTGTGCATAACCTACCGATGCCGCTGCAAAGGCAAGGAAGAGAACCAGATAACGCAACCATAGTACACGTTTCTTCATAAATTTAAGTTTAACTAGTTTAACATTCTGTTAATAATGGATATAAAATTGAATTGAAATTTCACGCGGTGCAAATTAACAAAAAATTAACGTTACCGTGACAAAAAAAAATCATTGTTTATTATTTCACAAATAAAAATTTTGATTGATCGCAATCATACCGGTAAATTACAAAATGAAAGGATGTAAACATTATCAAACAGAACATACACGGTTGAAACATTAATCTCTCCGCGCCGTAGGCGTGGTATCTTTGTAGGCTACAGGTCAATTCGTTCGAGGGAGCGCCGGAGGAGCGACATCTTTGGAGATAAATTAAATAAAATTGACTATTATGATGGTTTTCATATATTTCGCTCCTCTGGAGCTCAATGGTATTGGCCATCTGTAACCTGCTACAAGGATAGCGCACCTACGGTGCTGCGATGTACCATTTATCGGGTCAAGTATTTTACGTTTAAAAGCAAGGGAAAAAGATGCGCCTTATATCTTTTAGAACTGCCCCTGTTAACATTACTGGCATGATTGCGATCAATCAATTAAAAATTACCCAAAACACTTCATGTGCAGGGGATTTGATGAATAATTTGCCAATTAACCTGTTTTCACCAAGAGAATTGATATTACCATCAAAGATATTAAATTTGTCATCCCAATTTAAGATAAACTCTGATGAAAAGAAATCTGCTCTTCCAGTTGCTCCTGATTTTCCTTTCTATACCCATGGAAAGTAAATCACAATCCATCAGCAACATGCCATTTACAATAATTGCCCCCATTCCGGAGAAGCTGGAATGGTTCCCTTTAGGCGAAATCAAACCATCCGGTTGGTTAAAAGCACAAATGCAGAAAGACATGCATGGGTTTGTCGGCCATCTCGATGAACTTGTTCCGGATCTTATGGCCGACAGCATTTATGGCAAAGACCGGCTTACCAGGTCGGTAAAATCGAAAAATGTCGGTAATATAGGGCAGGAGATGGATCCGCAATATCTTTGGTGGAACAGTGAAACACAGTCGAACTGGTGGGACGGATATATCAGGAATGCCATCTTACTGAACGATAAAGCGCACCTTGCCAAAGCTGAAAAACATGTAAAATATATTCTTTCAACCCAGGACCAGGATGGGTATCTTGGAATTTATGCGAAGGACCTTCGTTATAACTTTCAGGATGAAAACGGGGAATTATGGGCAAAAACAACCATCCTGCGTGGTTTACTAGCCTGGTATGAATACACCGGTAAACCTGAAATACTTGCCGCCATTGAAAAGACCGTGGCTGATGTGATGAAACATTACCCGGCCGGAAATTCCTCACCTTTCAAGTCGGTAAAGCCTTTTGCAGGAGGGGTCACACACGGGCTGGTATTCACCGATATCCTTGACCGCCTGTATCAAATCACCGGCAATAAAACATATCTGGATTACGCATTGTTCCTTTACAGAGATTTTTCGGGGAATGTTCTGAGTGAAGATGCCCAGTATCCCAAAATAATGGACAGCAATTACAAATTAAAGGAACACGGTGTGCATACCTACGAGCATTTGCGTCCGCTCACAATGGCCTGGTACGCATCCGGCAATCCATCCCTGAAAAGTGCCCTGGATAAATATCTTCAGCGCATCAGGGAATGCACTACCCCAGCAGGGGGGCCGATCGGCGATGAATGGGTCGGAGGCCGAAAGGCTGATGCCACCCAAACAGGTTATGAATATTGTTCCATCCAGGAACTGATGGATGGATATTGCAACCTTATGCAGAAAACCGGTGACCCTCAATTTGGCGAAGAGATAGAAAATATCTTTTTCAATGCCGCCCAGGGAGCCAGGCATCCCGACAAGAGTTGTATCGCCTACTGCAAAACCGACAATTCCTTTTCAATGACCGGGACAAAAAACGGAGAACCAAATGGACGGGAAAAGCAAACCCGCTTCAAATATTCACCGGCGCATCAGGATGTGGCGGTTTGCTGTGTGCCCAACGCAGGACGGATTACACCATATTATATCAGGTCGATGTGGATGAAAGACTCTTCAGGGTTGATCGCTTCACTGCCCGGACCATGCGAACTCCAAACAACGGTTAACGGGCAAAAAGTCAGGATTGTTGAAGAAACCAGATATCCATTTGCAGATTCAATTCTTTATCATGTTTCGGCAGATCAACCGGTAACATTTGAACTGAAAATCAGAAAACCGGCCTGGGCAAAGAGTTTTACGCTGAATTGTGCCTACAGGGAAAGTAACGGGTTCATCATCATCCATCAAACCTGGAAAGGTTTACACACCATTCGGCTCGATCTCTCCCCTGGTATTGAAGTAAAGAAAGATCCAAACCAGGAGTACTATTACAAGCGGGGGGCATTGATTTTCGCCTTGCCCATCGAAGGCAGGGAAGTAGTATCGAAGATATACCCGGTAGCTGGCCTGATGGATTTACAATATCAGCCGGTCAGTAAAATCAGATATGAATACTACAACAAATCAAAGCCTGAAATCGTTTTGAGTAATCAGCATAATCCTGAAAAAGTATGGCAAAGCATTGCTTTGAAAACCACCCTGGTGAATGAAACAACCGGTAAAACTGATGCTGTGACACTCAGGCCACTCGGTGCAACGATCCTCCGGCAGATGACTTTTCCAGCGGCACCATTGAACCTGGCCAGCGGGAGGGTGCAACGGTTAAAAAATTTCAAATCAGCGTTCGTTGATGCCCGCAATGTGGATGTGTGGCTGCCTGAGGGATATTCTGAAAAGAAGAAATACGCCGTTTTATACATGCATGACGGTCAGATGCTGTATGATTCAGCAACTACCTGGAACAAGCAGGAATGGGGCGTTGACGAGGTCGTGGGCAAACTGATTGCGGAGCGAAAGATCAGGGATTGCATCGTAGTTGGGGTTTGGAACAATGTACAATACCGTCATATTGAATATTTTCCTCAAAAAGCGCTCGAATATCTTACACCTGCCGAAAAGACCGAATTGCTCAATACCACAACCGGGGAAGAAAAGAAACGGTTGTTATTTGACGGGCCGGTTTCCGACAATTACCTGAAGTTCCTTGTCCGGGAATTAAAACCCGCCATTGACAGCAGTTTTTCTACCCTGGCAGACCGGCAAAATACCTTCATTGCCGGTTCGAGCATGGGTGGGCTCATTTCGATGTATGCCATTTGCGAATATCCCGGCATTTTTGGCGGGGCAGCTTGTATTTCAACACATTGGCCGGGAACTTTTAAGTCGCAGGACAACCCTGTTCCGGGGGCGTTTTTAACCTATCTGAAAAATCATCTGCCTTCGCCCAAAGATCATAAAATATATTTTGATTTTGGTTCTGCAACACTGGATGCCATGTATAAACCATACCAGCAACAGGCTGATGTGATTATGAAAGCAAAAGGTTTCACCTCTGAAAACTGGATCACGAAGGAGTTTCCGGGGGAAGACCATTCTGAAAGAGCATGGAGGAAAAGGCTTGACATACCGTTGGTGTTTTTGCTGGGGAAATAATCACCTCATCCCCCGGCCCCTGATGAGAAAAGCACCTCATCCCCCGGCCCCTGAGGGGAAAAGCACCTCATCCCCCGGCCCCTTCTCCTCAAGGAGAAGGGGGGAGTTCTCTCCCTGAGGAGGTAGTTGGATGAGGGAAATAAGAATAATACAAATTAAAAAATATAAACATGAAGCGTTTCATTCTTTTAGTCCAGATCGTTATCTGCTTTTATACCATGACAATAGCACAAAACAACAACCCGGGAATCAGCCAACCGCCAGCCTGGGCGAAACATGCCATCTGGTACCAGATTTTCGTTGAACGGTTTTACAATGGCGATAAAACCAATGACCCCAAACCGGGCAATATCAACATTCCTCCGCTGAAGGCAACAGCACCTCCGGGATGGAGCGTAACTCCATGGACAACCGACTGGTACAAAAAGGAAGACTGGGCATTGAAAACCGGCAAACCATTTAACGAAATGGTCCAGTTAAGGCGATTCGGAGGTGATTTACAGGGGGTCATTGACAAACTGGATTATCTTCAGGAATTAGGCATCACAGCTCTTTTCATGAACCCGTTGAATGATGCGCCATCGCTGCATAAATACGATGCCAGAAATTACCACCACATCGATGTCAATTTCGGCCCCGATCCGGATGGCGACAATAAAATCATTGCTTCAGAAACCCCGAACGATCCGACTACATGGAAATGGACCTCAGCGGACAAACTTTTCCTGAAGCTGGTGAAGGAGGTGCACAAGCGGAAAATGAAGATCATCATGGATTTTTCGTGGAACCATACCGGTGTGATGTTCTGGGCATGGCAGGATATTCTGAAAAACCAGGAAAAATCGATCTACAAAGAGTGGTACGCCATCAAAACTTTTGACAATCCTGCAACACCTGAAAATGAATTTTCATACACGGGCTGGGCCGGTGTTGACAACCTGCCGGAATTGAAAAAAGTGAACATCACAACCAGGCGGGTAAGCGGATATCCTTATGAAGGTGATATCAATGAAGGTGCAAAACAGCATATTTTTGCAGTCACCAAACGATGGCTGGCCCCTGACGGGGATACTTCAAAAGGGATCGACGGATTCAGGCTTGATGTAGCCGACCAGATAGGGCTTGTCTTCTGGCGCGATTTCCGAAAATTCGTGCGCTCCATTCAACCTGAGGCTTACCTCGTCGGGGAGATCTGGTGGGCAGAGTGGCCCGACAAACTGATGGACCCGGTGCCATACACCCAGGGCGATATTTTTGATGCTGTGATGTTTTACCAGGTGTATAAACCGGCGAGGTACTTCTTCGCGGCTAACAGCTTCGGCATAAATGCCGGGGATATGAAGGATAGCCTGGAGTATCAATGGAACAGGATACCAACTGCCAACAGGTATGCCATGATGAATGTCTCGTCATCGCACGATGCGCCAAGGCTGCTCACCGATTTTTACAATCCGAACAAATACAAATTCAAGGCGAGTCCGAATGATGATCCGGGGTATAAAACCGGCAAACCGGATAAAGAGACCTATCAACGATTGAAACTGTACCTCATGCATGAGTTTACAACCATCGGCGCCCCGCATGTATGGAATGGTGAAGAGATGGGGATGTGGGGTGCCGATGATCCGCATTGCAGGAAGCCGCTCTGGTGGAAAGAATACACCTTTGACCCTGAGACAAGGAATAATTTTCAGCCGGGAGAAAAATCTTATGATCCGACAGGATTCAACCAGGATCAATTCGACTGGTATAAAAAACTCATTCATATAAGGAAAGCCAACCCGGTATTGTCAAGCGGAAATATCAAATTTCTGGTCACTGAAGGTAAACGGCTTGCCTACAAAAGATTTGATGCTGACAACGAAATACTGGTTGTTTTTAACCTGGAAAACAGCAAACAGACATTTCAATTTGAGAAAGGCTCAAACTATGCAGACTTGCTGACCAATGAAACCAAAAAAGGTGGAACGATCACCCTTGCCCCTTTAACGGGCGCCATATTAAAGAAAATTAAATAGATTTTAAACACCCTTCACATGATGTTCTTGAAAAACCCCCTGATTCTCCTGCTTCTCCTGTCCATTTCATTCACTGTTACAGCAAGAGAGGTAATCACTCTCCAGTCGGACTGGAAATTTGCCAAAGGACCTCAGGAAAACGCCTGGCAGATGAAATTTGATGATTCGAAATGGCAACCGGTATCCATTCCGCACGACTGGGCCATCTCCGGGCCATTCATCAAAGACGGAGATGGAAATACCGGCAAACTTCCGTGGAAAGGTGAAGGGTGGTATCGCAGCACCCTCGATATTCCGCTGAAATTCAAGGACAAAAACATCTACCTTGTGTTTGATGGTATCATGTCATCCCCGGAAATTTTCATCAATGGAACTTCTGCAGGAAAGTGGGATTATGGTTATAACTCTTTTTACCTGGATATCACCGGGCTTGTTCAATTTAACACACCCAATACCATTGCCATTCATGTTGATACCCGGAATCATGACAGCAGGTGGTATCCCGGGGCGGGAATTTTCAGAAAAATACAAATGGTTATCGTAAACCCTGTCCATGTTGGCATCTGGGGCACTTATATCACCACTCCTGTTGTAAATGCTGACCTTGCGAATGTACAGATTATCACGACCGTCATCAACAAATCGTTAATTACTGCCAATGGCATCCAGGTGGAAAACATCCTCTTTAGTCCGGCTGGCAGGGAAATTTCGCGGAAGCTGGCAGAAGGCAACATTCCCGCCGGAGAAAGCTATAATTTTAAGACGACGGTTCCTGTTGAAAATCCTGAAAGATGGGAAGTGAACAATGGGTTATGTTACAAGGTGAAAACGATCATCCGCACCGGTAAGGACATTTCTGATACAGTGATAACCCCATTCGGGATACGCACCATTCGGTTTACCGCAGATGACGGGTTTTATCTGAACGAACAACGGGTTCAGCTGAAAGGTGTGAACCTGCACCACGACCTTGGTCCGCTCGGTGCGGCCTTTAATACCCGAGCCATGGAGCGTCAGCTTGAATTGTTAAAAGCCATGGGCTGTAATGCAGTGCGCACAAGCCACAATGTTGCGGCACCGGAGTTGTTAGACCTCTGCGACAAAATGGGGATTTTGGTTTTTGATGAAGTATTCGACAAATATGACCAGAAAGCCGACATCAGCGAAAAGACAGATTTTGAGGAATTTGCTTCAAGGAACATACGGAATTTCATGATGCGTGACCGCAACCATCCCTCGGTTTTTATATGGAGCGTAGGCAATGAAATGGGCGATGTTCAGATGAATCTCAACAATGGGTTTCAGCGCATGAATACCATGCTGAAATATGTCAGGGAATATGATGAAACAAGGCCCGTGACCATGGTTTGCGATAATCGTAACAGCGCGGTGAACCGTCACTTCGACTACTACGACGTTCATTGCTGGAATTACGGCCGGCGCTATGACCTCGCCCGGCAGATGGAACCGGCAAAATCAGTAATCATCAGCGAATCTGCATCCACTGTCAGCACACGTGGTTTCTACGAACTGCCCTTGCCTGAGAAGAAAACAGACTTCACCAACTCCCTGCAGGTCAGCTCCTACGATTTGAATGCGCCGGAATGGGCAGAAATTTCGGACGATGATTTTATGTGGCAACAGAATGAGCCTTACGTAGCAGGCGAGTTCGTATGGACCGGGTTCGATTATCTCGGCGAACCAACCCCTTATACCAACGATTGGGCTAAAGCGAAAGGCCTGACTGATAAGGAAGCTGCACATAGTTCCTATTTTGGTATTTTCGACCTGTGCGGCATTCCCAAAGACAGGTACTACTTGTACAAAAGCTACTGGAATCCGGGAGAACCCACCGTTCACATCCTGCCACACTGGAACTGGCCTGGCAAGGAGGGAACCATCATACCGGTATTTGTGTATACAAATGGTGACTGTGCCGAACTTTTTCTCAATGGAAAATCATTGGGAAGAAAATGGAAAAAACACGGTTCCAAAAATTCGACTGAAAGATTTCGCCTGATGTGGAAAGATGTGAAATATGAACCGGGAACATTGAAAGCAGTGGCGTACAAAGATGGCCAAATGATTGGTGAAAAAAACATGAAAACTGCCGGTGAGCCTTATCAGATAAGGCTTACCCCCGACCGCAACACCCTCCGGGCTGATGGCAATGACCTTTCATTTATTTTAGTTGAAGCCTTTGATAAAAACGGGAACCCTTGTCCGCTGGCAGATAATCTGGTTGATTTTACGATCACCGGTCCTGGCACAATTGCCGCAGTGGGCAATGGCAATCCCCAATCCTTCGAACCTTTCCAGGCAAACCTGGTTCATCTGTTTTATGGGAAAGCCATGCTGATTGTGCGGTCGGGTCAGCAACAGGGGAAAATAGGAGTTACAGCGGCCAGCAAAGGCATGGAGAAGGCAATGACCTATTTAAATGCGTTCTAACTTCGATATGTCATGAATAACCAATCGAAAATATTTTGTTATTTTGCAACCTGAATAAGCCACTGAAACTGTGAACATTTTTATCGGCATTGACGATACTGACAACCTTGAAACCCGGGGTACCGGACATCATGCCCGGATGCTTGGCCATTCACTGGTTGAAGCCGGCTTGTTCGAAATGCGCACAGTTACACGTCACCAGTTGCTCGTTGACCGCCGGATCCCATACACCTCGCACAACAGTTCAGCATGTCTGGCCGGATTTTGCAAAGGGCACATCAACGATGTCATCGACCATGCCAGGGAATTTCTCAAAAGAGAAAGTGCATTCGATTCGGATGCAGGGCTTTGCGTGGCACCCGAAACCGCAATCGGGGAAGCCATCATGGCTTTTGGAAACCGTGCCAAGGTTGAAATACTGACCATGGATGATGCGTTCCAATTGGCAAGGAATGCGTCGGTTTACCTCGAAGGCTTCCTGAACACACGTGTCGGGGTGATCGGTTCACTGGCAGCCGTCGGACTTCGTGCCAGAGGTAATGACGGGAGACTTCTCTGGGCCAAAAACCTGCGTGAAACAACCGGGGACTTCATTATCAGCGAATTGATTAAAATCATTGACATTGACCGTGTCATCACGACAGATCGCCACATTCCTGATCCTTCATCTGTGGTTCGGATCACCGAATGGTGCAGACCAGTCATGCTCGAAGGCAAGGTTACACTTCTTGTAGAAAACACTGAAAAAACACTTTCTTATGCATATCAGTCCGCTTCAAAAGACTATATCAAAAGTATTTCCGAATAGCACGGTTGCTGCAACCGTTGAAATTATTTTTTTGCTTGGTCTTGGCATGATCGCCATCGTGCTGCATGCCAGGCTTCGCATGCCCATGCACCTGCCCGGAAAACAGGGTCTGTTGTTTATGGCGCTCATCGTTACCGGCAAGGGATTGTCAAAATATCCATTTGCCGCCAGTTTATCAGGAATTGGTGCAGCCACCCTCCTGCTCGTCCCAGGGCTGGGATTTCACGATCCATTTATGGCATTGAATTACCTGTTCCTGGGTTGCGTGATGGATGTGGTCACAGGGTTTGTTGCAGGGTTTACCTCACGGGAATGGATCCTTGCCATCGTTTGCGGGGCTTGCTGGGTTTTCATCCCCCTTTTCAGGCTGTTTATGTCACTGATTGTTGAAATGCCTATGGGCGCTTTCCGCAGCGGATATATCTATCCCTTTGCCACCCACCTCCTTTTCGGAATCGCCGGGGGAGCTGTTGCTGCCGGATTACTGACCCTCGCCGGTAAAAAATCCTGATTTTTATTCAGCAAAGCGATGATGCGGATAAATCACCCCACCGATATGCAACAAACACCTATTCGCTATGCGGTGCGCATCATCATCACTGCAATATGTGTGGCCAATCTGACGGGTTTATTTTATTCATGCAGAAAAGACCCGGCCCTGGTCCCGCCGGTTATTTCCCTTATTCACGGCAGCGGATATATTTCACAAGACACGATACTGCAGCCGGGACAAAAAGTAAAAATCGGCATCCGCGCCTCTTCATCCAATGCAAACCTCACTTACTTCTCCATCCGTTTCAATGATGGGACGAGTCAGATCCTGCTTGATACAGGGATGAACTCCCCCACCCTCGAATATACACTGGATGTAATCAAAACCAATTCGCCAAAAGAAAACTGGACCTTCCTGATCATGGACAGGAACAGGGTAACGCAAAGTGTTCAGATCGTGTTTACCAAATCAGACAGTTCGCAGTGGGGACAAATCCGGACTTTGGGTGATATTTTGCTTGGAGCCCAGGAAAATACGGTCACCGGCAGTTTTTTCTCCCTCGCTGACAGTTCGGTGATGACACTTCATCAGGCATATCAAAACCAGCCACTTGCTGACATGGTTTATTACTTCGGACAATATGAAGGCACGCTTGCTTCTCCCAATGAGGCTGAAGCACCAGGATTTTTCACAGGACCTGAAGGCCTGATCAACTGGAGTGTAAAGAATGAAACCCGGTACGACACAACCCTCATCGCTCCCGGAGATTTCGACCTTGCAAATAACGACAGTCTGATCCTGGCAGCATACGAGCCCACGGCAGGCAAGAAAAAAGGGAAATATGTTGAACCCGGTCTGATCTTTTCATTTAAAAGCCCGGCCGGAAAACTTGGCCTGATCAAGATCGTTGAAGTTGCGCCTGCGCCGGCAGGATCCGTGAAAATGACCATAAAAATTCAGAAATAACCAGCATGACAGGATACATTCACCGGTTTCGATTGTTGTTTTTGATGGCTGGATTCACCATTTTTGCTACCTGGCCGGCAATCGCAGGGAAAACCTGCGACCTCATGCCGCTGATGAATCAGGCAGGCATCCCACCTGATTCATTGTCAACCGACACAACACAGCGAACCTGGATCAAGGACCTTCCCGAATTTTTCGTAACAGCCACCCGATCGCAACATAACATAGAGGATATACCCTCACGGCTGGCCTCCATCGGGAGCAATGAAATCAACATCATGCCTGCGGTTACCAGCGATGCGTTGCTGGAACTGATTCCCGGGGCCAACATCGATCGTTCAAACGGGATTTTTTCAAAAAATGCGAGTATCACCATGCGCGGGTTGAATGGCACCCCAAGGACGCTTGTGCTGCTTGATGGAATTCCACTCAACAAGGCTGATGGCGGCGGGCTGAACTGGAACCGGGTCATTCCCGAATTCATCAACCGGATCGAAGTCTCAAAAGGGCCTGCCTCCTCCATGTATGGCAGCAATGCCATGGGCGGGGTCATCAATATCATCACCGACAGGCCTTCGGCAGCGCTGCAAGGGATGGTTAAAACGTTCTACGGCTCATGCAATACTTTCGGAGGCTTGTTCAGCCTTGGCGGCAGAAGTGGCACGGCAAACAAGGGGTTTTACTATACGCTGAACGCTTTTTACCGCCAGGGCGAAGGTTATATCATGGTTCCTGAGAATACAAGAGACAGCATGGATGTTAAAAACGGGCTGAAAGAGGGGCTTGTGGCAGCCAGAATTGGTTACCAATACGGCAAGAGAAGCTATACGGAAATTGAGTACAGCTATTACAGCGATAAACGATATGACGGGTTCGAGGTGTATGAACCCGGGGGCGGCTATAATGAATACCCGACACATTCAGTGCGGGTCACCAGCAACAACAACTTCAGCCGGGCGGAATTGCTTGTCAGCGCCTATTACCAGAATGAGTTTTACCATCGCCTGAGCGAATCAATGGCAGCCAAAAAAGGCAATAAATACACCTTGTATAAAACCGATTCCCGCCGTATCGACCAGGGGATCTGGTCGAACCTGACGTTGCATGGCAAACACAGGATGACCTATGCCATTGGGATTGACATCCGTTCGGGCAGTGTAAATGCCTCAGACACCTATATCACGGCAACTGATGTATTAATAAACCGGGGGAGAATGGATTTCTTCGCACTTTTCGGCGAGTACGAATGGCATGTTGTGCCGGAAAAGCTGATCATTCTGGCCGGACTGAGATATGATATTGCAAGATTTTATGACGGGTCGTTTGTGATTGAACAGCCAACCACACTAACTTCCTTCATGGCCGATTATCCTACGAATTTCAGCAACACAACCTGGCACGCGCTCAGTCCGAAACTCGGGTTGAAATACACCTTCTCCAAAAACATCAATGGCTACCTCTCCTATTCACGGGGCTTTAGGCCAGCCATGCTGGACGACATGTGTAAGAACGGGAACGTAACCAAAGGTTTTAAACTGGCGAACCCGCAACTCAGGCCTGAAACGATCGATAATTATGAGGCCGGGGTTGACTGGAACCCCACTGCAACACTCAGTTTTCAGCCATCGGTCTATATATCGGAAGGCCACGATTTTCAATATTTCGTGAGTACAGGCGACAGCATCAATACAGGTGGTGACAAAGACAAACCGATCATACGTCGTAAAAATGTGAGCGGGGTTCAGATTATCGGGGCAGAAATCGCCGGGCGATGGATGATCACACAAAAGCTGCGGCTGGTGGCCAATTACTCATTCAACGATTCGAAAATAAGTTCATTCAACTCGCCGGGTGAGAATAAAGACCTTACAGGCAAATATATTGTTGAAGTACCGCGAAACCAGGTCTTTGCCGGGATTTGGTGGAATAACAGGATCGTACAGGTAACACTTACTTTCAATTATAAGGATTTCCAGTGGAACGATGATGAAAACACGCTTAAAACAGCACCCTCCAACACCTTTGACCTGAGACTGGGACACACCTTTGGAGATAAGTTTACCATAAGTGCCACCATCCAGGATATCTTCAATACGCGGTACTATGATTCGAAAGGAAATTTATCGCCGGGGAGATTTGTGATGCTGAATCTGGCTTATGGGTTTAAGGTTGCGGGGAGGGAATGATGATTTACGATTTACGATTTACGATTTACGATTTACGATTTACGATTTACGATTTATGAGTGACGATTTACGAGTGACGATTTACGAGTGACAAGGTCACAGGTGACGGGTGACGGGTGACGGGTGACAAAGTGTTTAAATTAAGCTGCCTATCCCTTTGGGTCAAGGATAAAACCAAGCTTATCTATGATTCTTATTCTCCATCCGGATAAGCCAGAATTAACCAGCCCCGGAGGCCTGTGTCAGCTCGCTCCATAGGAGCGAAATATTGGTAGTACGTTGACGTTTGGGAACAATTCGCTCCGTAGGTGCGAAATTATTAGGAAGGGTTTTGCTAAATTCAATTACGCCTGGTATAAATATGCTCACTCAGATAATAGAATTCCAACTTTACCGAAAGGGATAGGCAGTTAAATTAAAATTAAGGATATGAAAAAGTGTTTTTTAGTTTTTTGTTTCGGTTTGTTTTTTTTGGCCTTTCATGTGATGCAGGGCCAGGTGTTACTTGCAAAATGGACTTTCCCAACGGGTAATCCGACCGACAGCCTTGCCGATGGCGGACTGCCTGTAAACCTGACCATGGCCATCCGCACAGAAGGTGGAACCAGTGCCATTGATTTTTCGAAAAACGGAGCCACCACCAAGGCCGCACAGGCAACAGGGTGGGATAATGGAGCCATGACGAAATACTGGGTTATCAGGTTAAATACCGTTGGATATGAGATGCTGAAACTATCTTCGAAACAGCAAACAGGAGGGAATAATCCGGGTCCGCGCGACTTTATGGTTCAGTACCGGATCGGAACTACCGGAACATGGGCTGATGTGCCCAATTCCACCATGATAACCGCCAACAACTGGACCAGTGCGCTGCTCGACAGCATCGACCTGCCTGAGCCATGTAAAAACCAGTCTTCGCTGTATCTCAGGTGGATCATGACAACCAATATCAACTCCACAGGTGGCACCCTGACCTCAAACGGGATCAATAAGATCGATGATATCTACATCACGGGAAAGGCCATTTCAACAGCGGTGGAAACCAATTTGATCATCCCGGGTTTCACCGTATCTCCAAACCCTTCCACCGGGCCGGTAACCATTTCTTCCCCTGTTGTTATCAGCAGCATCGAAATCATTGACATGTCGGGGCGTAATGTTTATACAGAAAAGGCAGTCTGCAAAAACTCACTGACCATTCATCCTTTGTTAATAAAAGGCAATTATCTGATTCTGACACATTTCATAACAGGACAAACCGTTGTAAAGCAGTTTGTGGTTAAAGAACCATAACACCGGGCAAAACCCATTTTCCTGAAAAGTTGTTTGATCATTGAAATTATGCTGTACATTTGAAATAAATTACGGCATCGTGCACCTCTCCTATCGTTCTGCTTTTCTTTGCCTGGCCAGTTTACTCTTTCATTTAGCTGTACAAAGTCAGGATTGTTCACTGGCGGGTTTCCTGACGCAGGGTATTTCAAACAGCCCGGTATTAAAAGATTTGTCGAATCAAATTCTTACAAACCAGTACGACAGCCTGATTGCCCGTGCATCCTTGTTACCGCAGGTCTATTTCAACGGGGCTTTGATGTACGCCCCATCGATAAACGGATGGGGCTATAGTGAGGTAAGTACCAACGGAAAGCACCTGACCGGCACTTTTGATATAAGTCAGCAGGTTTTAAACAAAAAGACCCGTGAAGCAAATTTTGAAAAGTACGGAATTGAATCAGGGAACCCTAAAAACATTTCACATGAGAAACAATGTACGATCATTCATCTTCACAACCATGATGGTTTTGATGGCAGTAACATTATCAGCCCAGGTCGGCATCAGTACAGATGGCAGCGCCCCGGATAATTCAGCCTTACTGGAGGTCAAATCAACCGGGAAAGGATTTCTGCCACCCCGCATGACAACAGCGCAGCGAAATGCTATTTCTTCTCCTGCCGAGGGGCTGGTAATCTATAATACCGATGAAAAAATGCTGAATGTATGCGATGGTATTACATGGGGACCTGCAGTACCTGTAACATGCGGCAACTCATTTACAGATCTGCGGGACGGAAAAATTTATAATACATTGCAGATAGGAACGCAGTGCTGGATGAAGGAGAACATGAATATCGGCACAAAAATTCCGGGTAATACCAGCCAGGATGACAATGGGATCATCGAGAAATATTGTTATAATGACCTGGAAGCAAACTGTAATGTTTATGGAGGATTATACCAATGGATGGAGGCAAAGCAACAAGGATTGATCAGTTTAGGGAATCCACAGGGAATATGCCCGACCGGATGGCATTTACCAACCGCTGATGAATTTACAACACTTATGACCTTTCTGGGCGGCTCTTTAATTTCCGGAGGAAAAATGAAAGAATCAGGCCTTGTTCATTGGGCAACGCCCAATGCCAGCGCCACCAATAGCAGCGGATTCACAGCACTGCCGGGTGGAAACAGAGATGGCAACAGCAATTTTTCCCATCAGTCTTACCTTGCCTTCCTGTGGTCGGCCACATGGGGAGGCGATCCACTTCTTCCGCAGGGGCCATTTTTATGGTCTCTTAGTTATGATTCAGGTTACTTTTCAGGAGGGCCTGACAATTTGATGGTGGCGGCAAGTGTGCGATGTGTCAGGAATTAGACATATTTTACTGAATATCTGTGCAAGGTAACCATAAAGGCCATGGAATTGCTAACTTTGTCACTCAAATTCCAGAACCATGAAACGTATCTTCCTCATCCTTTCGATTCTCCTTACCGGCAGTTTTTCAGCGCTGCTTTATGCTCAGGTGGTTACCACTACCCCTGTCTTCCCGATTGACAACGACTCGGTGGTAATTATTTTCGATGCCGCGCAAGGTGATGCGGGCCTCAAAAATGTTGCCCCTCCTATTTATGCTCATACCGGGGTGATCACCAACCTGAGCACCTCAGGTTCTGATTGGAAATACGCATTGGCAGCATGGAACGTAAACCTCCCGAAGGCCTTGCTGACACCACTTGGAAACAACCTGTACAAACTCACCATGAAACCGTCCATCCGGAGTTATTATGGAGTTCCGGCTGCTGAACAGATTCTCAAAATGGCGTTTGTCTTCCGCAATTCCGATGGCTCCAAAACCGGACGCAGTGCCAATGGCAGCGATATTTTTATCGATGTATATGAAAGTTCGATGAGTGTGAACATCGTGCTCCCAACCAATAAATCATTGTACCTCAAACAAAACACCCCCATCCCCATATCGGCCATCAGTCCGACTGCCGAAACCATGAAAATTTTCGTCAACAATGTTCTTGTGAAAACCACCACGGGAAACACCATTACAGATACCATCCCTGCTGATAATTTTGGCTCGAACTGGGTCAACCGCTGGGTCCGCATTGAAGCTGAGAACATCAACGGGTCTGCTGCCGATTCCTTCTCCTATACCGTGATCCCAGCTGCAAAAATCGCTGCACTCCCTGCCGGAATGAACGACGGGATCAATTACACAAGTACAAACTCTGCCTTGCTGGCTCTTTTTGCCCCGCACAAGGACAACGTATTTGTGATAGGCGACTTCAACGACTGGAAAATTGATTCTTCATACTACATGAATATCACCCCCGACAGCAACCGTTTCTGGCTTCAAATCAGCAACATTGTTCCAAAACAGGAGTATATTTTCCAATATCTTGTTGATGGATTCCTGCGGATTGGCGACCCTTATGCCGACAAAGTGAGCGATCCCGACGACCAATACATTCCGGTAAAAACCTATCCGAACCTCAAGCCTTATCCATCCGGAAAGGCCTCAGGTATTGCCACCTTCCTTCAGACCAACCAGGACCCTTATCCATGGAATACAACACCATTCACGCCGCCAGCCATAACCGACCTGGTTGTGTATGAACTTCTTATCCGTGATTTCACCAAAGATCATGACTACCCGTCGCTGATTGACACCCTCGATTATCTGAAGCGACTGGGAATCAATGCGATTGAGCTGATGCCTGTGATGGAGTTTGAAGGAAACATCAGTTGGGGATATAATCCAGACTACTCATTTGCCGTTGATAAATACTATGGTACGAAGAACGGACTGAAACAATTTGTTGAGGCTGCCCATGCCCGCGGAATCGCTGTAATCCTCGACATTGTATGCAACCACCATTTCGGCAACTCACCGCTGGTGCGGCTTTTCTGGGATTATGCAGCCCAGCGGCCGGCAGCAAACAGCCCCTGGTTTAACCCCGTCGCCAAACATCCTTACAGCGTTGGATACGATTTCAACCACGAAAGCCCGACCACCAAAGCCTACATGGAGCGGCTTATCAGGTACTGGCTAACCGAGTTTCATGTGGATGGTTACCGGTTCGACCTTTCAAAAGGATTCACCCAAAAGAATTCCTATCCCGATAACGTATCACTTTGGGGCCAGTACGATGCAAGCCGGATCACCATTCTGGAAAATTACACGAATGTGATCCATTCGGTCAATCCAAATGCGTATGCCATTATGGAGCATTTTGCCGACAATTCAGAAGAAAAGGTGCTCGCTGCTAAAAACATGCTGATGTGGGGAAACATGAATTACAACTATATCCAGGGAGCTGGCGGGTGGACCAGCGGCACGGGTTCCGACTATTCCTGGGCTTCCTATAAAAACCGGGGATGGGCACAGCCAAATCTGGTGGCCTATATGGAAAGCCATGACGAAGAGCGGACGATGTTCAAAAACATCTCCTCCGGAAACAACAGCAAACCACCTTACAATATAAAAGATACCACCACAGGATTAAAAAGGATCGAACTGAATGCGAATTTCTTTTTCACCATCCCTGGACCAAAAATGATATGGCAATTTGGTGAGTTGGGATACGATTATTCGATCAATTATCCATCGGGCACCTCCGCTTCGCGGCTTGACCCGAAACCTGTACGCTGGGACTACCTGAGTCAGTGGAGAAGGCAATATACAAACCGAGTATTTGCAGCACTTATTGATCTGAAGAAAACACAACCGGTTTTTGCCACCACCACTTTTTCAATGGATGTGACAAGTGCCGTTAAACGGATATGGCTGCGTCATTCAACCATGGATGCAACCGTATTGGGCAATTTTGACGTTGTCAATAAAAATGTGATACCGAATTTTACGAAAAAAGGGATGTGGTATGAGTTTTATTCCGGCGATACCTTGAATGTGACCGACACAACTGCCATCCTGCCTTTCAAACCAGGCGAATACAGGCTTTATACCACCGTTAAACTGCCAAAACCATTTTTCACTGGAATTGATGACAATGAATTCAGACAACTTGCCGGAGATCAGCGCGTGGTTGTTTATCCCAATCCCTCAGATGGGGTGTTCAATGTGGTTGTCGATTTACCTGCTGCCCTGGCAAAAATGGATATCACCATTCATGATATCCATGGGAAATTAGTTGGCAGACAAACCATAAACCAGATCAAACAGGGGGTGAACGAATTTACAGTAAACCTGCACGAAATCAGTCGTACAAAGCTTTCCAGGGGTATATATTTAATCACAATTACCGGGGAAACTTTTTTGGGAACAGGGAAAGTCGTTGTAAGGTAGGTGCACCTTTTTTTATATCCGTAACCGTCAGCTAAAGCTGACGGCAATAGATTCGTAACCTCCAACATCATGGGAAGAATTCTATTAGCAATCTGGTTGATATGCCTAACTGCATTTGCCCATGCACAATGGACATGGAGGAACCCGGTGCCTCAGGGCAATGATCTGAATGTAATCAGGATAAAGGATGACAACTCCATCCGGGCTGCTGGTTCTGTAGGCACGGTGATGCATTCGGAGGATGAAGGGCTTAGCTGGGAAATTAAAAACCTGGCTGAACATGCCAGGTACACGAATTTCATCGGGCTTGACTGGCCTGATGATTCCACAGGTTTTGTTGTTGACAGATACGGTTATATTTACAGGACGCAGGATGCCGGTATTACCTGGGATTCGATGTATTGGGAAGTTGATGAGTATCTGAATGCCTCCTGTTTTACTGATACACAGCATGGTTTTGTGGTTTGCTCCGGTGGAAAGATTATCAGGACCACGGATGGGGGTAATACCTGGACTCCGTATTATTTCCAGGATCCGGTATACCTGAATTGCGTCTGTTTCACCTCCTCGCTTACCGGCTATGCCGCAGGATCACCGGGGTACATTTTAAAGACCACCAATGGCGGTAATGACTGGAATGCCATTCATGTCGATTCCAACATAACGCTCAGGAGCATGGTTTTCCCAACCACAAACGCCGGGTTTGCTGTGGGTAACAATGGTGTTGTGATGAAGACCACTGATGGCGGATCAACATGGACGAAGCAGTATCTCAATGATTCAGCCTCGTTTTATTCAATCGCGATGTTTAGTCCCGACACCCTGATCTTAAACGGTATTGAATTCGGTATTGCTGCACCGACCAGTGCGCCGGTGAAGTACCTTACGACCAACGCAGGAAATACCTGGACCCGGCTCCTGCTTCCGGTCAGTTCGCCATTCACCACCAACATCACGGCTCAGACCGGGGGAACCGCTTACGCTACGGGTTACTGGGGCAGTATTGAAAAAACAACCGATTACGGAAATTCCTGGACCTCCCTTTCAACCTGGGTGGCCCCGCCTTTGGAATGGGGCGCTGGTATTTATGGAATTGATTTCCCAACGGCTCAAACCGGCTATGCAGTAATCGACCACGGGGAATCCAATGCAGGCGATATACTGAAGACTGTTGATGGCGGCGCTACCTGGTTTATACAGGACACAACTTCTCAATTCCATGGATTCAGGGCTGTTGACTTTATCAACGAAAACATGGGTTGTATCGGAGGAAGTGATATTTACACTACTTTCGACGGAGGTCAGACATGGACTCTCCGGATGCCAAACCTCGGATGGCATGGTATAATGTCTATATCGCATACGATCAACGGGGTGATGGTTGCCGTGGGTTATGATGGGACATTCCTGCGATCCACCGACTTTGGGCAGTCCTGGTCATACCTCACCGGTGTTCCAAACCTGAATTACCGTTCTGTCTGTTTTGCGGATGCAAACAATGGCTTTGCAGCGGGAAATACGACACTTTTAAGGACCACCGATGCCGGGGTGACCTGGAATGTGATCAAAGAGGGTTTTAATATTTGTGCGATTGATTTCCCCACGCCCGACAAAGGGTTTGCCGTTGGTGCGGATGGTCTGATCCTTCAAACAACCGATGGAGGAGATACCTGGGATGAGCAGAACTTCCCAACCACCGATGCCCTTCTCGCTGTCCGGTTCTATGATGCAGATACGGGATATGCAGTTGGTGGGACCCTGGCGATCACCGGGCTTGTCCTGAAAACCACGGATGGAGGCGCCTCGTGGCATAAGCAGTTCATTCCGGTCAATTATCCCCTGTATGCTGTCGCCACCACAGGTAATTGTGCATTTACCGGAGGGCTTTGGTGCCTTTTGTTTGGGACAACCAATGGAGGAATCCAGGTTTCGACGGGACCATGGGCGAATTCACAAGTTGATAATGCAATTTTATTTCCAAATCCCTCAACCAATAAAATTACTATCCTGAACAAACAGAAATTCCCCAAAGAAACGAGTATAACTGTCTACACGGTTACGGGCAAATCCGTCATTTCGGAAGTGGTAAAAAGCCAGGACAGGGTTGAGATGGATGTCAGTGCATTGCCACCGGGTGCGTATCTGGTGAGAATCCAGTCAGGTGAAGCAATCGAAATAAAGAAGTCAGTGATTCAATAGAGCTTACTACTGTTTTTTTTGTTTCCGCAAAAAAACAATCATTTGTAACGGGTCGATTTCGCTCCATTCAACACATGAAACCTCCAATCCGTGAAAGGCTTGTTTAAGATATTCAAGAGAAACGGTTGTTACGCCAAAGGTCTTTTCGCCTTTGACCAATTCCCATTCATGAGGATAGAATGCAAATCCTTTCTGATCATGCTCATCCAACATTTGTGCAATAGGCATTTGAGAAAAAAATGGAGTTGTATTATGTACGCAGGCCCAAAACTCCCTTGGTCTGATGGTGAGCGCAATAACGCCATTTTCAGAAAGGTATTCCCGGAGAACTGCTGCACACATGTTGAAAGTTTTTTCCGAGAGGTGAGTAAAAACAGAAAATGCAACGATCAAATCAAATTTCAAGCCGGAGGGGTAGGGCAACGCTGTTGGCAGATATTCTGACAGTGCAAAATTTCCATACAATCGTGTCTGATTACACAGACTGATCGATTGGTCCCAAGGATCAACACCATAAATATTTTCAGCGGGTAAATACTTATATAACAACCGGATTAACCGGCCCCACCCACAGCCGAAATCAAGGACTTTTCCCTGATTTAACGGTTTACAGGCAATCTCGTGATATGTACCTACTACAGTCCTGATGAAATTGACGGATTGTTTCATCAGGTCATAACCAGAGGACCCCGTCCATTTTTGCTGAACCTCTGCCGATGGCATCACAGGAAGCCATTCCATCAGATTGGGAAATTGACTGGGCCTGTCAATCTGAAGTTTTCCAAATGTTTCCAGTGGGATCAATTCAAATTCACGTTGAAGTTGCCGATGATCCAGTGATTTGATTTTATTATCAATATTGGTAAGCGCCTGGGCGAATTCCTGGTACATAATTTCCTGTTTGAGGTGTCAAGCAAATTTATCAATTTTTCCGGTTCGTTAAAACCGGCCTGCTTATAGTTTTGAACAGCTATATAAATCCATCAAAGTTGCTGTTAATATGACGTTTAAGACCGTAATAATCGTCTTGCAATGGAATCAACAACTACATCCCGAAGTAAAAAAAAAGACCTCCTCAAGGGGAGCCCTCTCCCTGATGAGATGGTTGGGGTCATTTTTGTATTTTCATGGCAGCCATATATGCTTCCCGGAAATAAGTATACCAATCATTTTCGACAGGGTATTTCAGTACAGATGACACCGGATTTTCATCCGGATTGGCGGCCAGATCAGATTTGGCGAGTGCCTGTCCGATGTTTTGCTGTAAAATTCTTACCTGCTTTGAAGCAACCCCCTGTTCCCTGAGCAACAGAAGAAACCTGAAAGCAGATTGAAACTCCCCGCTCTGACAGAGGAAACCGGCAGCGGTTTCAGTCAGGTAGGGATTACTTTTCCCGGCAACAAATTCAAACAATTCCACCTGTTTTAAACCAAATTGCGAGAGTTGGCCTACGTTGAAAAGAACCTGGTTTTCCTTCAGCGAATTTACTGCAGCGGCATAATCACCGATGGCAATCATGGCATTTATTCGTTGCTCGTTGCGCTGGTAATCCGCCGGATTTTTGTATTTTGCAAGACTGTCGTTCAGTAGTTTGGAATCCAGATTGCAAGCCGGAGCCGATGTTATCAGGTTTAGCGCTTCCTGGAAATACCGCATTATATTCTGGTAATTTTTCAACGCTCCGCTTCTGTCGGCCCTGATCATTCTTAATTCAATGGAATCCTGGAGGTTTCGGCATTTCTGCTCCTGCATTTTCACCTTGTATTTTTCAACTGCCGAAGAAAAGTCCGGGTCATCCAAAAATCCATATTCAAACCCGGCTGCTTCCGTTTTTTGAACCGTAAGCTGCGCTGAATCAAACTCGTTGGCCCAGATTTTCTTTTGCGAGGCACTCAACTGTACGATCAGTAAATGTTTCATGGCCCGCCGGTAGAGCGAATCAAACTCATGGCCCCGATCGATCCGGTATTGATCCGCCAGTGCGCCGGCCTCCTTGAATTGGGCCACTGCCAGGGTAAACTGCCGCTTTTCGAGCGATTGGGCACCCTCTTTAAATATCTGCTCAAATTTAATGTGTGCCATCAGTGGGGCCAGCGAATCGAGCCTGTCATCAACCGGCTCCTGTATTTTCGCCTCCCTTCTGAGGGCTGTCGCCTGCTCGTAATAGAAAAGCGCGGTATCGGCATCTTTGCGTTTCAAGGCATCCTCGGTACGCATGGCCGACAGATTGCCCAGCCCGGCCATGGCCAATGATTTCTTTGGTCCTAACTCTTTGCTCAACAATGCCAGGTCGCGGGCCGGATACGCTTTTTCAAACGCATGGTAACAATCAAGGGCGGCTGCGAACTGCTTTTGCTCCAGCAATTGATCACAGTCTGCATTCCTTAAAAAGAAAAGTTCACTGAAAACGGCGCGGTAACCCGAATCGGACCGGATATATTTTGAATGTTCCAAAGCATATTGGTCAGCTTTTTTCAGATAGCTTTCAGCCATATCGTACTTATGGCCCCTCATACAGGTTGAAGCGATGCCGGTGTAGGAATCACAGATGCCCTGTGCTGCCTGCGATTGAATAGATTCATCCTTTGGAATACCCGTGAGGGAAGGGTTTCCGGCGATAAACCGCTGCCCGTTTTCCATCGTTGAAAAAGCTTCGGCATAATGATTCTGGTTCATGAGTTGCAAGGCTGTATTCCTGTATGAGTCATAAACCATTTTAGATATAAACCTGGCAATGGTATCCTGGCCTGCATCCGGAAACATTTTCTTCAGCATTTTAGCCTCAACACCTTCTTCGGGCGGAAAGTCGCCATGATCAAAAAAATGGTCCAGGCAATCGTTGTAAATACGTCCCTGCTGCTGGTCCATTTGATAGGAACGACGAACATACGAAACCACCCTCGAGGTGAAATAGGCCGCCAGCCGTTCTCCATCACCATCCCAGGGAATGGTGCCGGTTCTGTGCATTTCATCGATAAAGTTGTAAATCAGGCTGCGTGAATGCTTGTATGTCTGATCGTATTTCCTCATCAATCCTGAGGGATCAAACCCATTGCGAAGCAATTGCCCGGTGAAGTCACGGGAGTTAATCTGGTCTAGAACCCTGCACAACTCTTGAATTTTCAGGTAATTATACGGTAAAAGTGCTGCCTTTTCAAGATGCAGGTTTGATGTAAAATGCTGCAATGAATCAAGAAGCGAAAGAGAAGCGTAATAGTCGTGAATGAGTGCGATCCTGTCAATGAAGGTGTTCAACGCAGCAGAGTCGTAATAAAGTTCAACATCCCTTACCAGCAGTGTATCTACGATCGGGTCAAAAGGAGCAACAGGCAGGGCACAAATCAGGCTGTCGTATGAAGGGAATGTCTTTCTGGTGAGTGTTTCTTCCGTATACCCGGAGGTGTCAGCGCGGTTGGCCCATCTGAGCTTCATGCTGATATGCGACGGGAACAATACATTTGTGACCGGAAACCGGCGGAAAACCGTGTCGCCACTGATCACCGGATGCCTTAATGATATGATCAGGTGATGCTGGTCATTCTCTCTGACTATGGACAGTCCGATTCCGCATGAAATGTGGATTCGCACCAGCCAGGGTTCCCGCAGTACATCCTTCGCCATTTCACGCAGCAACTCATTTCCGTAGGTATACAATTGGCTATCGGCCTTGCGGTAAGGTATCGAATATTCTACATGCCGCTCGGTTTTTGAAACAATTTGCTGGGAGAACAACAAACCGGGCAGTAATACCAGACAGAATGCCAGAAGGAATTTAACTGGGGAAATCATCCGGGAGAATTAGGGATGGTAAAATAAAAAGCTGTGCCATTGCCTTCCTCACTCTCTACCCGGATGGTACCACCATGTTTTATGATAAAATCCTTACAGATGATCAATCCCAGACCGGAGCTTGGTTCACCTTCTGTACCGTTGCGGCCCGTTCGTTTATCAACCATGAATAAGTTGTTTATCAAATGATCAGGTACACCAATCCCGGTATCGCGCACACAAATCTCTGTAAAATCATGATCAGTCAGCCGGGCCGAAACCATAACCCTCCCCCCTCTCGGCGTGAATTTTACTGCGTTGGTCAGTAAATTTCTGATGATGGTTTCCAACATCCGCACATCCGCATAAACCTTTATATCATGGGAAATTTCTGAAACTGTTTCAATCGCTTTGCTTGTTGAAGCGTCAAAAACCAATGCCAGGGAATCAGCAATTTTCTCCTGTAAAAAAAAGGATTCCGGTTTAAAACTGGCATTACCGCTCTGCATCAGCGACCACTGAAGAAGGTTTTCAAGCAGGCTGAATAGTTTCGTTGCTGAGTTATTCACAATGCCGGCCATCTCTTCAATCTCGCCGGGTGTCAAGGTTTTCACATCTTCAACCATCATTTGTGTCAAACCGAGAAATGCCGTAAACGGACTGCGTAAATCGTGGGCAATGATAGAAAAGAACTTATCCTTGGTGGCATATAGTTCCTTCAGTTCTTTGCTTTGCTTATAAAGTTTAAAATGGGTATTGACCCTGGCGATGACCTCTTCTGTTTGAAACGGTTTAGTAATATAATCCACTCCCCCTGCCGACAATGCTTTGACAATATCCGCTGTTTCGTTCAATGCACTGATAAAGATTACGGGGACATCTTTTAAACCGGGATTTTCTTTTAACAGGCTACAAACCTGATAGCCATTCATACCCGGCATCATGATATCGAGAAGAATAAGGCCTGGCTTCTCCTTTTCTGCCACCTTCAAAGCCAGTTCGCCACTGGGGACCGGACGTATTTTATACCCTTCACCTTTAAGAATATCACCCAACAGTTTAAGATTTTCATTAATATCGTCAACAATAAGTATGTATGGAACTTTTATTTCCGGTGCATTTTCAATTTTCATGCGGAGTTCCCTTTTTAGTTAAAATTTGCTGAAGATAGCTATAGTCATAATTGTTTGCGAGGGTTACAAGATATTTTGCAAGTTCTGAATGATCCTGATCAATCCTGATAATAAGTTCAATTAACAGGTCAAGATCGGCCACATCAATGGCATCGAGCATTTGCAACACCAGGTTCTCAGGGAGTTTTGCAATATCCTCCAGAATGGCAACATCATTGTTACTATATTTTTCCCGGGAAGAACGTCCATTTTCGTCGTTGTATATATATTTAATGCCAAGGGATTTTCCAATGGCCTCAAACAATTCGCTCTCCCGAAAGGGTTTTCGGATATAGCCATCAAAACCAAGGGTGATCATATTTTTTCGTTCCTCGTCAAACGAGTTGGCCGTGAGTGCTATAACTGGCAAATACCTGCCCCTTTCCGTGGCTTTTATCCGACGTGTTGCCTCCAGTCCATCCATAACGGGCATTTGTATGTCCATGAGAACCAGGTTTGGGTCCCATTGTTCATGTTTTATGAGGGCATCGGCACCATTAAATGCTTCATTCGTCTCAAAACCAACCATCTTGAGCAGCCTGACTGTCACTTGCAGATTTATCTCATTATCATCAACAACCAATACACGATAGGTTCCATGTTCAGCATCGATACTTTTTACGCGTCTGGCATTCAAGGTTGCCCCGGGGTCAGTTTTTCCTGGTTTTATTTCAACCCTGAATGTAAACACCGAACCTTTTCCGACCTCACTGGACACCGTGATATTTCCACCCATTAAAAAGACCAGTTCCTGGCTCAGGGCAAGCCCTAAGCCCGTGCCACTGCTCTTATTGATGCCGGCACTCGTTTGTTCAAAACGTTTAAACAACCTGCCTATTTCATTCTCGGGAATACCAACGCCCGAATCCCGGATTTCAACGGTCAACATGCCGGGATCTCCATTTATTTTATCAACACGTGTCTGCACATGGATACCCCCTGCTTCTGTGAATTTGATGGCATTTCCAATCAAGTTGACAAAAACTCTGCGCAATTTGCTGTCATCTACTATGAGGAAACGGGGAAAATCTTCGGAAGCTTCAAAAGCAAACTGAAGGTGCTTGGACTGGGCACGTTCTTTGAACATGAGCTGAATATCAGTAAAAAGGGCATGCATGTCAACATTCACAGGGTTTAACTCCAATTGTCCCGCCTCTACCTTCGACAGTTCCAGGATGTCATTGATGAGCGCCAAAAGATGCTCGCCGGCACGGATAATTGAAACATTATACTCTTTTTGAGATTCTGTGAGCATCCGATCCCTGGTCATCAGTTGCGAAAATCCGATGATTGCATTCAGCGGGGTCCTGATTTCATGTGTCATACTTGCAAGGAACACACTTTTAGCCTTGTTCGCGGTTTCAGCCTGCTGCATGGCTTTTAAGAGGACCGCTTCGTTTTTTTTCTGTTCCGTAATATCCCAATTGGTACCAACAAGACGCAAGGCGTTGCCGGAGATATCGCGCTGAACAGTCGCAAGTGCCCTGATATTGTGCACTGAACCATCGGGCCACACCACCCGGAACTCTCCGTCCAACTCCTTCTCGCCGTGAACAGCCAGGAGAAGTTCCCGATTGGTCTGTTCCTTATCGTCAGGATGGATACTCCCCTGCCAGGTTTCCAATACATCAGGAGAATCTGCTTTCCCGATCCCATAAAGTGCAAACATCTGATCATCCCACAACAGGTGGTTCGTGGTAATATTGTAATCCCACACGCCAACACCACCGGCACGTGTAGCCAGGGCCAGTCGGGTTGATACTTTTTTCACTTCCTCCTCGGCCTGTTTGCGGGCAGTAATGTCGGATAACGAGGTAACCCGGACATTTTTCCCTTTATAATGCATCATTTTTCCTCGCAAAATACATGGAAAGGTGGTGCCGTCTTTTTTCAAAGCCCGAGCTTCATAAGGTTCTTCAAAGCCGGCAAGCATATTCTTCATAACCATTTCCCTGTCTTCAGGTGCAATCCATTCTGTTCCGTATCTCACCATCGCTTCCTCTGAAGTATATCCGAACATTTTTTCTGCTGCCTGGTTTTGTTCAATACAAAGGCCCTTTTCAGAGATAAAGATAGCTTCGAATGATGCCTCGGATAATCCCCTGTATTTTTCCCTGCTCTCCTCCAACTCTCCTTTGGCATGCTTGATATCAGAAATATCGGTGATCACTGTTAAAAAATACTTTCTGCCATACGACTCAATGATTTCCCTGGAAAAAACGCCATAGATGGTATCACCGCTTTGGGTTTTCAATTCCAATTCCATTCCGGTAATCCGTTGATCTTTTTGCAACTCAGTTGAGACTTCCTGCTGCGTGTCCCCAAATGATAAAAGTTGAACATCCGTCACAACCTTGCCAATAATTTCATCTCTTGATAATCCTGTTTTTTGAAGAAATGTTTCGTTAACTTCCGCAATCCGCCGGTCGTTAACTGTCAGCAATACCATCAATGAAGGGCTGTTGTTAAAGATTTTATTAAATTTCGCTTCGCTCTCTTTAATTTTCTCTTCGGTCTCCTTTTTTTCGGTAATGTCGCGGCTGATCCCGATGATGCCGATCAGGCTTCCGTCATCTCCCCAATACGGTGTTTTGAGGGTATCAATCAGAATCTTTCTGCCATCGGGATAGGTGATCCATTCTTCGATATGACGGGGCAGTTTCTGTTTAAGTACCTCCAGATCATGATGCCTGAAAAAATCTGCAGTTGCTTTATCAACAAGGTCGTAATCGGTTTTGCCAAGAATTTCATTTCTTGGTTTGCCAATAAATTCAGCAAAAGAGGGGTTGCAGCCAAGATAAACCCCTTTAGTATCTTTAAAAAAAACGATATCAGGGATAGAATCGAGCAAAGAAGTGATCAAACCTGCCTGCCTGTTTCGCTGTTCTTCCACCCGCTTGCGATCAGTAACATCGGTCGAAACGCCGATAAGCGCCACCGGTTTGCCATTTTCATCCTGAATAACAGAAGTCGAGATAAATGCAGTAAATTCGCTGCCATCTTTCCTTTTGTTCAGAATCTCGCCGTGCCATCCCCCGCGTAATGTTGCAGGAAGAATTTCTGCGACAACATCTGGTGAATTATTTGTTGAACGTATGATCCCGATAGATTTTCCAACCAATTCATGCTCCTCATATTTATAAGCTTTCAGGAAGGCACTGTTCACAAAGAGTATCTTATCCGACATGTCGGTAATGCTGACAAATTCGCTGATGCTTCGCACGGCATGCGACAGAATCGATATTTTCTCCTCTGCCTGCTCCCGTTCCGCAATCGCAATCCTGAGAGACTGATTTTTTCTATTGGTCCTCAACAGGAAAAAAAACACCACTAAAATTATTGCAACCAGGCTGGCCGATTTAATCACTTCCAACACGATTAAGTCGCCTTTGGCCAGCGTTGATTCAATAGATTTGACGTACAGCAGCCCGCTCCCGATTTGCCCATTTTCGATACTCAGCCAGGTATAAAGGATATACATCACACCCAAAATCGCAACTGCCAGAAAAATAAGCATTTTAGGCAGCGATTTTCTTTCAATCAATGGTTGCTTGCGCATAAAAAATTCAGATAACCTGGTAACACAATACAAAAATAGGAAATAGTAGGAACAAGGCATTGCTATTGAGTGACGGCAATCCAGAAAAAAAATTTATTTTTTATTTTGTGTCATTAAAAAAATTATTTTTGATACGCATTTAACCTGGACAAGATCCTTCAAAAAACTATTTCCTATGCGCAAGAATTTTTCTCAAAAAATGTTGATGGCTTTGGCCATCATGATCACCATCGGGATTTTTACATCAGCCTGTAAACCAAAAGAAAAACCGACTGCAAAAGCCCCTTCACTCAAGGTCATGCAGATTAAAGGGACCCGCGTACCGGTTTATCTGCAAATGGTCGGACAAGCAGTTGGAATCCCTACTGTTGAAATCCGCGCCCGTGTGGCTGGCTACCTGCAAACGTGGTCATTCACCGAAGGTTCTGTCATTCAAAAAGGACAACCTTTGTTCACCATTGAAAAAGACAGCTATATCAACACATTGAAATTCAATGAAGCTGATGTTGAAAACAAAACAGCTGCCTGGGAAAAAGCCAAACTTGATGTAGCCAGACTGAAGCCGCTACTGTCTACAAACGCCATCAGTCAGAATGACTATGACAAAGCGGTAACCACTGAACAACAGGACCGCGCCCTGGTCGCCAGCGCCAAAGCGGATCTGGATGAAGCCAGATTAAACCTCTCTTATTGCAGCATGTCATCACCGATAACCGGATATATCGGTGCATGCAATGTTCGCCCGGGAAACCTCGTCGGCAAAGGCGAAAGCACTTTACTCGCCACCGTTTCTGCCATTGACCCTATTTATGTGAATTTTCAGATGAACGAGAATGATTACCTGAAAATTATGCGTTGGTGGACCGAACACAAAGAACAATTCAAGGAGAGAAAGAATGGGTTCAAAGTGTTTTTATCCCTTTCGGATAAGATGGAATACAATCAACCTGGTGAAATTGATTTTTTTGACCGTGAAATTAATCCTCAAACAGGGACCATCGCCTTACGGGCTGTTTTCCCCAATCCCGATGGTTTAATCAAACCCGGTACCTTCTCACAGATTTTTCTTGTTTTGATGGAACAGGAAAATGGGATTGTAATTCCCCAGGGGGCCACCACCCAGATCCAGGGAAAATTTTTCGTTTTCAAAGTTGATCAGGAGGATAAGGTAATCCGCATACCAGTCATCCTGGGCCGAAGCGTCGGTAACCTGATTATCGTAAATGGTGGTTTGGCCATCGGTGACCGGATCCTGCTCGAAGGGTTCCAGAAATTCCAGGAAGGCATGAAAATCACCCCCATTAATGTACCCGACACATTAACCGTTAACCAGAGACCAAATTAAAACAGGAAATACAATTATCCTATCCTGGTAAAACGTCAACCCTTTGAAAATCGTAAATCGTAAACCGTAAATCGTAATTCGTAATTCGTAATTTCCCCGATATGCTTCAATCCTTCATAACCCGCCCAATACTTTCCTCGGTCATTGCGATCATGATCGCTTTGATTGGGATTTTGAGCATGCTAACCCTGCCAATTTCCCAATATCCCGATGTCGTGCCACCCACGATCCAGGTTACTGCCTACTACCCGGGGGCCAATGCCGAAGATGTTCAGAAAACGGTATCCATTCCACTCGAAGAACAAATCAACGGGGTGGATAACATGACCTATATGACTTCTCAGTGCGCCAATGATGGTTCCTGCAACATCACGGTGTACTTTGAAGTAGGTACCGATCCGAACATGGCCACCGTAAATGTTCAGAACCGCACCCAACGTGCCATGAACGTATTGCCGGCAGAAGTAATCCAGGGAGGAGTCATCGTTCAGAAAAAATCACCCAGTATCCTGTTACTCTATTCACTGGTTTCGAATGATTCGGCTTATGACACCAAATTTCTGGCCAACTACCTGCAAATTAATGTTGTAAACGTATTAAAACGAATTTCCGGGGTAGGTGACGTCAACCTTTTCGGCGGTGATGACTATGCCATGCGAATCTGGCTTAATCCTGAAAGGATGGCGGGCCTCGGCATCACTGTTCAGGATGTGCAGTCGGCCATTAAAGACCAGAACATCCAGGCTGCAGCCGGCCAGATTGGAAAATCCCCGGCTGCCAATGGTCAGGAAATGTCGATCATGCTTAAAGTCCAGGGCCGTCTTGTAAATGAAAACCAGTTTTCAAACATCATTGTAAAATCCAATTCCGATGGATCGCTGGTGCGAATGAAAGACATCGCCCGCGTTGAAATGGGCATGAAAACCTACGATGCAAACGGCCGGTTTAATGGCAAGGCCGCACCGGCCATCGCGGTTTACCAATCGCCCGGCTCCAATGCCGTAAATGTACGCGATGAATGTGATGCGACCATGGAAAAGCTTGCCAAAGAGTTTCCCCTCGGAATCACCTATAAAAAAGGACTCGATACTGTTGAATTTGTTGAAGCATCGATAGAGGAGGTCATCATGACCCTATTCGAAGCCTTTATTCTGGTGTTTATCGTTGTCTTTATTTTCCTGCAGGATTGGCGCGCTACCCTGATTCCTGCGATCACCGTACCCATCTCTCTGGTTGGCGCACTCGCAACCTTCAGCATGTTTGGTTTTTCCATCAACCTGTTAACGCTTTTTGCACTTGTACTTGCCATTGGAATTGTGGTCGATGATGCCATTGTCGTACTGGAAGCCGTACAGGAAAAAATTGACGCTGAGGGGTTAAGCCCTTTGGAGGCAACAAAACACACCATGAAGGAGATCACCGGGGCCATCATGACCATCACACTTGTGCTATGTGCCGTGTTTATTCCCGTATCATTCCTTGGAGGCACCACCGGCGTGATGTACAAACAGTTTGCACTTACCCTCATCGCTGCAATTCTGATTTCCGCAGTTCTTGCCCTTACACTCAGTCCTCCTCTTTGCGTGATCCTGCTGAAACCTAAAAAACAGAAGAAGGGATTACTCGGCAAATTTTTCGCTGCATTTGACCGCGGGTTCGATAAAACTACGACCAAATATGTCAGGATCGTTGAAAACTTCACCCATCACCTTGCAAAACCGGTCATGTTCCTGGCCATTATCTCCGTTCTGATGCTTGTGGTTATGAAGTTCCTGCCATCCGGTTTTATACCTTCAGAGGATCAGGGTTATTTCTTTATCAACATTTCAACACCCAAAGCCTATTCCCTGCAAAAAACGGATGAAGTGATGCGGCAGGTGGAGGCGATTTTATCAAAAGTTGAAGGGGTGGAATCATACACGACCATTCCCGGCTACAGCATCCTCGACAACACTGTAAGTACGACCAACGGGATGGCTTTCGTAAAACTCAAAAACTGGAAGGAACGGTCGGCCGATTCGATGAAAGTGGATGGTTTGATCCGTAAGGTCCAGGCACGGTTTAACAGGTTACCGGGAGGTATCTGCATGGCATTCAATGCACCTGCCATCTCAGGGTTAGGAAAAACCGGTGGTTTGGAACTTCAGCTTGAGGATAAATCAGGTGCAGGGTTAGACAAAATGGCCCAGGTCAACGCCGCTTTCTATGCTGAGGCATCGAAAAGAAAAGAACTGGCCAGCATTTTTACCCCTTTCAGGAACGACATTCCGCAATTTAAACTTACCGTTGACAAGGAAAAAGCTAAAAAGATGGGTGTCCCCATCAACAGCATCTATACGTCGCTGCAATCTCTTTTTGGCAGCTACTATGTCAACGACTTTAACCAGTTTGGAAAATCTTACCGTGTGATCATCCAGGCTGATGCAAGTTACCGGGCCAATAAGGAGGACGTTGCGAAGGTTTATGTGCGAAGCAATACAGGTGAGATGGTTCCGCTCGGGACCCTGGTTTCAATAGAACCAACACAGGGACCTGATGTTGTAAAACGCTTCAACCTATACAGTTCTGCCGACTATACCATTGCACCTGCCCCGGGCTTCTCGTCAGGACAAGCCATCGAAGCAGTAAAGGAGGTGGCTGAAAAAGCTCTTCCTTTCGGGTTTGGCTATGAATATTCAGGTATGACACGGGAAGAGTTGACCTCCGGGGGACAAGCCCCATTCATTTTTGCACTCTGTTTTATTTTTGTTTACTTCCTGCTGGCCGCTAAATATGAAAGCTGGTTGTTACCCGTTCCTATTTTGCTGGCACTGCCTTTTGGCATCTTTGGTGCCTTCGGATTACAATGGGCACGCGGACTACAGAACAACATCTATGCACAAATCGGACTCATCATGCTCATCGGGCTTATAGCAAAAAATGCCATCCTGATCGTCGAATTTGCCAAACAAAAATATGACGGGGGGATGCCATTGTTCGATGCAGCCAGAGAGGGTGCCAAACTCCGGTTCCGCCCCATTCTGATGACATCTTTTGCCTTTATCCTTGGGGTAGTGCCACTGGTTACTGCGGCAGGGGCAGGCTCAGCAAGTCGTCATGCACTCGGGACCTCCGTTTTCGGCGGAATGCTCATGGCCACGATTTGCGGAGTGCTGGTCGTTCCCTCTTTATACGTGGCATTTCAGAAAATCGATGACAAATTGAAGAAAAAAAATAGCGAAACAGCGAAATAGCGAAATGGCGAAATGGCGAAAAAATGACATTCACCGCAAATCGTAATTCGTAAATCGTAAATCAAAAATCCTAAAGAATATGAGTCAAAAAAGATTCGCAAATCCCATTCTGATCATCATTGCCGGCCTCTTTCTTGCCCTGTCAGGTTGCAAGGTAGGACCTAAGTACGTCCGTCCTGATGTGAAAACCGACAGCCTGTTCCGGTTTGCCAAGAGCACCGACACATCCAGCTTTGCCAATATCGAATGGGTCAAATTGTTTAAAGACACTGTGTTGCAAAGACTGGTACAAACCGGACTGAAAAACAATTACAACATCCGGATTGCTTTTGCCCGCATAGAAGAGGCACGCGCTGCTTTCAAGGTTGCCCGCGGACAACAATGGCCACAAATCTCAGCCCAGGTTGCCGGAGGCTGGCAGCAGCAGGCTTTACCAGGGGGAAATACCAGTGAATACAGCACCCTTGCAGCCACCGGACAGATAAGCTGGGAAATCGATTTGTGGGGGAAGCTCCGACGCTCCAAAGAGGCTGCCAGGGCAAATCTGTTTGCCCAGGTAGCTTTTCAGCAGGCGGTCAGGATAACGCTCATCAATGAAATTGTTGCCAATTATTTCAATCTTCTTGAATTTGACAATGAATTGAGGATTACCCGGGAAAACATCGTGATCAGACAAGTATCACTGGATCTGGTCCGCAACAAAATGATCGCCGGTACTGCCTCAGGCCTGGTGGTGGCACAAGCCGAAGCAGAGCTGGCCCAGGCCATGACTCAATTGCCCATGCTTGAGATGAAGGTTGGCGAAAATGAGAATTATCTCAGCATTCTGCTTGGTGAGTCACCTCATGCAATCAAACGGGGAAATGCAATGCTTGACCAAATTAACAGCCCGGAAATTAAAACACCCGGAATTCCGGCTCAACTCATCCTGAGAAGACCTGATATCATCCAGGCTGAACAAACCTTGGTAGCCGCCAATGCAAACATCGGTGTAGCCCGTGCCATGATGCTGCCTTCACTGGGTATTTCGGGCAGTATCGGGGCTGCATTCAACCCTACCAACCTTGTTTACAGTGCACTTGGCAACTTAGTCGCCCCTATTTTCGCCGGCGGACAATTACGCCAGGGTGTAGTGAAAGCAAAGGCGCAAAAGGAACAAATGCTTTATTCATACCAGCTCGCCATCGTTACCGGGCTCAAAGAGGTATCAAACGCGCTGATTGCCTATTCAAAACTGATTGAAATCGTGCAAAGTCAGCAAACCACCGTGAACGCTGCACAAACAGCCTTCGACCTCTCAAACCAGCTTTACAATGCCGGATATGCCAGCTATCTTGATGTCATTCAGGCCCAGCAATTACTGTTTTCGGCACAAGTTGCCCTGTCACAGGCGCAAAGCGATCAGCTCACCGCAGTCGTAAACCTTTACAGTGCACTAGGGGGAGGGTGGAAGTAAAAAATGATCCGAAAAAGCATTCTGACTGTATTTTTTCTGCTGACAGCTGTGATGCACTCAGGTGCCCAGGAAATCAACGACAGCACTACCGAAAAACTTAAAGAGAAAATCCTGGGGAAACTGAACCATTTCACCTTCGGTATCTACATCGATTCCTATTACAACGCGACACTTGGCAACTCGAAGGACACTTCAAACATCGTCCCTTTCTCGGCCAACTGTCCAATCCAGGACCAGATAAGAATGAATATTGCCGCCCTGGAATTTTATTATACTGCCGATAAAGTGAGGGGCAAATTTGTCATTCAGTACGGAGATGCACCCAATCTGATGGCTTCAGCCAATTCACAATGGATCAAAACCATCAGACAGGCCAATTTCGGATTCAGGATCGTAAAAGACCTTTGGGTTGATTTTGGCTATATTTTTAACCCGGTCGGATATGAATCTTCATGGGGCGTTCTGAACCAGATCAGTTTTGTAACCATCGGAGGCTATTTTGAGCCGGGAAGTGTACTGGGGACTAAGCTTTCCTATAAATTCTCGGAAAAACTAAACGGTGGATTCATGATCGGTAATCCCTTTTCCCTGGCTTATGCCCAGAATACCCACATGGCCGGTATTTTATTTATCAACTGGCTGCCACTTGATAATCTGACGTTTACCTATAATAACTTCTTCGGCAACCAGGCCCTCGTTGATGCGGAGATGAAGAATAATATATTGTACAACAATATCATAGTTACCTGGTCCCCGCACAAATCGGTAGGTCTTGTTGCCCAGTTCGACTTTGCCAGTCAAACCAACTCACAAATGCTGCCCGACACCAATAAAACAGCACACATGTACTCCGGATTCCTTCAGGCCAGGTACGCCTTTGCAAAACATTTCAGCCTCACTGCCCGATACGAGGTGATGAACGACCCGCATGGTTTCCTCACCGGAATTAACGAACCTACCATGCGTGGGCTGAGAACCAACGGATTTGCCCTGAGTTTTGAATACAAACCCGTATCGTTCGGATATTTGCGCCTTGCTTACCGATATCTTGATGGTTATCCCGGAAGTAAAATTTTCTCCAGTAATACCAGCGACAATTTGCAAGCCCTTATTTTTACCACCGGGGTTCGGTTTTAATCTGTAACTTTGTGTTGACTGACAAAGAAAGCACATGACCCGCAAAGAAATTGAACAACGTTATCATAAGATTTGTGATTTGATATGTACTCATCAGTTGAAAAATGCACTGGATGAGCTTGAAAAATTATCACACCACGCCACCAAAGGTGACTACTATTACCAGTTGGAGACCTTGTCTGAAAATTACAAGACCCTTCTCCGTTATGCCTTCGATGGCTACCATGATCCGCAACAACAATCCATTCTCGATGGGCTTTGTACCTCCATGCTGGCCATGGCAGATGAACTGAAGCAAGCACTCCTTGACCCCGAACTTGTTACGAAACGTGTTGAGAAAAACTTATTACAGGTTGAATTTGGCGATGATCCGCAAATCATTACCACCAGGATTGAAGAGATGTTTTTTCACCGTGAAGTAAAAAAACTGATCGATGAAACTGACGATTTACCCGTAAAGCAGGTTGACAAGATTTTCAAACTAATATGGCTCACCGGCAAACTCAGTACAGAACATATCGCACTGATCAGGCAAATCAACAGGTCAGCACAAATCGAATGGCATGAAAAATGCCTGATCGTGAGCGCCATTACCCTCAGTGTACTCAACCATTTTGATCAAAACAAGCTTTTTCTGCTGATTGAATTTGTGGAAGCCCGTGAAAATCAGGTTTATCAAAGGGCACTTACCGGATTAATTCTTGGTTTACTGGAGTATGACAAACGGTTGCCGTTTTATCCGGGGTTCATCGAAAGATTAAAAAAATTAAGTTTTGACGAATCCCTCACTCCTGAAGTCGAACTGATACTGATGCAGTTACTCATGGCCAGGGAGACAGATAAAATAACCCGTGAGTTTGAAGAAGAAGTTCTTCCTGAAATGAAAAAAATGATGCCTAAAATTGAGGACAAACTCCAATTAAACGACATCACTCAGGATGAAGAACTTGAAGGAAAAAACCCGGGATGGAAGGATATGATTGAGGAAGTACCCGGGCTCTACGAAAAGATCGAAAAATTCTCAAAAATGCAGATGGAAGGCGGTGATGTGTTTATGAGCACCTTTCAGATGCTAAAGAGATTCGACTTTTTCAATGCCTTATGTAACTGGTTTATACCGTTTCACCGCAACCACCCCGATATTAAAAACAGTTTTTCCGAAAAGGACGATATCAATTCCCGTCTGATTGAAAGCCTGGAAAAGGCGTTTTATATCTGCAATTCCGATAAATACTCTTTTGCCATCAATTTCAGGGCGATCCCTGATCAGCAGCGAACCATGATCGTCACCAATTTTGAAGCAGAGTTTGCCCAGATGAAAGAAATGGCATCCGAAGAGCAGCTGCTCGATCAGTCACTGGTCAATAATGCTGTTTTCATACAATACATCCAGGATCTGTACCGCTTTTATAAGCTTTTCCCATCCAAACAAGAATTCGATGATGTCTTCCGGCGAAGAATCCGTATCAACGATCTGTTCTTCTACCGTACATGCTTCGAGCGTTCGCTGTTTGCAGAAAAAATTGCATCGTTCCATTTTGACAATGATCATTATTATGAAGCCATTGATGTTTATGAAGACATCATGGAACGAAATGGCCCCGGCAACGAATACTTTGAGAAAATCGGCTATTGCTATCAAAAGACCGGCCGGTTCAAGAAAGCGGTGGAGTATTATAAAAAAGCAGAACTTTATGATTCCGACCGCCAGTGGATACTTAAGAAGCTCGGCTGGTGCTGTCTTAAACTCAAAGATTATCATCAGGCCCTGATCTATTTCAAAGATGCCGCGGCGCTGCAACCCGACGAAATTTCGCTCCAGATGCAGGTAGGGCAATGTTACCTTAACCTGAAAGATTACGAACACGCCCTTCATCATTATGCCGGACTCCGTTTTTTCAGCCCGGATAACCTGAAGGTTCTACGCCCCATCGCCTATTGCCAGTTTGTACTGGGCAAGCCTGCCCTTGCTGTTGAACTGTATGCGAAAATCCTGAGCCTTTCGTCAAATCCTTCTGCTTATGACCTGATGAATGCCGGACATGTTAAACTCTGTCTCGGCCAGCAAAAAGAGGCCCTTCATCTGTACCGGCAATCGCTGCTTCAGAACACGCCGGGTCGTCACGAACTTATGGTTGCATTTGATGAGGATTCGCAATTCCTGGTAAAAAACGGAATCGCTGCCCGGGAAATCCCCCTGATCAGGGATTACCTGATGTTTCAAACCGAATAAAAAAACACCACTGAGGCACTAAGAACACTAAGACGCACTAAGATTTTGCTTAATAAAAACATTTTTTTTCAGTGTTCCTTGGTGTCCTTAGTGCCTGAGTGGTTCAAAAAAGTGCTTGAATTTAGAATTGATGGAAATAGTTAAAAAATGGCAGCGTGCTGAATTGCTGATCTTTACGATCCTGACAATCATAAATATGCTGCCTTTTGTGGCAACCAGGTTTTTCCCAAGCCTTGATGGTGCATCACACCTGAGTAATTCCAACATCATCAACCAGCTTCTTTTTTACAACAACGAAATCTTTCATCAGTTTTTCAGGATCAACCCCGAACCGGTCCCAAATTGGACGGCTCATCTGCTCATCTCCCTTCTCACACTGGTTCTGCCTGTTTTTTTAGCTGAAAAAATCCTTATCGCCATTTTATTGATCGGCATTCCTTTTGCCTTCCGTACCCTTTTGCAAACTATTTCCCCGAAAAACACCTTATACAGTTTTCTTATTTTTCCCTTTACCCATTCCATGTTTTTTTTCTTCGGATTTTTCAACTTTTGTATGGCCATTCTGCTATTCCTCATCACACTTAATTACTGGCTGCGACATGAGCACACGATATGGAAAGCCAAACAAATAGCCATTTTGACCCTTCTGATCGCTGTGACCTATTTTTCACACATCGTTATTTTTGGCACCCTGCTTCTCACCATTGCCATCCAAATTATCACCACTGCCATCCTTTCATTTATTTGTAAGCGAAATGAAAAGAGATTCCTTTTAATGCAATTCATAAAAAAAACACTGGCGATTACCCTCGCAGCCATTGTTCCCATCCTGCTCTTCGCCTATTTCTTTTTTTCCCGTCCGGAAATCCGTGACATTAAATTTTTAAGCCGGCAGGAACTGGTCACCTATTTAGTAACCCTGCGCCCCCTGGTCTCATTCAATCCATTCCTGGAGGGCCGGCAAACGACTATCCTTTTTTATTTATTCGTGATGCTCGCCGGAATTGGGTTTGCGGCTTTTATTTTCAGGTTGTTACAAAGGTTCACCAAAAGCAATGACCCTGTTCATGAACAAAATCCCCGATTATTTCCACAGTCAAATTTCTGGTGGCTCCTTTCCTCCATGACGGTTCTCCTTGTGATGTATTTTCAACTTCCGGATTCATTTGGAACTGCGAGCTACACCAACCTCCGGATCGGTTTTATCTTTTTTCTCCTCACCATCCTGTGGATTTCCACTTTTCGCATACCATGGCATTTCGGCCTGATAGCCGCAATTGCAGGACTGTACGTGAACACAAGGCTCATGCGGTATTACACCCCCGCTATCATCAAACATGCTAAATTGGCAGCGGCATGTCACAAAGCAGCCGACTTTGTTGCCCCGAACAGCCTTGTACTCCCTATTTACTGCATGGAGGACTGGTTCACCGGCCATTTTGTTGATTACATCGCCATTGACAAGCCCATTGTAATGGTGTACAATTATGAATGTGAGTCGGGTTATTTTCCTGTAAAATGGAATGAAAAAACAAGACCTAATTTCTATCTGGGCAATCCGGCCACACCCGAAAAATACATCAATTATCAACACACCCGGGGAAATCCTTTCCTGCGGCTGGATTATGTTTTTATTGTTGGACGTTATGACAAAAACACTGACTATTATGCCCCAGTCCTTGATAGAATCATCACCGAAGATTTCACAAAAGTTTATCAGGCGGAAAATTGCAAACTGTATCGAAACAAATCAATAAGAATCAAATAAAAAATCACATTATGAAATTTACTGCTATTCAAATTGCCGGCATGATCGGCGGAACCATTGAAGGTGACCCGGAAGTAACCATCACCAAACTGTCAAAAATTGAAGAAGGGCAGCCCGGAACACTGTCATTTCTGGCGAATCCTTTATACACACCATATATATATACGACAAAAGCCTCTGTGGTCATCGTCAATAACTCATTTTCTGCCGATCGTCCCGTAGGGGCCACCATGATCCGTGTTGAAAGTGCCGACATTGCTTTTGCTAAGTTGCTTGAGGTTTACAACAAGATCAAAAATGACAAAACCGGCATTTCAAAACTCAGTTCCATTGCAGAATCGGTATCATTGGGTACCAATTTGTATGTGGGTGAATTTGCCGTAATCGGTGAAAATGTTTCCCTGGGAAATAATGTAAAGATCTATCCGCAGGTTTGGATTGGCGACAATACAATCATCGACGACAATACCATCCTTTTTGCAGGGGTGAAAATATATTCTGACAATAAAATCGGAAAAAACTGTATCCTGCATGCAGGAACGGTCGTTGGCAGCGATGGTTTCAGGTTCAACCAGGTGGATGGCAAAAATGTGAAGGTACCGCAAATCGGAAATGTCATCATTGAAGATGATGTGGAAACGGGCGCCAATTGCACCATCGACCGGGCTACCTTTGGATCGACCATCCTCCGGCAGGGTGTTAAACTCGACAACCTGGTACACATAGCGCACAATGTGGAAATAGGTGAAAACACTGTGATCGCGGCAGCCACCGGTGTGGCCGGTTCTACAAAACTGGGTAAAAACTGTATGATCAGTGGCCACGTAGCCATGACCGGGCATCTCACCATCGCGGATGGTACCAGTATGGGAGGGGGGACAGGCGTTTCAAAGAGTCTGACCAAGCCGAACCAGATGTACCTTGGGACACCAGCCATGGAAGTTTCCAAGTTCAGAAGATGCACTGCGGTGTTTCGCAACCTTCCCGAACTGGCAGAAAGGGTAAGCAAACTAGAAAAAGCAAATAAATAATCCCGGACAGGTAACGCGTATTGGTGCAATAAGGATTAGAATATTCTTTTTATTGAATTGCCTTCCTTGCTTTCAGGATATATTTCGCTGTATCAAGCGGACTGATTCCTTTATAAGGACGTATTACACCGAGTTCATCAGTACATTCGCGGTACCCGCAAAATTGTGTGGATATTCTGGCTTTTCCGCCAGACCGGGAACTCAGTTTCACCGGGAAATCTATTGATGTGGCCAGCGGCACCATTCCACCAATGGTAAACCGTCCGTCGTCCATGACCGGACTCTCAAAACTGCCCCTCATGCGGGTGATGTCGCTGACGATCGCACCAAGCAGTTCTTCGGTGGCCTGAATCTGAAACCGGATCATCGGTTCAAGCAAGGTTGTACCTGTATTGACCAGTCCGTCCATGATCCCCATGGGGGTAGCCACAGTGAAATCACCCGGACGGGAATGCACCGGATGGTCTTCACCGGCAATCATGGTGATGCGCAAATCGGTCATTTCCCAACCTTTGATCCCTTGCTTCAATGCCCCGGAAATACTTCTTTCCACCTCATTTTGATATTTCTGCTGAATATCATTGACCGGAACAATGCTTTGAAACGCCACTCCACTGCCCCTTTCGCCGGGTTCAATCCGAAACCGCACAATAGCCCAGCAAGGTTTGGGCATCCAGTACCGGACAAATCCTTCGCCAGTTCCAGAAGGCGTTTCTTTGTATATCACGGTTGGGTTTTCAATCCGGGCGGAAATCCCAAACCGGTCGGCCAGGATTCGCTCCAACACCTCCATCTGTATCCAGCCCATGACCTTTATATGAAATTCTGCCTCCTCCCGCAACCATTCGAATTCCAGGGCAGGGTCCTCCATTGCAAGTTCACTCATCGCTTCAGCCAGCGCGGCATAATCTTTATCGCTGACCGCTTTTACCTGTACAGTGAGCAAGGGCACCTTTAATTTTACTTCCGTCGGGATGCCGGCATTTGTCCCACCCAGCAGATCACCCGTCTGAACACTGCCAAAACCGCTGATACCGGCTATATCTCCGGCTTCCACCGTACCAATATCCTCATATCTCCCCTGAAAAACCCTACGAACCTGCGTCACTTTTTCTTCCACTTCCCGGGTAGCATTCCATATCATTTCGCGGTTGCTGATCCGACCACTAAAAAGGCGTACATAAGCGATTTTGCCCATTATTTTATCGTGCCCGATGCCATAAACCAGGGCAGACAATGGACTTCCTGCATCGCCACCGGGAGAAGGAAAATAATCGACCACCGCATCCAGCAATTCCCGGGTACCCAAACCCATTTTTGCAGACCCGAAAAAAAGTGGGAAAATGTCATTCGACCGGATAAGTCGGGTTAACTGCCGGCTGATATCCGTGAATGAAGGTTCCTGATCATCCAGGTACCGATTCAGCAAGGTTTCATCCGTTGCCACAATGTGCTCAACAAGTTGATCCTGCATATTATCCGGACTCAGCAAACTGGTGATGCAAACTTCACTTGCTCCTTCTCCGGTTGTTTTCTGCAGACAGAGCGGTGTGATTTTGAGTTCCTTTACAATGGACCGGATCACCAATTCACTGTCGGCCCCTACCCTGTCGAGTTTATTGATAAAGAATATTACAGGAATTTGCCGGCCCCGCAAGGCAGCCCATAGTGTTTCTGTATGCGCCTGTACCCCTTCCACCGCTGAAAGGACCAGAATGACCCCATCGGGAACCCGCATAACCCGCTCCACGTCGGCAGAAAAATCGACATGACCAGGGGTGTCAATCAGGTTGATGCGGATTTCCTTCCATACAAAGGAAGTATTGGCAGACCGGACTGAAATACCCCGATCCTTTTCAACCGGGAGAAAATCGGTTTGGGCAGTACCCTGATCCACATTGCCTGGTTTCCTGATTTGACCTCCCAGGAAAAGAAACTGCTCGGTAATGGTTGTTTTTCCGGCATCAGCATGGGCCATAATGGCTATGTTGCGAATCGGTAGTTGCATGAAATAATCTTTACAGGGTGCGAACTTAAACAAATTTATTTTCGGATGATCTTCTGGTTGTATATTTGCTCTTTATTTAACCAGTTCCCAATGGTAAAAAACATTAAAACCCGCCCCCATCAGAAACCTCCTCCCCAGAAAGCGCATGGAAATAAACCAGAGCCGGCTCGTCCTATCTGGCAAAACCCGTTTCTGTGGTTGGTCCTTGTGCCAACGCTTCTTTATGCCAAGATCATCCTCTTTGATTTTACAGCACTTGATGACCAGTTTTTTGTCATAGAACATGCCGCTTTTAACGAGAATTTGGGGAACCTTCTTAATGTGTTCAGTCAGGGGTTGTTTGTTCCGAAAAACGATGTCTATTACCGGCCGGTTTTTCTGATCGACATGATCCTCGAGTACCAGCTTTTCGGTATAAAACCGTGGGGGTATCATTTGGTAAGTCTTATTTTTCATCTTGCATCAGTGTGCCTGCTGTTTGTTTTCCTGAAAAAAGTAAAAATTCCGGAAACACCATCCTTCGTTCTGGCGCTGCTCTTTTCCATTCATCCGGTACTTACCCAGACTGTTGCCTGGATACCAGGCAGGAACGACCTCATTCTGATGATATTTTTCCTTTCCACCCTGATATGTATCATCGATTACTTTCGTACATCTAATATTATCCTGTTTTTCGCACAATTCATCACTTTTCTGCTTGCCATGCTCACAAAGGAGACTGCAGTGATCATTCCGGTCATTGCAGTTCTGCTGATGCGTTTTGTTTTTTCCGTTAAGCTGTCGAAGATGCTGCCGATGTTCGCATCCTGGGCTGTTGGTTTGCTGGTATGGTATGCCCTGAGGGCTTCTTCCGATCCGGCGTACCAGGGCGTATTATACCTGGATATGTTCCAAAGCGGCCTGACCCGGATACCTGCGCTCCTCCAATACCTTGGAAAGATATTTTTCCCGGTGAACCTCTCTGCGGTCCCGCAATTTGAAGATATCACCCTGATCTGGGGGTCTGTTTCACTGGTTCTGCTGATTGCGCTCATTGCCATTTCCAAAAGTTATAAAAAACCGCTTGTGATCATCGGTTTGCTTTGGTATTTTCTATTTCTGCTCCCTGTTTTGCTTGTGCCAAAACAGCTCAACGACCAACTGTATGAACACAGGTTGTACCTGCCGTTCATCGGAATTCTTTTGATCCTGAGCCAGACACTCCTTTTTTCTGAAAAGTGGACCAAGAAACACATCCTCATTGTCTCATCCGGTATTTTTCTGGTGTTAATGGCCGTTTCATTTATCCGGCTCGATTGTTATCGCGACCGTCATACTTTCTGGGAAAAGGCTGTTGCTGATTCGCCAAAATCTGCATTTGCAAAGATGAACCAGGGGATTCAGTCCCAGGATTCGGTACTGAGGGAAAAATACATCCGTCATGCCTATGCGATGGACCCACAGGAAATGCTGGTTAACTATTGGATGGGCATTACCATGCAACGGAAAAATAAAATTGATTCTGCCGCATATTTTTACAAGAAGGAGTTAACCAATGCAAATTTTCCGGATCTTTATTTTAATTTATCCCGGTGTTTATTTGAATTGAACAAGCTGGACAGTTCGGCATGGTATCTCTCAAAAGGGATTGAACTCGATCCGACAAAAACAGCAGCCATTACCTTTCTGGCAAATGTATATTTCAGACTCGCTGAATCAGCCTACCAGCGGGCAAAATATGACAGTGCTGTCCATTATCTCCGACAGGTAACCACCTTTGACCCGAAAAGCGAACAAGCCAACCACAATCTCGCCATGGTGTACTTCCTGACCAACCAACGGGCCAAAGGACTTCAGGTGATGGAAAGTATGAGAATGTCTGGAATTACGGTGTCCGACGATCTTATCAATCTTGCGAAATAAAAGTTCTTTGCTCTTCTTTTATTTTCCTATTTTAGCGGGCTTCTATCTCTAAATTATCGTACTGTGCAGGCAACCATTTATAAATTTCCGGTTCTGATATCATGAACAATTCAATCGCCGGGTGCCAGTGTGTCCCGGAAAAGTAACAAATCTAAAAACAAAAGGCATGAAAAAAATCTTCTTACTCCTGAACCTTTTTCTGGTATTAAGTGCTTTTGTCAATGCACAGACCATGACAGTCCACATGAGTGGTTCGGTAACCGCTGATTCAACAGGAGCCCCCGTTGCCAGCCATGAAGTAATTATCGTGTCGGACAGTTCCTCCGGGTTTATCTTCCATGCCACGCGCATTACAGGAGCAAATGGTTTTTACGATTGCACAATTCAGAATGTACCGACTGCAAATCCTATTACTTTTTTTGTCAGAACACGCGATTGCAACAACAATATGCTCCAGCAATCATTTTTAAGCACCAGCTCCCCGGCAGTGGTGAACTTTGTTATATGTGTCAATCCCACAAATTGTGAAGCAGCTTTTACCTATTATCACGATTCAACCAATCTGCTCTCCTTCCATTTCAACAGTACGAGCTATGTTCCGGCTGGTGTTACAATTACCTCCTATAGCTGGAATTTCGGAGATGGAACTACGGGACACACCCAGGATCCCTGGCATACTTATTCAGTTTATGGTACCTACCATGTGTGCCTCACCATTGTTACTAGTAATGGTTGTACCAGTGTAAAATGCAAAGAGATTCAGGCAGGTACCACCGGATGCGAGGCCAGATATGAATTTATGCGGGACAGCACCAACCAGCTACGGTTGCATTTCTGGGATACCAGCACCATCCCTGCAGGATCACAAATTACTTCACGCCTCTGGAATTTTGGTGATGGAACAACAGCAACCACATCCGATCCCTGGCATATCTATCAGCATGCGGGTGTATATCATGTCTGCCTGACCATTGCCACCAGTACAGGATGCACCAGTACAAAATGTGATTCCATTGAGGTTGGAGGGTCACCGGTCAATTGCGAAAGCTGGTTTACCTATTCAAAAAATATGCTCACTGTTCATTTTGAGGGACATACGCATAGCACCAATCCAACAACCTGGGCATGGAATTTTGGTGACCCCTTATCAGGTACGAACAACACCTCAACCCTTCAGTTCCCGCAGCATATTTATTCGGCACCAGGTTCCTATCATGTTGTACTTCACACGGTTGACGCCTCCGGATGTGAACATACCAGCGACCAGAACATTTATGTTCACAACACGGTGGATCTTCATGGTGCAGTGCATGCCGGCGAACATCCTGTTGACCATGGTTTTATCCAGCTGATCCGAGTTGATTCCAACAATGTGATGACTGTAATTGATTCACAGGAATTCGGAGACTCTGCCGGAATGTACTGGTTTGGCGGCGTTCCCGCAGGCCACTATTATCTGAAAGCAGAATTGCTTGCTTCATCGGCCTTCTACGGACAATTTGTCCCCACCTATTACCACGAAGCTCTCAACTGGACCAATGCCGATCTGATTGTCATTGGCGAGCCGCAGAATCCGTATAATTTTGGATTGAGACATGTCTTAGGTCCTGTATCCGGAAATGGAAATATCAGTGGCTCAGTGACTCAGGGGACAAAGGTAAATTCAGGTGGTACACCCGCCGCCAATGTGGAGGTACTTTTACTTGACGGACAATCTGTTGCCCTGACCGCAGTAAAAACAGATGTCAATGGTCATTTTGAATTTTCCGGCATCGCCTTGGGCAGTTACATAATATGGCCTGAGGTTCCGGGTTTGGCAACCTCACCGGCACATATCACCCTGAATGCCACAACACCTTCGGCGATCCTGCCGTTCAGCATGAGCAGTGGAGAGATCATTTATGGTCTCAGCGACAACCTTCCCGATTATTTCAGCCGGGTGGGCGAGATATTCCCCAACCCTGTTGCCGATGCCAAAGCCAGCATTGATGTAACAGTTACCCGTGAACTTGCCATTGAGCTGATCCTTTACAACCAGACCGGACAAGCAGTGCGCAACATTCAACCGGTTGTACACAAAGGCAGCAATCGCATCCATCTTGATGTAACAAACCTGGCTCCGGGGCCTTATTATCTGAAGCTTCGTTCGTCGGAAGGCGGTTCGGTGGTGAAGAAATTTTCGATTGTTGATTAACCATGTTTACTGATCTGAATCAACTTTTCCTCGTTCAGGATACCGATGTTTCGACCATCAATAGAGAGAATCCCGTCATCTTTGAGTTTGGTCAGCACCCGGGTGGCGCTTTCACGTGAAAGCCCGATCAGGTCGGCAAATTCCTGCCGTGTAAAAGGTAGTTCAAACGACTCCTTTTCAAATATGATTTTTGAAAAATAGATGATGGCATCTGCCACCCTGCCAAATGTTTTCTTCTGCGACTGGCTCATAAACCGGTGGAAATTATTGAGACTGTCGCGGCTAACCGAAATCAGAATTTCGAATGCAAAATTTCCATTTGCCCGGATCAACTGGTTAAAAATGTTGACATCAATATAACATACGGTTACATCGGTAAGTGCGGCATAAGAATAGTGATTGACCCGGTCGCCAAATAAAGAGGGAAGCCCGAGATAGGTAAACTTACTGACGATCTGCAGAATCTGCTCCTTTTCATTGGCCCCTTTTACAAACTCTTTAACCAAACCCGATTTTAAATAAATGATGTGGGAAGTCATCGATCCTGCATGTACCATCATGTCTCCCTTATTAAAAGCGGTGGCACGGCTGTTTTCCCTGACCTGATCAAGTTCATTCGCGTGAAGTGTGGCGGCAGCACAGGATTTCTCTTTGCAATCGCGGCAACTGTTTACTTTGGCACTGAAATCCGGTATCATCATATTACTATTTAGTTTAGCCACAATCATATCATCCCTTCGGGATTTTGTTGAAAATCAACATGGTCAAGCTACAATCATATCATCCCTTCGGGATTTTGTTGAAAATCAACATGGTTTAGCTTCAATCATGTCATCCCTTCGGGATTGTGTTGTGATGCGGGGAAAGACTTTTTTCAATCAAAAGCCCGAAGGGCTGATATGATTGTAGATTAATCCGTTTGTAGAGTCTATCCATAAACCCCGAAGGGGTGAAATATTAAATAATACCTGCCCAATTTACCAAATTTTCAAACCCTGAAGTTGAACAAATATTCTTCGGTTGCAAAATTGCAAAATTTAGGCACACCACCATGTGATTATTATCACATACTAAAAGCAGATGTATCACCCGGCCGGCCATTGACAATCACGCCTTCAACTCACTAATTATCACACCAATAGTTGTATTTCAGCCACATATAGTCCTTAATTTTGAAAAACCACAAATCCAATAACCAATAACTCTTTTAACCATGAAAATAGCAATTCCGACCGATGATGGCATCATGTTGCCGGCGTCTTCAAAAAATTCAAAAGGATATTTGGTTTTAACGATCAATGGCGGGGAAATTACCAATGAAGAACTGCGATGGAACAAGCTGAGTGATTTACTGACTTCCGAGAATGGCATACCCCAAAGCCTCAATGATTGTCCATGTGTTATCGTCAATCCTTGCTTCAATGGCCTTGAGGGCTTGATCAAATCAAAAAAAATCGAGGCAATCATCACAAAGGAGGTAATCATCACCAAAGTCATCATGGAATACCTGAACATCACAATGCGCAGAGAGTCCAACATCTGTTGCAGCCCATAACGGTTGTCATCACTATGAATCAAGAGATCTATTTTAAAAAATTCCGGAATAATATTATCGGGAACAGAATTCGTTATAATACCCCATTCGGGCAAAAAACGATGTTGTATGCCGACTGGATTGCCAGCGGCAGACTGTATCTTCCCATTGAAAAGATTATTTCCCGGTCAATCGGCCCTTTTGTGGGGAATACACATACCTTAACCAATGAAACCGGGCGCTTAATGACGGAGGCATACCAACTTGCCCATCAAAAGATTAAGAACCATGTAAATGCAGGCCCTGCTGATGTCATCCTTACAACCGGTTTCGGGATGACCGGTGCAATTGTCAAATTTCAACGCATCCTTGGATTAAAAATTTGCAGGGACTCAGCGTTACAACCATGTTTAAAAGAGTCTGAACGCCCGGTAGTTTTCATTACACACCTGGAACACCATTCCAACCACACCTCCTGGTATGAAACATCCGCGGATGTTGTGGTGATTGAACCAGGTGGCGATATGCTCGTTGATTTAAACCGGTTGAGAGAAGCCCTGATAAAGTATAAGGACCGGAAAATAAAAATCGGATCATTCACGGCCTGTTCTAATGTAACAGGCATCAGGACGCCCTATAATGAAATGGCCCGTTTGATGCATGAACACGGAGGAGTGGTATTTATCGACTTTGCAGCTTCGGCCCCTTACGATGATATAGATATGCATCCCGGCAACCCACTCGAAAAACTGGATGGCATATTTTTTTCCCCTCACAAATTTCTCGGCGGCCCCGGATCATCGGGTGTACTTATCTTCGATTCCGCCTTATACCACTCCAAAGTTCCCGACCAACCGGGTGGAGGTACGGTTGACTGGACGAACCGGTGGGGTGAATATAAGTTTGTTGACGACATCGAAGTTCGTGAAGACGGGGGTACACCAGGATTTCTTCAAGCCATCCGTACAGCCCTGGCTATTGAGTTGAAAAACCAGATGGGACCTGTGAATATTCATCATCGCGAGGAGGAACTTGTCAGAAAGGCGTTTGCAGAGTTGAGAAAGATCCCCGGTCTTCACATTTTAGCCGACAATGTAGAACAAAGGCTTGGGGTCATTTCATTTTATATCACCCCAATCCACTATAACCTGATCGTTAAATTGCTCAGCGACCGGTTTGGGGTCCAGGTTCGGGGAGGTTGCGTTTGTGCAGGAACTTATGGGCACTATTTATTGAATGTCAGCCAGGCAACGTCGAAAAAAATCACCGAAAAGATAAACAACGGCGACCTGTCAGAAAAGCCCGGCTGGGTAAGGCTCTCACTGCATCCAACCATGAAAGACCAGGAAATTCTTTTTATTTCCGATGCACTGAAACAAATTGCAAAAAATCATCTTGCCTGGTCACATGATTACATTTACAACCGGCACACGAACGAATTTTCTTACAAGGATGGCTCCCCGGCCATCATGCATCCCGATAGGTGGTTTCAGCTGGATTAATCGCACATGCAATAGAAATTGTAAATCCCAAATTTGAGTCCACTCCGAAATGTCGTTTATTCATCAAATCACCATTTAAAAAAATGTTAAACCGCAAAGAACACAAAGAAACCGCAAAGAGCCGCAGAGATAACTCTCAGATAATTACAACTTTGCGAAACTCAGCGAAAATACTCTGCGGCCCTCTGCGGTTAAATTATTTGTTAGCAGACTTATCGGAGTGCCCTCAAATTTCAAATTCCAAGTCCCAAACAGGAATATTAATTGAGTTGTTTCAAATTGACAAGAAAGCAAGAATCTGAAAGTTCTGTTTTGAAACTTGAAAAAAAATAGTGATATTTATGCGATTTGTTTAATTTATTATTTATCTTTGCACCATCGAATACAGAACGGTCAGGGAATTATCAAAACCAACCTTCCATGGAAATAGCAGAGATAAACAACAGGTACAGCACACTGGCTGAATCACAATGCTGCCTGTCATGTGGCGGTGCGATAAATTACGCTCAACCTGAAACCGGCGAAATATGCATCGACCTTGGCAGTGGCCGTGGAACAGACGCATTGAGAATGGCCGAATCTGTAGGTGAAACCGGTTTCGTTTATGGTATTGACATTTCTGACGGAATGCTTGAAAAAGCCCGCCGGAACGCAGAAAAATTTAAAATCACCAATGTAAGTTTTGTCCGCAGCGAACTCGAAAAGTTAGATATCCCTGATGAAGTGGCAGATCTGGTCATCTCCAATTGCACACTCAACCACGCTGCCGATAAGCAGAAGGTATGGAACGAAATATTCCGTGTACTTAAAAATGGCGGAAGGTTTGTGATCAGTGATATTTATGCCACAACGGCTATTGCAGATGAATACAAAAACGATCCGGTAGCTGTTGCAGAATGTTGGGCCGGTGCGGTAACACGTGCGGAATATATGAAGCACCTTGAAAACGCCGGCTTCACAACTGTTGAAATTATCGAAGAGTCAGCACCTTACGTAAAAGGGAGTGCACAAGTGGCCAGTTTTACCATTGCCGGAAAAAAAAGAGCAATTTAAAATCATGTATAACAACCAAAAATTGAACGTATGAAAAGTCTCGTGAAGAAAAAAGTTGAAGTAAAAAAAGTAAGCACAAAAAAAACAGCCCAATGCTGTGCCAAAACCTCGAAAACCATTGTGGGCTGTCATGATTAACATGCATTGATGCGATGATTTATTCCAAACACAATATTTTCTCCGGGATTACAGGATCCGAAAACTTTTTTATTGTGAATCTGTTGAGCGGCAGTGCGGATATTTTAAATCCGGACGAAGGCCGCATGCTGCAGGATTTCCTTGGTGGAAAAGAAATGTCAGTGGAATTTCGAAAAAACCTGACAGAACAGGGATACCTGGTAGATGAAAAGGAGGAACAGCGGCTTTATCGCAGCAAATACCTCGACTTTATTGACACCCGCGAGGAGGATGAAGTCCAGTTGTTTTTTGTTCCGAATTACAGTTGCAATTTTGCATGCACCTACTGTTATCAGGATGAATACATCGTTCAAAAACAGGAACTTACAACCGGTGTAATTGATGCATTTTTCAGCTACCTCCATCGTGAATTTGCCGGACGAAAAAAATATCTTACCATTTTCGGTGGCGAACCGCTGCTGAATTCACCGAAACAAAAAGAGCTGATCGCTTATTTGCTGAATCTGGCCAATGAATCTAATCTTGAAGTATGCTTTGTCACAAATGGTTATTCGCTGGTTGAGTACCTCGGAATCCTTCAGACGGCAAACATCCGCGAAATTCAGGTTACACTCGATGGCATTGGCCATGTTCATGATGTGCGCCGTTTCCTGAAAGGCGGCGGAGCTACTTTTGAGAAGATTGTGGCAGGGATTGATGCCTGTCTGGAAAATAAATTGCCGGTGAACCTCCGCATGGTGGTGGATAAAGAAAATATTGACGGCTTGCCGGAGATGGCGAAATTTGCCATTGACAAGGGATGGACCCGGAGTGAATTCTTCAAAACACAGCTGGGCAGAAATTATGAATTGCATCATTGCCAGGGGACTTCCGAAAAACTGTTCAGCCGCATTTCACTTTACGAGATCATTTACGAACAAACCAGGCAGCATCCCTATATTCTTGAATTTTATAAGCCGGCCTATTCCGTTTCGAAATTTTTATTTGAAAACGGCAGCCTTCCCGACCCGCTTTTCGATGCCTGCCCGGCCTGCAAAACCGAATGGGCTTTCGATTTCACCGGGCAGATTTTTTCCTGCACCGCCACGGTTGGAAAAGCCAGCGAATCATTGGGGACATTCTACCCTGAAGTTTCGCGCCATGAAGAAATGATAAATGACTGGGAAAGCCGCGATGTTACGGCCATTGCGGAATGCTCCGACTGCAACAGGCAACTGGCATGTGGCGGAGGGTGTGGCTCAGTCGCCAAAAACAGGACCGGCAATATTTGTTCAACAGATTGCCGCCCGATAACGGAATTACTCGGGCTTGGATTTTCGGCCTACTTCGGGCCAGACCATGATTATCAACAGGAATAATCAGATAGCTAAAATACTTCACAACACTAAAAATTACTACAATGAAAGAGATTACATCTTCAGAATTCGAAACAGAAGTTCTTGCCGGTGGCAAAGTTGTTCTTGATTTTTATTCCACTGAATGTCCTCCCTGCGAGGCGGTTGCTCCCAAGTTCGAAGGATTGGCAAAGCTTTATGGCAACGACATCAAATTTGTAAAAATGTTCCGGCAGCAAAACAAGCCGCTGGCAGAGAAATTGGGTGTAAGGTCCTCTCCTACTTTGCTGTTTTTTGATAACGGTGTTCAATCGGCAAACACCCTTACCGGTGGCATCAAGCGGAGTGACATTATTCATCAGCTCGACAACATGTTATCAGAGGAAAGGGTCCGGGAAATAAAAAAAGATATTAAGCCGACCGTTTCTGAATTCGATGTACTCATTCTTGGGGCAGGTCCTGGTGGTCTTACTGCAGGACTGTATCTCTGCCAGTCGAAAGTAAATACAGTGCTGATCGACATAGCGCTGCCGGGCGGCCATGTTTCCACCACCCACGAAATTTCAAACTATCCCGGGTTTATCGATCCTCAACCCGGCTATATGTTGTCGCATAACATGTCGGAGCAGACCAAACTGTGTGGCACCGTTTACCGGGTAGCCGTTGATGTATCGAAAATAGACCTGGAGAAAAAAGAAGTCGTTGTGGATGAATTTGAAACCATCCGGGCAAAAAAGATCATCATTGCAACCGGCACCTCACCAAACCTGATGGGAATACCCGGCGAACGTGAGTTGAAGGGTAAAGGCATTTCTTACTGTGCCACCTGCGATGCCAAGTATTATGGCGACAAAGAGGTGGTGGTGATCGGTGGCGGAAACTCAGCGGTTGAAGAAGCCGGTTTTATCAGCAGGTTTGCCAGTAAAATCACCATGGTACACCAGTTTGATGCTTTCACTGCCAACAAGCTGGCCCAGGAAAAATTGTTCGCAAACACCAAGATCAATGTGCTTTTTGAGCATGAGCCCCGATCGTTTGTGCGTGAGGGAGATAAAATAATCACGGAGGTTGAAGATTTAAAATCCAAAACTGTCACAAAGCTGGTCAGCGATGGCGTGTTCGTTTTTATCGGCATGAAACCGAATATCGATCTGTTCAGGGATAAACTCGAACTTGATGGCTGGAACTATATCAAAACCAACGAGGATATGCAGACAAGCATGCCCGACATTTATGCCGTGGGAGATGTGATCAGTAAAAAATACCGGCAGATTACAACAGCTGTAGCCGATGGTACCATAGCTGCCATTGCCATCGCAAAAGAGCTGAATTAATCAGGAATCTTTTCTTTCGGCAATTGATCCCATACCAGGGAATATTTCCCAGGGATTATTCCGTCAGAACCGGTAAATTTTGTGCAGCCCAATTCGATAGCCCCCCGGTAAGATTACTGATCGATTTGAACCCCTGGTCTTTCATCATTGAAACCGCCCCGGCGCTTCGGTAACCGGATGCGCAATATACCAGATATATCCTGCTTTTATCCAGAAGGCCAATTTTTGATGCAAAATCATCGGCATTATAATCAATGTTGACGGCTCCTGCGAGATGGCCGGAATTGAATTCCCCGGGTGTACGTACATCCAGAATAACAAATTCCGTATTGTTAAGATTGTCCTTCACTATTTTTTCAGCCTCTGATGGATTTACATCCCTTACCCCTCCCCTGTCGCTGTTGCACCGGGGCATTAGAAAAAGCGTAAATAAGGCCAGAACGAGGCAAATATACTTGTGATTTATTTTCATATTTTCATTGTTAATGGGTTCAAAATGCTCAAAAGCCCGGATAGCTATTGTAATTGTAGAAGCAGAAATAATTACAAAGAAGTCCAATGTTTTTTATTCAGGACAAAATTACGAAAACCGTCAATTTGTCGAAAAATTAAATGAATGATCGGAATCATGTCAGGAGTATTAGCATAGGCATGAGAGGAAGCCGAATTAATGTGGCTAAAGCCGGATAATATGAATCATAACAAAAACAGTTGGCTAAAGCCAACTGCAATAGATGCAGTACTCGGCGAATCTATTGCCATCAGCTTTAGCTGACTGTTACCAACTGCAATAGATGCAGTTACTCGGCGAATCTATTGCAGTCAGCTTTAGCTGACTGTTACAAGTGACAGGCAAAATAAACCGGGGCTTTAGCCACATGAAGCGAAAAAGTCTTATGCACCACGATTGGCTTCTGCCGGAGTAGCTGTCAAGTGAACAGTATAACCGGCCTAGACGGTCAGCGAACAATCAATTTCCTGACAATCCTGGTTTCACTCACAACCATTGAAAGGAAATAGATTCCACTGTTCAATGAAGAAACATCCAGGGTGACTTCATGATTTCCAGCCAGAAAACTTCCCGGTTCCTGTTGAAGTACTTTAACCCCTTCTATGGAACTCAGGGACATACTGACTTGAGAACCGTAAGGTAAGTGAAACAAAACCCGGGTGTGGTCGGTTGCGGGATTGGGTATGGTTCTGATCGAGATATCGTTGGTTGCTTCTTCAGACGGGGATCCCAGGTAAAGGCATGGGTTCGTAACATCGGTAACGACTATACGCTCCGAACTTAAATATCCGGAACCGTAGGGCACGAATACCCAGTATTCGCCGGTATTATTAACTTGAATGGCGGAGGATGTTTCCCCGGTCGACCAGCGGTATTCTGATTGTCCCGGTTCTGCAACCAGGTAATATTCTGATCCGATTTTTTGGCAACTTACCCTCGGACGGTTTAACTGCCAGGGAAGGGTGAGATAATTGAATGCCCGATAACTGATATAGCCTGCAGGGTAACTAACTTCAAGTATTTTTGATTGATCGGGTTTGACAACAACCATCCATGGGAAATTACCACCGTTCGTAAATCCAAAATCGACCAGGTGGTTGCCATTTTCAATATACTGATGGCTTCCACAGGCGTTACTGAACATCGAACTGTCATAAATATACTCCCAGGCAAGGGTGGCAACTTTGTTGGTCTCATCCAAATCATATTCCAGGGCCCTGCTCATCCGGGGAGTCGTATATTGACCATTGTCGAATATTGAAACCGAGGTTTCACTGACCCTCCGTATATCATGCTGGCCTGTAAACCGGATTGGATCATTCGGGAAAGTAAACTGATTCCGTTTACCCCCGAGCCTCCAGAGGATATCTCCACTGGAATAATCTATTTTTGTGATCTCATTGAAATGCCTCAATGAAACCATGATGTTGCCATCCTGATCCTTTTCAACCGAATTGGCATGTGTCCAGTCTACCTTGTTCGGATTGAGAAGCCACACCGGATCAACGTCGTCGAACTGGTAATGATCGTGAGACTTCCACTCCCAAATGAGTTGCTTATTTTCATCAAATTCCTGAATAACAACACCGAACACCTGGGCATTTGCCCCGCCCGGGGCAGTGTGGTTTACTCCGAAATAATGGTATGATGTAAGATTCATGACCCGTGTTTCAGTACCAAACAAAAGATAATGGTTGCCCGGAAGAATTTGCAGGTCATGCTGGTCTGTGTCAAAACCATTGGCGCATTGGATTGAATCAATTACGGTAAAGGTGCTGTCCATGATAAAATGCTTTCCCCGGTTGGTATTAAAGTAGCTCATCCATCCATTGGGCTGAAGTTTGAAGTCGATGGTTGGCGTTTGATTCAATACTTTCGGAACAATCCGGTAGAATATGATCCGGCCAAATTTGTCCAGTATCAACTGTGCATGATCGTAATTGCTTACAAATGCACTGGTATAAGGGGTCAGGAAATAATAGCCCTGAGTGGCTGCGGAGTCATCGATCTCCACCGTGAGAGGGGGGAAATTCTGCGCAGGAGCGCTTAATGGATTAATACCAGTGAGGAAAAAAAGAAAAAAGCACAAGAGCCGGCATTTAAAGAAAGTTGTCCGCATGGTAACAATCGTTAGGTTTTACGCATTGTAAAGATAATATATTCTATCCGAAAAACGTTCGGGTTAAAATTGTTCAACCGGAAGATATTGTGTCTTGTTTTACAATAGAATGAAGATTCCTCCCTCAGACTGATAAATCAGGGATTGTAAAGTAGAAAGTGGTTCCCACGCCTGGTTTTGATTCGATCCAGATCTCTCCGTGATGCATCAGCACTATTTTCTTGCAGTTGGCCAAACCGATGCCATTTCCATCATACCCTTCTTTCTGGCTGTGCAACCGCTTAAAAATAACAAAAACATCTTCAAAATGGGCCGGAGCGATGCCCATCCCATTGTCGGTAATGGAAAATCTCCAGGTGCCATTGACTCTTTCTGAACAGATTTGTATTTTCGGGTCGGTATCCTTTTTCCGGAATTTAATGGCGTTCGTGATCAGATTTTGAAACACTTCACACAATTCTGTTTCGTATACATTCAATGTAGGCATATCTGATACAACAATTTCAGCATTTGACGTTCTGATCAGATGATCAAGATCAGCCATCACGTTGTTGATCAGTTTTTTACAATCAACCAGTACCAGCTTACTGTTTTGGCCCAGCCGTGAAAAATCGAGCAGTGATTTTATCAGCAGGCTCATTCTTTTCGTGGCACCATTGATTGTCTGGAAATGTTTGTATGCATTGTCATCAAGCAGTCCGGCATAATCCTCCTCAAGTATCTGGATATAATTTGAAACGGTGCGAAGAGGTTCCTGCAGGTCATGGGAGGCTATATAGGCGAATCGCTCAAGTTCTTTATTTTTGATCTCGAGTTCCAATTGTTTAATAAAATTGGCTTCATGGATTTTTCGTTGGGTAATATCAATAATGGAAGCCATGATCATCTGCCCCTCCTGCGTGTCAATAGAATTGAGACTGATCTCCACAAATATTTCAGAATTGTTCTTTTTTATTCCCTTGAATTCCTTTTTTGAATCAGCATAATGCATCACGTTGCTATTAAAAAAGCTTGTCCTTTGTGTCCGGTGTTTCTGGTGGAATCGTTCAGGTATCAGGATTTCAAGTTTATTGCCTATCAATTCAGTCCGGTCATACTGAAAGAGCTTCTCTGCCTTATCATTGACAAGAATGATATTGCCATCCCTGTTAATGAGCAGCATCGCAATGGGTGAAGAATCGACCAGTATCCTGAACTTTTCCTTTTCCTTAAGCAGTTCATTATTTGCAAGCAATAATTCCACTGTACGTTGTTTTTTTTCTTCGTTTTGTAAATTAAGTTCCTTGTTTGCAACAAATAATTGTGCTACGGCCAATTCGCGCTTCAGATCAAGGTCATGTTCCCTCATAGCCCTTTTCATGGCAGGCACCAACCGTTCAAGTTTATTTTTCAGTACGTAATCTGTGGCACCGTTTAACATGGAATTTATTGCGGCATCTTCTCCCATCGCTCCTGATACGAAAATAAAAGGCATGTGCGAATATTGTTCTCTTGCCACCTTGAGCGCCTGATTACCATTGTATCCGGGCAGGAGGTAATCGGATAAAATGATATTGATCTTTTCAGTTTTCAGGATCCTGATGAAATCCTTTTCATCCTCAGCCAGAAAATATTTGTGTCTGAATTCTCCATCTTCAATTATTGTACGTATAAGTTCAGAATCCTTTAATGAATCCTCGAGGTGAAGAATTTTTGTCATTTTGTTCATCAGTGCAGGAATAACAAGAATAAATAATGTAGAATATCAGTCCTGCTGTGTGCTTGCAGGTGCAGGCTGATTCGTGACAGCCCAGTATTGCCCCAAATCTTTTATTGCCTCAATAAATTGAATAATGTCAACAGGTTTAACCACATAAGAGTTGGCTCCCAGTTTGTAACTGTCAACCAAATCCCGCTCTTCGCGGGATGAGGTAAAAATGACGACCGGAATATATTTGAACCTTTCATCGGAGCGGATGTGCCTGAGCACCTCTATGCCATTCATCCTGGGCATTTTGATGTCTAACAGAATTACAACCGGATTACCATTGTCAAATCCGGCAAATTTGCCCCGTTTAAAGAGATAGTCCAGGGCCTCCACACCGTCTTCCGTCACCACAACTTCATTGGCCAGGTTTTTTTCGGAAAGTGCCGCAATGGCAAGTTCTACATCCTTGGGACTATCGTCAACGATCAGGATTTTTTTCACCTCCTTATTCATGATTGATATTTTAATTCGGTATACTAAAGAAAAAGGTGGCACCCTTGTCAACTTCACCTTCTGCCCAACATTCTCCGCCATGGCGAACGATGATCCTGTTCACATTGGCAAGTCCGATCCCAATCCCTTCAAACTCCCTGGCTTTATGCAATCTTTGGAAAACACCGAAAAGCTTATTGGCGTATTTCATGTCAAAACCGGCCCCATTATCCTGAACAAAAAAAATGGTTTTATTGTTGTCCATGTTACTGCCAATATTAATCACGGATTTTTCCTTGTTCCGTGAATATTTGATCGCATTGGAGATTAGGTTAACCCATACCTGACTGATCAACGTTTCATCACCTTTCACATCGGGCAATTTTTGGATGTTTATTTCTATATTTCTGCCATCTGCATCTACACTGAACGTTTTTAACACCTGGTTCACGAGGTTGTTGGAATTGATTTTTGTGCGTTGAAGTTCTGTTCTGCTTAATCTTGAAAAGTTCAGCAAGGCATCGATCAGGTTCCCCATCTCACAGTATGATTCTGAAATGATGTTCAAATACCTTAACCCTTTCTCATCAAGCTGAGATGAATTGTTTTTAATCAGCAGGTTGACAAACCCTCCGATATGTCTCAACGGAGCCCGCAAATCGTGGGAGACCGAGTAGCTGAATGCCTCGAGTTCTTTATTTTCTGCCTTCTGTTTCTCCTTTTCTTCATTTTGAAAAACAAGTTCTTTGTTTACAATGACCAACTCGGCTGCCCGTTTCTCTTTTTCTTCGTTTTGGTAATCAAGTTCTTTATCGGCAACATTCAGTTCATCCGCACGTTTTTCTTTTTCCCTGTTTTGAAAAGCAAGCTCCTTGTTGGCAATGATCAGTTCGTCGGCCCGTTTCTCCTTTTCCCTGTTCTGAAAGGCAAGCTCTTTGTTGGCAATGATCAACTCTTTCGCCCTTTTTTCTTTCTCCTGGTTTTGAATGGCGAGCTTTCTGTTTGCAATGCTTAACTCTTCCGCCCGTTTTTCCTTTTCCTTGTTTTGATAGGCAAGTTCTTTATTGGCAATGATCAACTCATCTGCGCGTTTTTCTTTTTCCCTGTTCTGGAAAGCCAGCTCTTTGTTAGCAATGATCAATTCTTCAGCCCTTTTTTCTTTCTCCAGATTTTGAAAAGCAAGCTCCTTATTCGCAATGATCAACTCTTCGGCCCGTTTTTCTTTCTCCTGGTTTTGAAAGGCAAGTTCTTTATTGGCCAGCATCAGTTCATCAGCCCGCTTTTCCTTTTCCCTGTTTTGAAAGGCAAGTTCTTTGTTGGCAAGTATCAGTTCATCCGCCCGGTTCTCTTTTTCCCTTTTTTGAAAGGGAAATCCGATCCGCGGCTTTTGTTCCGGCAGTGCTTCTTCAATCTGCTTCCCTGTAGTCAATGCAGGCGGGATGTTACCATTCTTTACTTTTTTCATTGGTATTTGTCAGTAATAATTTCATGGGATGGCATTTGGGGTGAACATTCTTTCAATGCTGACTAATTCATCTGCAAAGCTGCACACCTTTTCTCCTATATATGTTACATTACTTTTCAATTTTCTTACATAATTCACACATTTTCACACGGAGGCGACGAATTATTTGTTTTTTGCTTTATCTTGGGTTTATATGTAAGTTTGTATCTGACTTCACAACAATTACCGGTTATAAGCTCTTAAATAATTCTTAATCGCAGACAAAATTGTTCATTGCTAATATTTTTCTTTTAGAAAACCTCCAATTTTCAAACAAGTTGAGAAATCGCCTGGCGAGCAACCATAAACAGCATTGCTAAAATAAACGGCAGTTCATGAAAAACACCCGGAAAGATTCCATATCCAAAATACTGCGCCAAAAGGCAGAAAACCTCCTGAGGCTGATGCTTGACAACCCATCAACCCATAAATCCATCAACCGATCCGAATCAGATGCCAAGAAACTTATTCATGAATTACAGGTGCATCAGATTGAGTTGGGGATGCAGAATAATGATCTTATTCTTGCAAAAGAGCAGGCCGAAAAAGACAGGAAAAAATATGCTGAATTTTATGATTTTGCACCAGTTGGGTTTCTTACGCTTTCCAACCAGGGTGTAATCATTGATTCAAACTACAGTGCATCAATAATTCTTGGCATAGATCGTCAGCGTTTGATAAACAGCCTGTTTGGCTTTTTTGTTTCCGATGATACAAAACCAATCTTCAATCGTTTTTTAGCCAGGGTTTTCAACAGTAAAACAAAAGAAAGCTGTGAAGTAGCGTTAGTCCCGGATACAATTCTGCCAGTACATATCCTCATTACCGGCATTGTTTCCGGAAATGAAGAAAAATGCATTTTGATTGTGGCTGACATCACCGACCGCAAACAGATGGAAAAAGCATTGAAAGATAGCGAAGAAAAGTACCGGGCTTTGTTTGAATGTGCCATTGACGGAATATTTCAAATGACCATCGATGGCAAAATAATTGCGGTAAATGATTCTTTTGCAAGAATGCATGGATTCACCGTTGATGAAATAAAGACAATGAACATTCAAGACCTTGAAACACCTGAAGGCAGTCGACTGATACCCAAGCGTACGCAACAAGTGATGGCTGGAGAATTGGCAACTTTCGAGGTGGAGCATTTTTGTAAGGAAGGCAATACGATTTCCCTTGAAGTAACGGCAAATCAAGTAACGATTGATGGTGAAAAATGTATACTTGGATTTCATCGTGACATCACAGAACGCAAGCAGGCAGAGAATTTATTGCAGCAGACACGCCGGAATTATGATACTTTTTTTGACACAATTGATGACTTTCTCTGGGTTCTCGATCTTCATGGCAATATAATTCATACAAATGCGACAGTTGTTGATCGTCTTGGCTATTCATGTGAGGAGCTCTTAGGAAAATCAGTCCTTATGGTTCATCCTGCAGAACGCCGCGATGAAGCAGGCCGTATCGTTGGCGAAATGTTACAGGGACTTGCAGCATTTTGTCCTGTCCCGATTTTAACAAAATCCGGGGTCGCCATTCCTGTTGAAACAAGAGTTTCCAGGGGTTCTTGGGATGAAAAACCAGTCCTGTTTGGTGTTTCCAAGGATATTTCGCAGGTAAGACTATCGGAAGAAAAGTTTTCGAAACTATTTCACCTCAACCCCTCGGCCTGTTGTTTAACTGATCTGGAAAACCACAAATACATTGAAGTAAATGATGCATTTTATGCTTTGTTCGGATTTGATAAGAATGAGGTAATTGGCAAGACTGCAACAGATTTAGCCATTTTATCCTCAGAAACAGTTAATGCCATCACGACGCTTTCCGACCATAGTGGTAAAATAACAAATATAGAAGCCAATTTAAAATCAAAGAACGGAGATATCAAACAGGTATTGATGTCAGCAGAAAATATCTATGTGCAGGATATCAAATACCGTTATACAGTTGTTCATGATATCACAAGGCAAAAACTGATAGAGAAAGAACTGCGAGAGAGCGAGGAACTTTTCCACCTTGCCTTCGACAATGCAAATATTGGCATGTGCCTTGTCGATCTGGAAGGCAGACTTATGAAAGTTAACGAGCAGATGACCAGGATGTTTGGATATGACAAGGTGGAATTCGAAGGCATGTCCGTCAACGATATTGCTGATCCTGAATACCGGAGTGTCAGTCTGAAATTTATCCGGGAGGCTGAGGCTGGGAATGTCGATCATACCGAATTTGAAAAAGTATATCTTCATAAACAGGGATACCGTGTTTACGGGCAGGTATCAAGTTCATTGATTCGAAATGCTGCCGGTGAGCCAATGTACTTTATCTCCCATGTAATGGATATCACCAAACGCAAACAAGCGGATGAAGCCATTTGTAAACTTAATGAGACCCTTGACCTTCGTGTTAAAGACCGAACCAGGCAACTCGAAGAAAGTAATATAAAACTCGAATTTCATCTCAAGGAAATAGAACAGTTTACATATATAACCTCTCATGACCTTTCGGAACCACTCATGACGCTCAGCAACTTTACAAATCTTCTTCATGATGAATATGCCGGAAAATTAGATGAAACCTGTAATAAAAGTATTGATTTTATTCACCGCTCGGCAATCCGCATGAGATTGATGTTAAAAGACATACTCGATTACTCCTTATTGGGTAAAGATAGTGTAAGAACCGATATTGATTGTAATATAGTTGTTCTTGAGGTTCTGGCTGAAGTGAATGATACAATAATAGCAACCCATACAAGTGTATCGATACAGAAACTGCCCACCATCAATGGTTCTCACGCAGAATTGAGGTGCTTGTTCATGAACCTGATAAGCAATGCAATCAAGTTCAGAAATACGTCAATTTGTCCTCAAATAATAATTTCAGCGGAAATCCGGAAAAAAGAATGGGTTTTTACCGTGGAAGACAATGGTATTGGCATCAGAGAACAAGACAGAGAGAAGGTTTTCATCATATTCCGCAGGATGGTAAAACATGATGAATTTGAAGGAACAGGTATTGGCCTTGCACTCTGTAAAAAAATAGTGGAATTGCATGGAGGACGGATTTGGGTCGAATCAAACAAGGAGGGTGGATCATTGTTCAGGTTTACAATTCCGGTGTGAAAATCTAAAAATGATTCAGACGAATATTTATTTGAAGGATTAAACCCTGGCTTTGTAAAAAAAAATAACTTTGCATAAACACCGTTGAATTGCCCACAAGAAATAAAATAGCATTTTTTCTATTATTCTCATACGCATTATTGCTGTGGCACGATCTGATACCCCATCATCACGCTGTTGGAGTGGAAGCGTGCGTGACGGTGAATCCAGATCACCATGCAGATAATGATCATATTCATTATTTTGAAAATTTCCACACAGCTCATCCGGCTTCTTCCTCATCGGAAATAATCCATTTTCAGTACCAACAAGCAAGGCCATTCAATCAAATCGCATTAATTCCGGCAATCTTACCTGACAAACCTGAATTTAATCCCCCGGAACTATACAAAAAGCCCCTTTTTGTAAACCAATTTGTTATCCCGATCATTGAGGGAATAGCCCTCTCCTGCGGTCTTCGAGCGCCTCCCGTAGCCTGAAACCTTACATTTCCTTCAATTTTCTTATTATTTACATTTAATTTTTTCGACATGAAAAGATTCATTTTTTTATGGGCCGTTATATTTATGTACTCCTGTTCAGCCCCCAAGACCGAGGAACATGCCAGGGAGCTACTGGCAGAGTCGCATACTATATTCACTAACAATTATGAGCTATTTGTGGAATTTGATCCATTGATCAAAGGCCAGTCTTCGAGATTCGGCACCCATGTGACGGCGCTAAGCAATTACAAACCCATGACGACGGGTCAAATGACCGTTGTCTTAACAGGGAACCGGAAAATAGATAGCAAACCTGTCGGGGTTTCTGAAAATCCGGGGATTTACAGGGCAACACTAACCCCGGAAGCGACTGGAAAGTTTGACCTTCTGTTTCTCTTTGCCAACAATTCAAGCGTAGACACCTTTCTGATCCGGGGAGTGGAAGTGTTTGCCGACCAGGAAAAAGCTATTGCCGGTGCAAAACCATTTTCCGGTGGCTCCATTGTATTCCTGAAGGAACAAGCCTGGAAAACAGATTTCGGTATTGAAAAAGTACAGGAGATGCCTTTTCACGGTGTAATCCGTACGGCCGGTAAAATCAGCCCCACTGCTTCGGGCAGTACCCTGGTCATTGCCAAAAATTCGGGTGTTGTTACTTTTGGTAAATCGATCAATCCCGGCATCCGGATTGAAAAAGCCGCCCTCGTTGCTTCGGTTACCGGACAAGGACTTTCGGAAGGCAATCCGGAAACAATGGTACTTACCGCAAAAGAGAATTTTGAGAAAAGCAAGATGGATTATGACCGGAATACCATCCTGCTGAAGAGCAACCTTGTTTCCCGTCCTGAGTTTGAAGCTTCGGAAGCCGCTTACCTGAAGTCAAAAAAAGAGTATGACATTTTGAAAGAGAACATCAGGGGTGACGGCTTTGAGATTTATGCTCCGGTAACCGGTCAGTTGACCCGGCTTCTGGTGAATAACGGGTCAAAGGTGGAGTCCGGAATGCCTGTTGCCGAGATCATATCAAATTCACCGGTTCTACTTGAAACGATGGTATCGTCAAAGTACAGTGGCATCATCCCGAATATTTCGGATGGAGTGATCATGACAGCTTCCAACAAGGCCTACCAGATCAGTCAATGCAACGGAAGGATGATCTCAGGAAGTACGAATGTTCAGACTCTTGGGCAGATTCCTGTCAGATTTGAGATTGAGTCCAATACCGACCTGACCCCCGGCTCAATAGGAACAGTCTACCTGTGGTATGACAAAAATGATAAAACGATCACGGTTCCAGCTTCTGCTATCGTTGAAGAACAGGGAAACTACTATATCTTCCTTGAAAAAACAGGAGAATCATTTGAAAAAAGACGCGTGAATATCTCAACATCTGACGGTCTGAGAGTAAGCATTACAAGCGGACTTGACAAAGATGAATATGTTGTTGTGAAGGGCGCCATGCTGGTCAAACTTGCCTCGATGTCGGGCGCTATTCCTTCACATGGTCATGTGCACTGATGCTAAAAGAAAGGAGATCGAAACATGCTGAATAGAATAGTTCAATTTTCATTGCAGAATCGTCTGCTGATGATTCTGGTTTTTACGGCGTTAATTGTGGCAGGCATCTTTGTATCCAATAAAATGGACATCGATGTTTTTCCCGATTTTACTGCTCCTACAGTTGTAGTGATGACAGAAGCTCATGGAATGGCTTCTGAGGAGGTTGAAAAGCTGGTCACCTTCCCGATCGAATCGGCCATGAACGGATCGATGAGTGTACGCCGGATCCGTTCATCTTCATCCACTGGTTTCTCAATCGTATTTGTAGAATTCGATTGGGGTACCGACCTTTTCAGGGCCCGACAGGTGGTTGGAGAGAAACTTATCACCATTAAGGCGGTTTTGCCTGAGGGGGTTGGTGAACCAACTATTGCACCACAATCCTCCATCATGGGTGAAATCATGTTTATCAGCCTTACTTCAGATTCAACCAGTCCGATGGCTCTCCGAAGCCTTGCCGACTGGAAATTGCGACCTGCCTTGCTGGGTCTTGGCGGGATTGCCCAGGTCACGGTGATCGGGGGCGAACTGAAACAATACCAGGTTGAAGCCGATCCGGCCATGATGTTTTTCTACGGGGTCACTCTTGAAGAACTTTACAGGGCCTGTGATGACATCAATGCCAATGCCCCCGGCGGGATTATTAATCAGTATGGTAATGAATACGTTGTTACCGGAATCGGCAGGTCAGGAAATCTTGATGATCTTGGCGCAACCGTTGTAAAATCCAGGGGAGATACCGTTATCCGTATCAAGGATGTAGCCAGTATTAAAACTGTTGCCGCTCCCAAACTCGGAGATGGCTCGCTGAATGGCACACCGGCAGTTTTATTGTCGATAACCAAGCAGCCGGATATTAACACAGTCGATCTGACTCATCGCATTGATGTCACCATGGACCAGATCCGCAAGGACCTTCCCGGTGATGTGAAGGTGAACACCCAAATTTTCAGGCAATCCGATTTCATTGAATCATCTGTGAAGAATGTTCAGAATTCATTGATTGAAGGTGCATTGTTCGTGGTGATCATCCTGATTGTCTTCCTGCTGAATTTCAGGACTACGATCATTTCGGTTCTTGCCATCCCTATCTCACTGCTGATCACGGTGATCATTATCAGGCTGATGGGCTATACCATCAATACGATGAGCCTTGGCGGTATGGCCATTGCGATCGGCGCCCTGGTTGATGATGCCATTATCTTCGTGGATATTGTATTCAGGCGGTTGAAGGAAAACAATAAGCTTATGTCCGAAAACCGAAAGTCCTCCATGGAGGTAATCTATCAGGCTTCAGGTGAAATCCGCAGTTCAATTGTCAATGCCACAGCCATTATTATCATCTCCTTCATCCCCTTGTTTTTCCTTGGCGGAATGGAAGGCAGGATGCTGAAACCATTGGGAATTTCATTTATCGTTGCCCTGGCCTCCTCACTCTTGGTTGCAATCACCTTAACGCCGGTACTTTGCAGCTATCTGCTTACCAATCAAAAGATGCTCGGTAAGCAGAAAGCCGAAAGCCGCACAGTCGCATTTCTGAATAAATATTACCAGATATCGCTTTACTGGGTGATGGGAAATACCAAAAAGGTACTTTGGATGACAGGCGCTGTTCTGATTGGGGCAGCATTGCTATACACTACTTTCGGGCGTAGTTTTCTCCCGGAATTCAATGAAGGATCGCTCACGCTGACCGTTGTAACGATGCCCGGGATATCCCTCGAAGAGTCGAATAAGATCGGGAACCAGGTGGAAACAATCATGCTGTCGATCCCCGAGGTAAAAAGCACTTCTCGCAAAACGGGGAGAAGTGAACTGGACGAGCATGCCCAGAGTGTGAATGGTGCGGAAATCGATTGTCCGTTTGTGCTGGAGAAACGCAGCAGGGATGAGTTCATGAAGGATGTCAGACAAAAAATGGCCTCCATCCGTGGCGTCAATGTAATTGTCGGACAACCCCTGGGCCATCGCATCGACCACATGCTTTCGGGTACCCGTGCAAACATTGCGATCAAGGTCTTCGGGCCGGACAATGCAATACTGCTCGACCTTGGCAACAGTGTTGCAAACGCCATCAGGGGAATTCCCGGTGTGGTAGATGTGTCGCCCGAGCAGATGACTGCAGTGCCCCAGGTTCAGATCATCCCCAAAAGGGAGGTGATGAGCCAGGTTGGAGTTCCCATGAAAAATTTTCACGATGCCGTGGATATTGCCATTGCCGGGAAAAAGATCGGTGAAATCTACGAAAAGGTCGGAAAATTCGATCTTGTGCTGAGATATCCGGCAAGCGTCCGTAATGAGATTGAAAAACTGGGAGAGATCACGGTTGACAATCAGAAGGGAGAAAAGATCCCCCTGGCACAGATTTGCGATATCCGTTCGACGACGACCCCCAACACAATCAGCCGCGAGAACCTGATGCGAAAAACGGTTGTTTCGGTGAACATCGCTGAGCGTGATCTCGAGTCATCCGTATCCGACATTAAAAAAACAGTTGGTGAGAAGGTGAAAGTTCCGGCAGGGTATACGGTTGAGTATTCAGGAAAATTCGAAAGCGCTACCGCCGCCTCGAAAATCATTCTGTTTGCTTCCATCCTGTCGGTCATACTCATATTTTTACTGTTAAACCAGGAGTTCAAAAATGCAAAACTCTCCCTGACCATCCTGATCAACCTCCCATTGGCGCTGATCGGAGGAATAGCCGCAGTTTACTTGAACGGCAGCATCCTCAATATTCCTTCCCTGATCGGGTTTATCACCCTGATTGGTATTGCCACACGAAATGGGATATTGCTGGTTTCCAATTATGAGAGGTTAAAGGAAAAAGGAATGGCTTTGAAAAAGAGGGTTTTACTAGGCTCTGTGCAGCGGCTCAGCCCGATCATGATGACGGCGCTGACAGCCGGACTTGCGCTGATCCCCATGGCGATGGCTTTCAATGCCCAGGGAAACGAGATTCAAAGTCCGATGGCCAAGGTAATTCTTGGAGGGCTCTTTTCTTCCACCCTGCTGAACCTTTTTATCATCCCTATTGTTTACATTTTAATTAACAGGAGAGAAAGCCATGCGTAGCGTAACAATTTTAATGGTCACAATGTTCCTGTACCGAACGGTGATGGCGCAACCTCAGATGGACAAGCTGCTGGAGAACATTGCCCGGAATAACAAATCGCTGAAAACATCCCAGGGCCAGGTTGAGGCTGATAATATCCGTCAGAAGACCGGGATATATCTTCCTAACCCGACGATTGAGTATAACTACATGACCGGGAAACCAACCGACCTCGGCAACAAAACCGACTTCGGCGTGACCCAGGCATTCGATTTTCCGTCGGTGTATATCCTGCAGAACAAAATAGCAAATCTTCATGGCGATGCCAACCAATTCAGGCTGTTGAGCAGGAAGCAGGACATTCTCCGGCAGGCGGCGGAACTCTATACCGAACTTGTTTTTGTGAACAAGTACGCGATTTTGTTGAAGCAATTGCAGAACACGACCTCCCGGTTTGTTTCCGGTCTCAAAACCAAATTTGATCTTGGTGCCATTGATGCTGTGGAATATTCACAGAAAAAATGGCTTGAGTCTGTCCTGCTGGTCAAGATCAGAAAGAATGAAATCCGGAAACAAACCCTGACGATGCAGCTTACAGGACTGAATGGTGGTATTCAGATTGCCGTAACTGATACTACCTATCCGGCCCTGGAGTCATTGCCTGTCCTCGATACAGTGATTAACAGGATCCTTGCACGAAACCCTGACCTGAACTTCATCAAAGGTCAGCAGTTTATCCGTGAAAAGGAGGTGAAACTGGCCAAAAGCAAATGGTTGCCAAAGTTTGAAGCCGGGTATTACTCTGAGAGTACGTTGTATCAGGATTTGAAAGGGCTTCATCTCGGGATGAGTATTCCATTGTGGGAGAATGTCAACACCGTGAAAAGGACCCGGAGTGAAGAACGGTTGATCGGCCTTCAATGGGAAGAGTACCGCAATGGTTTATACTATGAGGTTTCGGGCCTTTACGAGCAGTGCAAATTATCGCAGGCCTCTCTTGAGGAGATCCGCACCGGCATTGTTGCCACTGATTTCAACATGTATCTCGCAACTTTGCTGAAGGAGGGAAAAATCGACGCTTCCAGGTTCTTTTACGACTTGTCAGGTTGGCTTGCCATCAATGAGATGTACCTAAGCGGTGAGTTGGAGATGAACCAGGCGTATATCAAATTAAAATCATACAGCTTTTAGTGATAGCGATTGTGTTCGCATCCTAACAGCTTTATCAGCTAACGATCAAGGGGTGCCGGAAACTGTGGTGAGATCTTCTTTTCTGCATTTTCCGGCAGCCCTTTTAACATCCTTGAACACCAGATTAAATATGCTCACTGGACACAAGTTCCCTGTTTCACCATTTCACCATTTCGCTATTTCACCATTTCGCTATTTCGCTATTTCGCTATTTCCCTATAAACCTCCCAGCACTTGCCTTAAAATGCACCCAGCAGGTTTTTCCTGTCTCGAGTCCCAGTTTTTCAAGCGATTCCCGGGTAATCAGGACATGAAGTTCAATTCCGGCATCTATCGTCACATCAACTCCGAAGGTATTCAGCACGATCTCTGTAACTTTACCCGTGAAATTATTGGTGGCACTTGTCTCTGCTGGTAAGACCGACAAAAGGATATCCTCCCCCCGGATGAGAATAAAACCATCTCCATCTGGAAGATCCGTTACAATTCTGACCTGAATACTTTCATGGATACAGGCAAATTTACCCTGATTATCTGTTACAAGTTTTGCAGGAAAGAAATTTTTTGCTCCGGTAAAGTGGGCGACAAATTCTGATTTTGGGTGGTTGAATACTTCAAGTGGTGAACCTGACTGAACGATTGTTCCCTGGTGGATGACAGCTATTTTTGTTCCAAGTGAAATGGCCTCCTCGTAATCGTGTGTGACATGCAGGATCGTTTGCCCTTTACGGTGAATAGCCCTGAGCAAACGGCGGAGATCGCTTTTAAGCCTGGTATCGAGTGACGAAAGGGGCTCATCAAGCAGCAGAATGGCAGGTTGCTGAATAAGGGTCCGCCCCAGGGCCACACGCTGAAGTTCACCTCCCGACAACGTCGCTGGTTTTCGCGCAAGCAGTTCACCTATCCCGAGTTCATTCGCGATTGCCTTCACCTTTTCACGTTTCTCCTCTCTGGTGAATTTTGTGCCATGCAGTGAATAAGCAATATTTTCTTCCACACTGAGATGGGGAAAAATTGCGTGATCCTGGAATACCATGCCGATCTTGCGTTTCTGGATTATTTCTTTTGTGATATCCCGGCCGTTCAGAAGAATTTCCCCTGAATCAACTTTAACCAACCCTGCAACAGACTCAAGAACCATTGATTTTCCCGCACCCGATTCGCCAAGCAGGATGAAATAATCACCCCGTTCAACCACAAAAGAGACATCCCTCAGGCAAAAATCAACAAAACCCTTCGAGATATTTTTCAGTTCCAGCATCTTTTATTTTTTCGCCATTTCACCATTTCGCCATTTCTCTATTTCGCCATTTCTCTATTTCACTATTTCACTATTTCACTATTTTTTTCCTTCGCCACCCACCTCAATACAATAAACAATGCCAGGGAAATCAGGATAAACAACACCGACACAGGCCGGGCATATTTCAGCCCAAAAGCCCCGAACCGCTCATAGATCAGCACCGGGGTAATCATCGGATGATAGGCAACCACAATCACAGCTCCGAATTCGCTCATTCCGCGGGCGAACATCAGAATAAGCCCGGACAAGATATTTCTCCATGCGAGAGGAAGCGAGATCGTGAAAAATACCCTGAAGGGTGATGCCCCCAGTGTCAGGGCAGCCTTTTCAAGTCTCTCCGGAACCCCGGCAAATCCATCCCTCGAGGCATTGATCAGGTAAGGGATGCTGACAAAAGCCATTGCAATGGCAATTCCGGCGGGGTGGCCAACAAAATTGAGGCCGACAGCCGACCCCATTTTACCAAGAACTGACTCGCGGGAAACAAAACCAAGCAAAGCGATCCCCGCTGCAGAATGGGGAATCACCACTGGCAGGTCGATGATCCCGGTGACCAGCTTTTTCATTGGAAACTGTTTCCTGGCCAGCAGGTATGCAAGCGGAATGGCTGCAAGCGAAAATACGAGGGTGCCTGCCAGTGATGTATAAATGGTAAGCCAGATGCTCTTCCTTACCTCCTGTTCTTTGGCCGTCTCAAATACCTGTCCGGCCGTTGTATTCAGAAACATCCCTGTGAGTGGCGCCAGGATGAAAAGCAGCACCAATGAGCCAAGCACGAGAAACGCTAACTGTATGTAGGAGAACCTGTTCATCACTTTTCGCTTTTCGCTTTTCGCTTTTTATTGATTGATTACCCGTATCTCTGAAAGTGCCTTTACCGCACGGTCGGAGAAAAAATCACAGGATGGGAAGATTCGGAATCTGCCTCCATCCTTCTCGTCAGGACAAGGCACCAGCAGGATTTCAGCCTGGTCACTGCGGTTCATGATTTCACTGAAGGAAAAGGCGGAACGGTAACCATCGATGCCGGCACAAATAACCAGACCTGTTTGCAGGTTTTTCCGATTGATTTGAAACTTTTCAGCCAGGTAATCCTTTAGGTACACTCCTGAAAACGGTTCTGTGCTGTGGATGCCCCTCCCCTTTCCGTAGAAGATGGTATGGAGTGTCTCCCTTTGCAGGCGGGGAGGAGTTTCGCTGAAACTGTCAATCTTTTCTTTCCCGGAAAACAGTTCAACTTTTGCTGAAACGAGTGGGTTCATTTCCCGGTTCACAACATAGTTTCCCGGGTATGAGATGACTGTGATTTTGACCGGCCCGGAAATGTTCCTTTCAGAGATCAGGTCCTGGCTCACCACCAGTTTGCTATCTGCAGGCAATGGCCACAAATCTTTTGTTTTACTGGGAACGATGCGCATGACATCCGTGGCAATAATGACATTGTGGAGGTTATTCGGATAAAATATCTCACCCCAGGTCAATACAACCTTTTCACCAAGGGCATTTTCAATTTCAACGAACAAATCAATGACCGGACGGAATTCGGCGGCATTTTTCTTCTTCAGAACCCTGTCACAGAGAATGTCGAACAGGGAGTATCCATCGTAACGATATGCACCCACGAACTTGTTCCCGGTATCATTTTTCAACAGTGCCTCCTTGACAATTACCGTCCGTTTCGTCAGTTTCGAGAAATCAACCGGCCCCGGGTTTTCTACCTCTCCTGATATGAATACCTGGTTCAAAGGAAGTCGGTAGGTATCCTCGTTGTCATAAAAATTATTATTCCGGTCGGCCCGGTCCGGAACTACCTGGCTGTTCAGCCCGGATTGCTGTTTCATATCGTTCATTTGTCCGTTGATGTTTTGGCTGAAAGCTATCAGCATCACCATTATGAGAAACATGGGTATTCTTCTTTTCATGATCGCAGGTCTGTTGAAATATTAAACCGATGGTTATTTTTTGCAGAATTGCTTCAACTCTGCAGGAAGTTTGTCAAAATTCGGATTTGACTGTGGGATAACGGATGGTTGTCCGTCTTTTTCGAGGATTTTTATTCCCCCATCCTTCGAAAGCATAAACTGCAGAAAGGCAAGGGCAACAGGTTTGTTTGGTGCATTGGTCAGCATGGTGACACCATAAATCATGGGTTCGCCTTTCATCATCACCTTTTGTCCGGGCTCCTTGCCATTGATGGGAACAACAGCTGTGTTATAGAGGTCGGTGAACTTTGGATCCTTGAGGTTTATCTCTGCAGGAAGTTCAAGGTATTTCAGTTTATGCTGGATGGCCACCGATTTGTACAGAAAAATATAATCGACGGACTCTGATTCAAGAACCGCCACCAGGTCGACCTCCTTCGGGCGCATATAGTTCTGATCTTTTGCTGTAAGTATGCCTGCAAGGCCTGGTTTTTTATAGTATTTCTCTGCAAGCTGAATCGTCATAACAGAACGATAACCACAAGGGTCGGAATTGGGATCGGCCCGTCCGTATGCAACATCAGATTTCTGAAGTATTTCATACCAGTTTTGCGCATTGATCTTACCGGCATACCTTGATTTTTCAGAATAAACGATGCACATCTCATTGGAAACAAATTTGATGTTCCAATTCGTGAACTTCGGGATCAGCATGTTGTCGATCACCTTGTAATCGGCTGAAGCCATGATGTCGCAAGGTTTGTTCAGGTCGGTGATCTTACGGGCGGATTCAACGCTGCCAGCCGACTCCAGCAGGATGTTTACATCCGGGTGCACCTTTTTAAAGGCTGCGGAAATGTTTTTCATCGGCACCGAAAGACTCCCTGCATGAAAAATCACCAGGTCGCCTGAAAGAGTTGTTTGTGATTTTTGCGCCGCAACGGGGAACAACGAGGTTAGCCCGATACAGAGCGCCATGATCAGTTTTTTCATGATAAAAGAATTTTGTTAAAGCACATTTGCACAAAAATAGGAATTTTACCGATATGCACGAACCGACCTATCCGAAAAGTTTCCCAGCGGCATTTTTGATGAATGAGCCCCCCCCCGGTCCTTTCACAAATTTATTTCACTGAAAATCCGACTCCTCCCAACCTGAGCATTCTCAACCATCAGAACCATCCCGGCAATGTTCGAAAGCCGACGCTACAGGATAGATTCAACTTTTCAAACTTATTTTCCGGCACTTGCAGTTTAGGGAGCATATTGTATTCTTGAGTTGATTTATGCTTATGTTTGTATCTGATTTCAATTCAATTACCAGTAACAAGTTCGTTGAACCTTCTCAATCATAGATAGAAAAGGCCCTGCCAATACTTCTCTTCTGATAAACGCGGTGAGATATAGGCTCTTAACCGCTGTATAAAAACACGAAAAAGGATGGAAAAACACGAAAATAAATCCGAAACAGCTACACTGCGTCAGAAGGCCGAAAATTTGCTAAAAACCCGCACAGAGGTTGCATCCACAGAAGTTGCAGGCAACATCTCTGCGACCGGCTCTGAAAACATTAAACTCCGCCACGAACTTCAGGTCCAAAAGATTGAACTTGAATTGCAATATGCAGAACTCTGCCATGCAATGGCTGTGGCTGAAGCTGCGCTCGACAAAGGGGAAAGGCACCGTGGTTTGTCAGAAGCATCTTTTGAAGCAATCTTTATTTTTGAAAATGGTGTTTGCATTGAGCAAAACCAAACTGCGGAGGTGATGTTTGGTTATACCATGGAAGAGGCAGCAGGCAGATACGGAACAGATTGGATCGTACCTGAATTCCGCGAAATGGTCATGAAGAAAATGATTGCAGGCGATGAACAACTTTATGAGGCGGTTGCATTACGAAAAGACGGAACAACATTTCCTTGTGTTTTATGCGGGAAGAGGATACACTATAAAGGAAGAGATGTATGGGTTACATCTTTAACAGACATCACTGATCGCAAAAAAGCAGAGCAGGAAGTAAACCGGGTATCTGCGCGTTTGGCCCTGGCTGCCAAAGCCGGTGGCGTTGGCATCTGGGACTTTGATGTCATCAACAATATTCTGATATGGGACGATCAGATGTTTGCGATTTACGGTGTTGCAAAAGAGAATTTCAGTGGTGCCTACGAAGCCTGGCTAAAGGGCATTCATCCCGACGACATGGAACGTGGTGATGCAGAAATACGGATGGCGATACGTGGTGAAAAGGAATTTGATACCGAATTCAGGGTTTGCTGGCCCAATGGTTCTGTTCACCATATCAGAGCGATTGCCAACGTGCAACGGGATGATTCCGGAAAGGTTGTACGCATGATAGGCACGAATTGGGACATTACCGAAGAAAAAAGACTTGAGGAAAGATTAAAATCCAGCGAAGCCAACTTCCGCACATTCTTCGAGACCATAAACGACCTGATTATTGTCGGAAATATACAGGGTAGAATTATCTATGCAAACGATGCGGTTTACCGCAAACTGGGCTATAAAGACGGTGAACTTCAGGGCAGACACGTACATGATCTTCATCCTGTTGAAAAGAGAGCAGAAGCTGTACAGATATTTACCGACATGCTTGCAGGCAAACTTGATTTCTGCCCTTTACCCCTTGCCAGAACGGACGGATCGGTTTTGCCGGTTGAAACCCGTGTCTGGACAGGAAAATGGGATGGCAACGATTGTATTTTCGGCATATCCAAAGACCTGAGCAAAGAACAGGAGGCCTTGCAAAAATTCAATACTATTTTTAACAGCAATCCGTCACTCATGGCAATCACTTCCATACCTGAAGGAGATTTTACAGATGTAAATGAGGCTTTTCTGGCAAAGACAGGTTATGCAAAATCGGAGGTAATCGGAAAAACTGCAAACGCATTGAACCTTTTCATCCAGCCTGAAAAACAACAGAATGCTGCCGATGAATTGGCGGATGTCGGGTTTCTCAGTGATTTGGAATTACAGATCAAAACCAAGTCAGGAAACCTGTTGGACGGCCTTTTTTCAGGTGTCACACTGGAGAGCCAGGGACAGAAATTCTTTTTGACTGTCATGGCAGATATCACCGATAAGAAGCAGGCAACACAGGCCATCAAAATAAGTGAAAAAAAGTACAGAACCATGTTACATGCTTCTCCAGAAGCGATATTGTTACTCGACCTGAATGGAATCATTACCGAGGTTTCGGAGATCGGACTGCAGCTGTTTGGCGCCAATACCCGGGATGAACTGGTAAGTGAAAATATTTTTCAATTTGTGAATGCCAACGAGCGTGAATTATTACAGGATTTATTTGCAATGACATTGAGTGAAGGGCTTGCACAAAATATCGGGTTAACCATCAAAAGGAGAAACCAATCCCTGTTTCAGTGTGAAATCAGTGCCACATTAATGCAGGACCCCGATGGGGTACCAGTATCATTCATGATCATCATCCACGACATTACGCAACGTAAGGAGATGGAAGCAAAACAGATCCATGTCGACCGCATGGCAACGCTCGGAGAAATGGCAGCAGGCATGGCCCATGAGATCAACCAGCCATTGAACATCATTTCATTGGTCATGGATAAAATTTTAATTGAGATTGCCAAACCCGGAATGGCCGATGCCGGATTTCTAATAAACAAATCCAACAAAATTTTTGAAAACATACACCGTATCAGGGATATTATTGATCATGTGAGAGCTTTTTCGCGCAACCAGGATGATTACCTCGACAGTGCCTTCAATGTTAATTCAAGCATCTTAAATGCCACTTCGATGATCATGGAACAGTTCAAGCACCTGAACATCGACCTCAATCTCCAACTTGGACAACATATTACAATGATAGTTGGTAATACCTATAAATTCGAGCAGGTTATCCTTAATTTGCTGGCCAATGCCAAAGATGCTGTTATAGAAAAGGGAACCAAAGCTGAAGAAGATTTTAAAATGTTTGTTGGCGTCAGATCCTGGCAGGAAAACCGTTCAATCTTTATTGAAATTTCAGATAATGGAATTGGCATCAATCAGGATGATATCCATCATATCATGCTTCCTTTTTTTACAACCAAGGAGGAAGGAAAGGGAACCGGGCTCGGGTTACCGATTTGTTACCGGATCATCAAAGAAATGAACGGGACCATTGAAATAGCGAGTGACAAATCATACGGAACACATGTTACACTGGTTTTGCCTGTTCAATTAACAACCTGATGATGGAGAGAAAAGACAATTTAAAACTCCTGCGCGAAAAGGCCGAAGAGTTGCTCAAAACGCCTGCAGAGGTTGCACAACCAGACACTAACCTTGCCGGGGCTGAATATCGTAAAATCATCCACGAACTTCAGGTACACCAGATTGAACTGGAATTGCAGAATGAACAACTTCACCAGGCATGGTCATTGGCAGAAACTGCGAACGACAAATATATCGGATTATACGATTTAGCGCCATCAGGTTATTTTACACTGTCTGAAAAAGGTAAGATCATCGAATTAAACCTCAGCGGTGCACGTATGCTGGGTAAAGAACGGCTGCATTTAATAAACAACTTTTTCCACATTTTTGTATCAGAAGATACCAAAGCAGTCTTTAATCTCTTTCTCAGGACTGTTTTCAGCAGCAAAACCAAACAAACCTGCTTAGCCATCCTGACAACGAACAGCAACTCTCCCCTTTTTGTCAACCTTACCGGAATCTCCTTTGAAAACGAAGAGCAATGCTTCGTAACTGCGGTAGACATGACAGAACGCCGGCAGGTGGAGATTGCACTGCAGCAAAGCGAGGCAAAATACCGGCAGCTTGCCGAAAATTCCACCACGCTTGTTTATCGGATTCTATTAAAGCCGGAATTAAAATTCGATTATGTAAGCCCTTCTGCAACGGCTATTACAGGATATACGCCCGAAGATCATTACAACGATCCTCAACTCGGTTTCAAACTGGTGCATCCCGACGACAGGATATTGCTCGAAAATACAACCAGATACAGCAAAGGGGAGCCTCTTGAGTTGAGATGGACAAAAAAAAGCGGTCAGGTAATCTGGACAGAGCAGCGCAATGTCCTGGTTTTTGATGAAAACCATGAACCTTACGCCATTGAGGGAAATGCCAGGGATATTACCGATCGCAAAAACATAGAACTGGGGTTGCGTAAAGAAGCTGAACGCAATGTGTTGCTGCTCGGGTTATTTGCACAGGCACCTGCTCTTTCCGACAAAGAACTCTACGACCAGGCACTGGACATAGCTGTTAAAATTACCGACAGCAAAATTGGTTTTTTTCACCAGGTAAGCGACAACCAGCTGGAAATCATCCTCACTACATGGAATAATGAAGCCAGGAAAAACTGTACAAGTGTTCATGACCATCATTATCCCATTGAAAGAGCAGGAAATTGGGCCGATTGTATAAGACAAAAAAAACCGGTTGTTTATAATGATTTTCCTGCATCACCCAATAAAAAAGGGCTGCCCGAAGGTCATGCCCCGGTTGGCAGAACCATGTGTATTCCGGTAGTAAAAGAAGGAAAAGTCATGTTGGTTTTTGGGGTTGGCAATAAAGCATCTGACTACACTGACCTGGATATAATTCAGATACAGTCAGTTGCCAATGATCTGTACAAAATTATCGAAAAACGTGAAGTTGAAAAGAACTTAAAGAAAAGTGAGGATCGCTGGCAATTTGCCATTGAAGGGAGCAACGATGGCATCTGGGACTGGAATTTGCTTACCGGTGATGTGTTTTTCTCCAACCGGTGGAAGGAGATAATCGGTTATGGGCCGGACGACTTGGAGAAAAAACTGAGCGAATGGCAAAACCGTGTTCATCCGGATGACATTGAAGCAGTCATGGTCAAGTTGCAGCAGCATTTTAATCGTAATACACCGGATTATATTTCCGAGCACCGCATATTATGCAGGGATGGTTCCTGGAAATGGATCCTTGACCGGGGCAAAGTTTTAGAATGGACCCCGGATGGAAAACCAGCCCGAATGGTCGGTACCCATACGGATATCACTGATCGCAAACTGGCCGGGGATAAATTGAAGGAGAGTGAAGTTCAGTACCGGAATCTGGCGAATGCGGGTTCGGCGCTTTTATGGACCTCAGGTACAGATAAACTTTGTAATTATTTTAACGAAACATGGCTGGAATTTACCGGTCGGACACTTGAACAGGAGATGGGCAACGGCTGGGCGGAAGGGGTTCACCCTGATGATTTTCAAAGATGTCTTGAAACCTATACATCCGCATTCGACAAACACTTGCCATTTGAAATGGAATACCGTTTACGCCATTCAAGCGGTGAATACAAGTGGATACTGGATTTGGGCACTCCGAATTTTAACAGCTCAGGGGAATTTGTCGGATATATCGGGCATTGCTTCGACATTTCGGAACGCAAAAACACTGAATTATCCCTGCACGAAAGCGAAGAAAAATACCGAAGTATTTTCGAAAGTGTGCAGGAAGTATACTTCGAGGCTTCCATGGACGGAACACTGCTGGAGGTTAGTCCTTCGATTGAAAAAATTTCCAAAGGACACTTCATCCGGGATGAAATAATAGGTCAATCTTTTGCAGAAATTTATGCAAATCCCGGTGATCGTGATCTTTATTTTTCAAAATTAATTGAGCAGAAAAGAGTTAACGATTATGAGTTGTCGCTGCGGAATAAAGATGGTTCAATAATTCCTGTTGCCATTTCTTCGGTACTTTCTTATGATGCCAAAGGCAACCCGGTAAAAATAACAGGAATTCTCCGCGACATCACAGAGCGCAAAAATGCCGAAAATGCCCTGAAAGCAACGCTTGAAGAGTTAAACGAAACAAACCTTCACCTGGAAAAACGGGTGGAAGAACGAACGCAGGAATTGCGTCAGCTTTCAAACCTGCAGCAGGCTATTCTGAGCCATGCAGGACTGGCCATCATATCCACCTCAACCGAAGGATTGATAGAGGTATTCAACAATGCCGCCGAAGAGATGCTCGGCTACCGGGCCGAAGAGGTAATTGGCAAATATACACCTGTTCTGTTTCATGATCCGGAAGACCTTGCCATGCAAGCAAGGAAACTGTCGTTGGCTCCGGGGGAAATGATTCCTTCTGATTTCGGTGTGTTCCAGACGATTCTGAGAAAATCATTAAATCAAACCGCTGAGTGGACGTACGTTCGTAAAGGGGGAGAAAAATTTCCCGTTAAGCTTGCCATATCCTCGGTGAAAGATTCTGATGGCCAGTTGCTCTGCTACATCGGAATAGCCATTGATATTACAAAGGAAAAGGAATCAATTTCAGCATTGCGCGAAAGCGAAGAGCGTTTTCATCGAATGTTCTGGGACCATTCAGCTGTAATGATACTGGTCGATCCTGAAACCGGCGACATTGTTGAGGCAAACAAAGCTGCCGAACAGTTCTACGGATTTACTTTCAATAAAAACCCAAGAATCCTGATTTCCGATCTCAACACACTATCAACTGATCAGGTAAAAGAGGAGATGGAAAATGCACTTCTGCAACACCGCAATTTTTTTGTTTTCCCTCACAAACTTGCCACAGGTGAAATCAGGACAGTGGAGGTTCACTCCTCACCCATTGATGTAAAGGGAACTAAAGTTTTGTTCTCTGTAATTCACGATATTACCGAACGCAAACGGGCTGAGGCAGAAATCAGGGAAGCAAGAAACGAAGCCGAAAAAGCCAACCATGCAAAAAGCGAATTCCTTTCGCGCATGAGCCATGAACTTCGTACACCAATGAATTCGATTCTTGGCTTTGCCCAATTGATGAACATGGGAGAACTCACCCCAAAACAAAAGAAAGGGATCAATCATATTTTAACCAGCGGAAATCACCTGCTCAGTTTGATTGACGAAGTACTGGAAATTTCACGCATCGAAGCAGGGAGACTTGTACTTTTTCCTGAGCCTGTTCTGTTAGGCGGTATTATTACAGAAATAATGGACACGTTCCAACCACTCGCCAACGACCGACATTTAAAACTGGTATATGAGCTTTCTCCCGCAACCCGGCTTTTTGTCATGTCAGACAGAAAACTGTTAAAACAAGTATTGATAAATTTGCTCAGCAATGCAGTGAAATACAACACGCTAGGTGGCACTATTTCCGTTAAAACCGAAATATTGCCACAAAATGAAGCAGGTGTTGTTTCTGTTCGCATATCGGTAACGGATACCGGGTTGGGTATCGCACCGGAAGACATCTCAAAACTTTTTGTGCCCTTCGAGCGGATCGGTGCAGAAAAAACAAAAATGGAAGGCACCGGTCTCGGGCTTTCCATCGTTAAAAAAATCATGGATGCCATGAACGGAGCAGTTGGAGTTGAAAGTGAAGTTGGCCATGGAAGTAGATTTTGGATTGACCTGCCAATTACGGAAGAACAGAAAAGTCGGGTACATCCCAAAGGAGAAGATGAAAAACTGACAGATCCAAAAGAAGATGTGCAAAAAAGTGGTAAAACGGAGATTGCAAAAACCAGAACCATTTTATACATCGAAGACAATATCGCGAACGCTCAATTAGTTGAAGAAATAATCGAAATTCATCGTCCAGAAATACAATTAATTACGTCCATTTTCGGAAAGCCTGCCGTCGAATTGGCAATTGGTCATGCGCCTGGTTTAATATTGCTCGATCTCGAGTTACCCGACATAAATGGCAGTGAAGTACTGGCAAACCTTTATGCCAATGATAAAACCAAATCGATCCCGGTGGTTATTCTGACTGCTGATGCCACACAATATCAGGTTGAGAAGTTAATGTCGGGCGGAGCCAGGAAATATTTGACCAAACCGCTTGACATTATCAGGTTTCTGCAGGTGTTGGATGAATTGATTTAACTGTTTTATGCCCGATCAAAACTCAATCTGACGCCAACCCTGACTTGAATAAATCATCTGCATTTCAACAAAATTTAAAAATTCCGATCCCATTTCAAGAATTTTAGCATACCTTTACATTATAACCTCTTTTGAGTCAGGGCTGAAATTAAAAACCATTCTCCATGAATACCAGTAAACCATTGGATATAGCTTTTCAACCCCCACATCCACACACCTGCCTGTATATTCGCACACACGCTTTCTATTTCGTTCACAAAAACGAACAGCACCAAACAAGCAACTAACAAGACCACGCCAAACTACCTGAACCTTTCGCGGGGGCAAGATTTGTGTTAAATCCTGCTCCCGGGACAACCACAGGGATCAAAAAAAACAGCGGCACCGGACTGGGATGTTTGTTTGACACTTTCGGCCATGTGCTGGGCATTAGCTTTATCTACGAGGAAGAACCTGAAACGGGTGTTCAAAGAGTATCAGTCGGCATTGAACCATTTCAAGATCACACCCATTCTTTTTTTTAATGAAGCGGACGGGATATTAGGGGAAAGAAAGCAAACGCACAGTTCAGTTGATCAGATGCTGAAC